>JANYLK010000027.1 GCA_025357875.1 Granulicella sp.
CGACCCGTACAAGGCAACCAGCCGCTCGATCTCCCCACGGCTACGACGACCAACCAACACGCCAGCATCCACACTCATCACCAGAGTTCATCACAAACACTTTCCCGCCAACAGGTGCGTTGCTCGGTCGCTTACGATGCAGGAATAATTGACGTTGGCGAAGCCACATTGTAAGGATTACCTCCGTGGTTGCTTCGTGTTGACTCACCGAGTTGTCTTGCAGCCGGGTTCTCATAATTAAGAATGACTCTCCGCTCTTCCCTAGAGTCGTACTGCGGATCAGCCATACCGCTCAACTCAGCGGTCATGTGGCGGTTACCCGTTGCATGCGCCATCTCATGCCCGAGCCCCCGAAGAGCAATCTTCCCGCCAGATGAACAGCGCGACTGGGCAATCTTCCTACATAAGACGATTGCTAGACCGGGGACCGGCTCGCGAGAAATGTAAAGAGGTCGTCCGGCAGAAGGTACTTTCTTTAACCAGCACAAAAGTGCCTTCGGACATAAGGGAACAATTGCCGGCTAGGATTTTAGCTTCAGGACGAAGGGAAGTTTCGTGATGTCGTTGAAGATGACCATCACGGCGAAGAGCACAATGCAGACGAAGGCGGCATGGTAAATCTGCTTCTTCACCTGAACGGAAAGGTCGCGTTGGAATGTGCCCTCGACGATCAAAAGGAATATCATTCCACCGTCGAGGATCGGGAACGGCAGCAGATTGAAGATTCCAAGGTTGATTGAGATCGTGGCGATCGTCGCGATCAGTGGCAACCACCCTGGCGCCGCAGCTGCGTGATGGACGGCTTGACCGATGCCGATTGGGCCTGAAAGATTCTTAACCGAGGTCTGGCGTTCTAACAATTTGGTTAACACGTCGACCACGAGCAGCGAATTTTTTCTGCTGAACTGGTACGACGCTGCCAGAGAGGAAGCAAAGGCGAGATGTTGGAACTCTCCGCGTGAACCTCTGGCGGTAAATCCGAGTTGATAGCAGATGAGGCCGTCGCCCAAGGTGCTAGCTTGAGGCGTTACCTGTAGATTCAGGTGTTGCTTATTACGGAGCACTGTCAGCGAGACTGGTTCACTTGAATGGTCCCGCAGATACCAGAACAAGGCGGGCATGGATCGAATCGGGAGCCGATTAACGCTGACAATCTGATCGTTCTTCAGCAACCCTGCACGTTGGGATGAACCGCCCGCGATGAGCGACTCGACTTCGATGGGCTCGCTCTGCATCCTGGGTACCAGGCCGAGCTCAAGAGCTGATTGAACATTGAAGTCTTCGGGGTGCCCAGCGAAGGAGAGATAGAACGTTGTGTCCATGCGCCGTCCGTCTTGGATGAATGAGAGCAGAACGGTTCGATTTGGGATCAGAGATGCATGGTTGAAAATGTCTTCCCACGTTGGGTTATCGATGGTGTCAAAGTGGGAGATGGTATCGCCGGTGCGGAGGCCCGTGGCGGCAATTGGTGTTGATCGCGAGATGTAATCTGTTACGGCAGGCCCCGAGGAGTATGGGTCTACCTGCGTGTGCAGCATGAAAGCGCATGTCATCAAGCAGAACGCTAAGATGAAATTCGCGATCGGGCCAGCAAGGGTGATGATTACGCGCTGCCAACGGGGATGGTTGTTGAGATTGCCGGGGTCGCCGCTGTTCCCCTGGCCAGGTAACTCGCCAGCCATCTTGACGTAACCGCCAAACGGCAAAAGATTGATTCGATAGTCTGTGCCGCCATGTCGTATGCCAGCAAGGCGTCTACCAAAGCCGAAGGCAAAAGACTCAACACGGACGCCAAACAATTTGGCCGCGGCGAAATGCCCGAACTCGTGCACCAGCACCATCAAGCCGAGCACGAGGATAAGTTGAAGGAGCATTGTCATTCGGTGCTATTCCTCAAACCACCGTTGGATGCACTCGCGGTGCGGCCGAGATAATCTTGCTGACTAAAAGGAGGGCAGCATCTCGAGGTGGAGCACCCACGTGCAACGTCAAATGATCACAGATAGATAGTCGAACACCACCGCCACGGAGGGAATAACACCTCCGAGTCATGGGTGTCACGCAAGTTACGTCTGCCCTGGGACGATGCAGAAACCAATTGAAATAGGCTTGTAGTGATGTTGATCTGCAGATCAGGCGCGTGGAGCGGCATGTCGCTATATGTGGGAACACTGATGGATTGGGGCTTATTCCGGCTACTGACTGCCGGATTCTTGCCCGGGCGTAATTTGTCGCGCTTGAAGAGAGCGGACGGGAGCCCGCGCGACGGCGGCATATTGTCCACCCAGTGGAATCTTGCGTAACAGGTCTTCCGTTGGGCTCAGGAAACGAAAGAGAGATTCGGGTAGGTAGAGGAAGTACTCAACTGCTAGAGGTTCCAAACCGGATCGTTGAATGAGTTGACGCGTCTGAGGTGCAGTAAGCAGTTCGGCGTCAATGTCGACGGCACACCGTCGAACAATAGCCTGCGTCACCGGATTCCAGGGATTGTGCTCGATGATGCAGCAAAGCCCTCCAGGAGCCAGGACTCTGCGAATCTCATCGGTGAGTAGAGTGCGGTCTTTGCCGTGCACGTGATGGTAAACACAAACGGCGGTGACGAAGTCGAATGAGCCATCGGCAAAAGGCAGTTCAACCGGCGAAGGTTGCTGCTGCACCATGAAAGAAGAATTGGAAGAAAGCATCACGGCGGATGGATCGCAGCCGGTCGCCTGTTTGAATTTTTTGCCAGTTAGTTGCAGCAACTGTCCCTGGCCGCAGCCAACATCCAGCCATCTCTGCGTTTCCGGGGTTACGCTGAGACGCTTCAGAATCGCCTCGATCAGCAACCATTTTCTGCGATGGAAATGGAGAGGGTCGCGAGCGAAGCGTTCGCGGAGTGGATCTTCCAGTAACTCGGTGTAAGCGGGAGCATACTGGTCGAATTCAGGCGACTGCTTCGGATCGGTGGGTGAAGGCATCGCTACATTCGCTCCATGATGCGTATACCGTTCTGCTCCCAGATGACCCTGTAGTGAGACTCGAAGTAGGGCTCGATAATGCGCTCTTCGGGGCGCGCACGTTTTATCGAAGGAGAAAACACAATAGCTCTCTCTTCCATGAGCGTATCCCATACGACAAACTGAACTCGACGTTGATCCAATATTTGGACGACCTCTTGAAAATCCCGTCGACTGTTGTAGTTGTATCCCAAACCACTCCAGGGCGTGGGGTTTGTTGTGCCCGAAAGGAAGTAGTACATCGGCGAGTATGGATATACGAAGATTTCTTGTCCGGGAAGCGCGTGCCCGTCAAGGAATGTTACGGCAGGATCATCCTTGAATACACCTACTGAGCCGGCACGTGTGAGAAAAGGATGTGCGCTGAGAACAAGGAACAGATTGAAGCAGGCGAGACAGCCCGCACTCACCGAGATACATTGAAGTGCAAAGTCGGAGAGTTTTGTCCGGTACAGCCCCAGATAGTAAACACATAAGATAACGAGCAGCGGCGATCCGAAGGCGAGGTGCTGAATATCCTTGCGATGAATCTCGGCCAACCACATTGCCGATCCACAAAGCCAATACAGGCTAATTTCCACTGTCCAGGAAGGCTTGATTGCAACGGACAGCAAAGGCAACAGAACTGGGATTGCAGCAATAAGCAGGAAGGGGATAATTAGAATCGACGCAATCAAGATTTGCCAACTTATTGCTGGCGCGGGTGCCCAGACTGCCCAGTATTGGACGAAGATGCCTTGAGCATAGGTGACGACGTTGGCGGGCCCGTAGTGTATCGATGGCCAGATGTAATTTGCATTGATCAAATCCCAGAGGGCGTGGTGGACCCAAAAATAGACCAGCATAATGCCAAACGCGCCGATATATCCCGTGCAAACCACTCTGAGCGATGATAGGGACGAAGAGCGCCTCCGGTATTGTAGCCACAGCCAAAGCTCAAACGCACATAACAGGAAAAACCCCTTCGGCTGGTGGAAACAGCTTGTAACTCCTGCCAATGCGCCGGTGGAGAACAGCAGAACGGTCTTGCGCGTGTCGCTCCATAGAACCATGCTTACGACGGATAGTAATGCGAAGAAGTTGCTGTCAACGTGATGGCTGATTGTGGGCCATACCATTCCAAAATATGTGCCCGCCACAATTATGCAGGGAAGAAGTTGATAGCGTTCACAAATCCTGCGTGTCAGGAAGTAAATAGCCAGAGCGGTTCCCAGCGATGTGACAAACAAACACAGACGCTCTGCCCGAAAGGTCACGCCGAATAGTTTGAAGAACATGGCCAGCCAATAGAAGGTTCCGGGGCCAACGATCTCAAAGAAATCGCGTGCGAATACCTGCCCATGAGCAACCCTGACTGCGCCCGAAACGAGCAGACCCTCGTCTGTTCCCAGTAGGAGAAGACGCATAAACGGAAACAGGTATGTGCCGACGCAGAGTACAAATAGCAGATAGCTCCAGAGATGCCGGTGACTCGAGCTCGTCACGCCAGTTGTTTGTAGGACCGCGGAAGTTGAGGTCACACCCATTTTCTACCTCGGCCTAATCGTGGAGTTGAGAGTGGTGACCGGATTCCGTTCCATGATGCGAATTCCGCCGACGATTTGCACCAGTTTGTAGTGCGACTCGAGGTATGGTTCGATGACCAGACCGCCCGGGGGTGGTTTATTGGCTCCTGGGAACGCATCCGCTGTCCCCTGCGCGAAATCGCTGTCCCACAAAACGTATCTCACTTTGCGCAGCTCCAAAACGCGAACTACATCCTGAAATTGAGATGGAGTGTTGTAGTTGTAAACCAAAATGCTATATGGAGTCGGGTTGATGGTGGAGGTAAGGAAGTAGTAGCGCGGACAGTAAGGGTAAGCAAAGATCTCTTCACCGGGCGCCACATGCTGGTCAAGATAGGCAATCACCGGAGCTTCCTTGAGCATTCTGACTGCGCCGACTCGCGTGGGTATGGTGTTGGCGGCAAGCGTCGAGCAGATCACGTTGAAACTTGCGAGACAGAGCCCGCTCATCGCGAGCGTTTGCAGAGATAAACTGGCGATCGCGGATTTGTACTGTGTCAGGAAGTAAATGCAAAGGATAATCAGCAAAGGGGATCCAAAGACAAGCCGTGGGATGTCCATGCGATGGAGTTCCGACAACCAGATACCGATTCCGCAGAGCCAGAAAAGCAGTATGTCAGGATTCTCAAGGTCCCAACGGAAGCGCGCTCCAACCGCCAGCAGAAGTCCAGGGAGCAAAGTGACGAATAGGAAAGGAATAATGATGAATACTGCCAGTGCGAGGGTCCAGCGAAATCCGGGCTCGTTGATATACCAGACTTTGAAGTAGTTCGAAAACAGTCCGTGAGCGTAATGAACCGAATTTACTGTCCCATAGTGCTGCGAAGGCCACGTAAAGTTGGCAAAGACAAGGCTGGCGAGAGCTCCTTTGCTCCAGAAGTAAAGGACGGCCAGCCCGACAACGCTGAGGTAACCGAATGCGATTACTCCAAGCGAAGACATGGACGCCATCCGACGCCGGCTTAAGATGGTCAGCCACACCACGAATCCAAGAAAAACAAACAATCCCTTGGGCTGCAGAAAGGTCGTGGTGATACCGGCGAGCGCACCCGCCGAGAATAAGAGGATGTTCCCGCGACGGTCACTCCAGAGGACGATACAGGCGACGGAGAGCAAAGCGAAGAACGTGCTGTCGATATGGTGACTCGTTGCTGGCCACAGCCCGGGAAAGATGGTGCTTGCCAGAATAATCGCCGGCAGCATCCGGTGCGTCTTGCACACCCTGCGCGAGAGAAAGTAAAGCAAGAGTGCAGATCCAATCGAGCTGATAAACAAACATATTCGTGTAGCGAGAAAACTGACGCCGAACAACTTAAAAAATCCCGCCAGCCAATAGAAGGTGCCCGGTCCCATCACTTCGAAGAAGTCGCGCGCGAAAACCTGCCCGTGAAAGACCCGAACTGCCCCGTAGTCCAAAGTTCCCTCGTCCGTTCCGACTAGATAGAGACGGATGAGCGGGAGAATATACAGAGCGGCCCAGAAGCTGAAAACTAGGTAGCTCTTCAGCGTTGCTGCCGGAGCGGTACGCCTTGAAGAGGAGCTAATTGGAGAGGCGGTTGTCACCCTCATATCGCGACCCTACTTCGCTGAGTATGCAGATTCGTGGCGAGCCCCAAGTTGGGGAACATCAGCGTTGGCCGAATCGACACTGACGGAAGGCCACGGCTCCGCGAGAATCACGGCGCGGCTCAAAGAGGTGGCGGGGAGCTCGACATTGCAGGCTTCGGTCACCACGTAAAGTGGGCGCCCCTTCGCTTCCTCGTAGGTCTTTGCCAGATAGTCGCCTATTCCGCCGAGAGCCAGCAAAATCACTCCAGAGAATGCGCATTGCATGGCGACCACAGACGCCCACCCTGGAACGAGCGTGGTGGTAAAAAGTGCCAGATACAAGACTCGCAGCAGATACGTGAAACCCGCAAAGCTGAGGACACATCCTGCTCCGACGCTGATGCGCAATGGAAAAGCGGAGAAGGACGAGATGCCAGTCCATGCGAAGCGAAGCATCTTCATCAGCGGATACTTGGTCTGACCGGCTGCACGCGAACAACGCGCAAACGGGATCACCGCTTCGCGCAAGCCGAGCCATGCCACCATGCCGCGCATGTATCTATGCTGCTCTCGCAAAGAACGAATGGCACGCACTGCCCGGCGGCTGTAGAGCCGGAAGTCGCCCACGTCGGGCGTAAGCTTTTGGCTCGACATGCTCGACAGCAGTCTATAAAAGATGGCGGCGCTCCATCGTTTGAAACGGCTCTCTCCCTCTCGCGAGATTCTTTGCGGCGAGACGACGTCGAAACCCTGAGCGAAGAGATTTAACATCTGGGGCAACAGCTCGGGAGGATCCTGCAGATCAGCATCCATGACGATGACGGCATCGCCATTGGCAAAGTCCAAGCCGGCCGTTACCGCTGCCTGATGACCGAAGTTCCTGCTAAAGCGCAGCAGCTTGACGCGAGGATCTTCGAGAGCTGCTTGCTCCAGCAGGAACGACGTAGCGTCCGTACTGCCATCGTCCACGAACACAATCTCCCAAGACAAGCCGTGGAGTATGCTGTGCAGGCGCGAGAGAAGCAGCGGTACTGCCTCTGCTTCATTCAGCACCGGTATGACGACGGATACGAGCATGTCTCTACTTCCAGATTTCTAGCTATGTGGCGAAGGCGCTCCCGGCAGGATGATTCCGATCAGCCGGTATAGCTCGTGAGTGTGCCGCCAATTGAAGTGAATGCGCTGTTGATATTGCCGGCGAGGGTACTCATGCCAGCGGTTGCCGCAAAAGCGATCAGCGCAACAACTAATGCGTATTCAATCAGATCCTGGCCATCCTGATTGGTCGCGACATTGTGTACGGCTGTGCGCAGTTTCTTCATGCTCACGTTGATCTTCATTCTATTGTTCCTTTCAGTTGTCCCGTGCCCGGAAAAGGAAGGGGAGACAAATCGGCAACGAATGAAATCCGATTGTGTCTCCCCGCAAGAGCAGAGCGGGCCCAGTCTACCTCTGAGGCGATCCGAATTAACCGGTGTAGCTGGTCAGCTTGGCGCCGATTTGAGAAAATGCAGTGTTGATATTGCCTGCAAGCGTGTTCATGCCTGCAGTCGCGGCGAAGGCGATAAGAGCAACAACCAGAGCGTACTCGATGAGATCCTGACCCTCTTCGCGGCTCAGCATGTTTTGAATCTTGATCGAAAGCATCAAAAAACGATTTTTCATTTGTTTTCTCCCTGAATAGATTTGTTTCGGCAGCCTGGGCTGATAGTCACTACATATGCAAGCGTCGTGCCACTTACGTGTTACATCGATGTCGTTGCAAATCCTTGAGTTGCAGTCCTGTGCATGGTTTTGCGCTGTTAACGGGTGTATACAGCTGGTTGGGATCGATGCGTCGTGTATACAGACTCGAAAGTAACCATTTAGTCCAGTTGGGGCCGGTTGGGGTAAAGAAGATGGTCTTCGGGCGTTTTCAATGCCATTTCTGATTGGGCCCCCTCATCCAGGTTGGCGGGGGTGGTGACGGTACCACGCAAGCCACGCCGGCTATCCAGATGTAAAACCCGGAATTAATGCAGGCTCCGCAACCACCTCGTCTAAGGCTAAGGCCGCAATACAAGCGAACGGCCGAAGCAAGAGGCATGGATTCCGTGGTGGGCGAGTTGTTAGCCAGCCGCCCAATAGCATATGAAATCGCGATTTGACGCGTTGTAGCTGGTCATCGCAAACGTCTGGATTCCGGCTGGAATGGCCAGCGAAGCCATGGCAGCCAGGAACTTTGGGAGGCTCGCCTGGGGCACCCTCTTGGTTGAGGCTATTGATAACTGGTCCAATACGCAGTTCATGGTGTCGCTCCGCGCATTGCCAGGATCGGTTTCGAATCATTGGCCAAGCGTGTTGCGAAAACATACCAAATACACCAGGCAGGTGCAGCCCACAGATAGAGCGTTGAATGAAGCATCTGGGTTCCACCTTTGAAGATGCCTACCTGGATAGCGGCGCTCGCTAAGGCAAGCAGCCCAATCACCGCCCGCGAGCGCGTGAGGTAGACGGCATGGAGTAGGGCGGGAACTACAATCGCATGGTCTACCAACCATACGTAAGGCGCGACCATCACCGAGAGCAGCACCAAGGGCGAGCCATGCGTGATCCAATCCCAGTCGCCGCGGTGTCTGCGATAGTACATGAGCGCCCACAAAATGCCGGACAAGACGGGCAGAAATTGGAGCCAAGTAGTCTCCGGGCTGAGAGTGCGGCGCAGGGCGACGCTTAAGCAAGGGATAGGCACGCGGTCCGCTCGTTGAATCGCCATCATTTGCTGGTAATGAAACCAGACGGGCGGATCAAGGGCAAGCGCAATTGCAAAGCTGATGCCCAGCGCAACGGCGAGCCCGGTGACTATTTTGTAGTTTCGGGTGACAATCGCCCATGTCAGCAAAGCGACACCGAAGGGCAGAAGCAGGTGTGGCTTGAGCAGGCATAACCAAAGGGAGACCCCGGCATAGAACGGGCGCGATCTATGGAAGCGCAAGAAGAGGGTCAGGCCCAGCAACACAAAGATTGACATCTGGCCAACTAACAGGCACACCATCGCGGGCCCGAATGTATATCCGAGCAGGGTCAGCGGGGTCTCTGGCCGCCCATGCATGATCCAAACCATCCGTACTGAAATCACCAGGCTGATAAGCGACGCGAGCGTCCACAGCAGCAACGCCGATCGGGGTCCCACAAAACCGAGGGGGAGGACAAGGAGCAGCGCCGTGGGGGGATTGCGCATGATCAATGTCTGTTCGTCGGAAGGGAAGCCCGCAGAGCGTTCCAGATCCGCGGTGGCGTGTTCGTCGTACGGGTTCGCTCGCTGGAGGGCAAGATGTGCGGAAGCCCAATATGTGACGAAATCGCTTTGACCCGCGGCGCCATTAGCGAACAAGGACGCACACAGGCCTGATGCCGACATTAGGAAGGCAAGGATGCAGATGGCGACCACTATGAATTCAGTGGCTAAACGCAAATGCCTGGCTGGCGTCCGTTGCTCCAGTCGCTCACCCGATCGGCTTGCGTCGAGAATGCTGTTCATTCGCAACTCCACCTTGCGGAGTCAGATCACGATGTGCACAACAGCAGAATTATTGTGGTGCCGCAGTTTGACTCGTACTCGCGCCGGCATTTCCGTAAGACGCCGTGCTATCTACAACCAGCGGTTGTTCCGGTTGCATACTCTGGATCAACTTTTCCACGGGCATCGTGGGCACGGGCACTTTGGCTGCAGTTGCTGGAATTTCCGGCGTCATCATGGGTATCCCCGAGGCCGACGGCAAGAAGGCTTCAGGGTACTTGATTGCAGGTAGTGGCCCGCCCGCGGGTATTGGGTTCACAATCTCCGGCGTCACGATCACGATCAGTTCGGTATTGCTCTTGGTCTTCGAGATGGACTGGAAGAACTTGCCGAGGATGGGGATATCGCCAATAAACGGAATCTTCGAAAGCACCTGGCTTTCCCGGTTGTCCAGAAGGCCGCCGATGGCGAAGCTCTGGCCCTCGCTAAGTTCAACTTCGGTCTTGACTTTGCGCACATCGATGCCAGGAATTGTAAATCCGGATATCGTCACGCCGTTTGCAAAGTCAAGTGAACTGACCTCCGGCGCCACTTGAAGGCGGATGGTGTCGCGTGGAGTGATCGTCGGGATAAAGTTCAGGCGTATGCCAAACTCCTTGAACTGAATGGTTACAGCGTTGCCGCTTCCCGAAGTGCCTTGTATGACCGGGTACGGATATTGGCCACCGGCGAGTAGAGTTCCCTCTTTTCCATTCGTTGTCATGATATTTGGTTCAGCCAGGACCTGAACAATCTGCTGCGCTTCCAATGCCTGAATCGTGGCGCCAAGATTGATATCGGGGCGGAAGATAAACAGATTGAGCAGATTGGTCAGCGATGCAGTCGCCGGTGTCCCGCTTGTGGTTCCGCTCGCTGGGGTACCGGTTGTGATAGTCGGAGGCGAGAACTGCTGCGTAGTGACTGAGCCGATGCTATTGGCTGCGCCCAGGCTAAACAGGTTGATGCCAAGTTGATTCATCCGGGAGCGGTCGAGACTCGCGAATCGCACTTTGAGCAATATCTGGGGAGCTGCAGGCGGGACATTTACGTAAAGCAAGTTGACCACCTTGCCTACTGTGGATGCAATCTGGACTGCCCGTTCCGAGCTGGTGAGGTCTTTGACCGTTCCACGAAGGAAGACCAATCCGCTTTCTGACGTGACACGAAGGTTCTGTCCCGGTAGTTCAGTGCGCAGCTCTCTGCGCAAGGAGTCGAGCCGGTCGTTCACAACAAAGCTGTTCGCTCGGACCTGAACGTTGAAAAACTGTCTCCCGCCACCACGCTGCCAGACGATCAGGCTTGTCTCGCCGGCCGCCTTTCCATTCAGCATGATTTCAGTCGGGCTCACTGCGGTGGCTTCGGCGACATCGCTGGATCCCACCGCAATCCTAGCAATGGGCTGGGCACAATCAACGAGCACGGATTTCCCCACGTTGACCACCAGGTCGTTCGCTGAGTCCTCAGCCGAGGCGCCGGCCGGAGGAGCAGGCGCAGCAGGAGTCTGGCTCCAGAGCGGCGTGGTGGCGGCTAACAGGGTTGAGAACACGCAGAAGTAAGCAATGGAAATACCGATTCTTGCTTTCACTGTTTGCCCTCGCTCGGACTGAACTTCTGTTCGCTCTGCTTGGTCCCGTTGTAGACCTGGATAACATAAACCTCAGCTGGCTTCCTGGGCCCAACGCGAGGTGCGGCCGCCCGAACGACTTGAGGCTTCGAGGCGGGCAGTACAGCATTCTTGTCCTGGTAGAGAGTAGAGACCGCGGTACCCGGCGGTTTAGCGATATCGGTGTCCAACGGATTTCGCAAAACCAGCTGAATGCGTGTCTGGCTGCTCGCAAGGCTCAGATCTTCTGCCTGTTCCGGGGTCACCAGGAGGTTGACCACCTGTACCTGCTGTGGCTTGCCTTCACTATCCCGTTGAATATCGGTTCCGGCGGAGAGAACCTGGATGTTTTGCAGCAACGTCTTAACTTTAGGTCCTAAACTAACATCCGTTACTCCGGGCGGATTGCCGGAGATCAAGACGTCCACTCTCATACCCGGAGTAACAAACCCGGCGACGCCAACTACATCGTCGACCTTGATCGCGCATGCCCTCATTCCGGGGGGAATAGTTGCTGCCAGCCCTCCACCCGCTCCAGGCGCTGCGAGGCGGCTCTCCAGAATGGGCTCTCCCTTGTATAGGTCGGAGATTACGCCGCGACCCACTGCTTGCGGACGGCTAAGGATTGCACCTTTGGGCAGATCCCCTTGAAACTCCGTGGTCCCAAGATCAGTGTCATGGATAACGCTCCCAAGTTTCATATCGGAGGCAGCAACGATGATCTGGGTGGTCTTGGGCTGTTGCGCCGTGACGAGTCGACTACCGACGACGCGGTAGACCAAGTAGCTGCAAAGTGCAGCAACTATAAAAGCGCTCAAAAGAATAACCTGAACTCTTCTGTTCATTAACGAGCCCCATGGAAGCTAAGTCTCCGGCGAGTTCCGCCTTCATATCTCCCATGGCAATTCCCTTGCCAAATACGAAGGGCGCAGAGTGCCATTGAATCAAAGGTTTACATGGATCGGCTTCGCGGGAGTGTGAACGCTTGTTTACCACCTGCCCGACCTGTGTAGCCCGGGAGACACGCGCAATCCCGCAGCGCCCTATTTTCCAGTTACTTGGGATACTTAAATATGGTGTGTCAATTGCTACTCTTAGTCGCAGAAGTCCCCACACAGACGCTGCCAGCGGCTACCGAAATTTAGTGGGACGGTCCCAGCTTGGCGTAGCGGCACCCAGGAGATGAACGGACGATGAAGTCTAACAGTCTGATTACGCTGTTCGCGCCCTCTCCCGTTCCTCAAGGGGGCTCGGCCGCGTATCTTGTTTCGGTCCTTGGGCACATCGCCGGATGCGCCTGGCTCATCCTCGGGCTGAATCACACGCCGCGGATCGAAATCAAGTCGACCCTTCCGCGCTTCACGGTCCGCGTATTAGACGCCTCAGCCACTGTCCCACAAACGCAGCGGCTGACGGCTCCGGGTGTGTCGCACCCTGAAGTGCAAACCGCTTCGGCTCGCGATCTACCGGCCGACGAAGCTCCCGCCCCCATGCCGTCTGCACCAGCACAACTGCCCAAGCCCGTGCATCAGGAGCAGATACTGGTGCAGCCAGACGCGCTCTTTGATGTTGTTCTGCTGCATAAGACCCCGGTGCCCACCGCTTTTATGTGGACTCCGGATAACTCGCCCATCAAGGTAGTTATTCAGGCTCCGCCCCAGAAGTCTATCGCTGCGCAGCTTCGCGCAACAATGGATCCCCCCAATCGCGAGCTCAGGACGGCAGACATTCGTCTCGCGGCAACCACTGTTACGCCTGTGCTTCTATCGCTTCCGGCGAGTACCACCACTCCCATCGTCGTCATCACACCAGAACCCGCACCCGTGCTGCCGAGCACCGTACCCCAGCTGGCACCGGTACCTGCGCCCGCCCGCATCATGTCTTTGTCGGACTTCCAGACGGCAGGTCCAGTTGCGATTCCGCTGGCGAATGCAACCCCGCGGCCTTCGCAGTCCAACTCAATGTCTGCGGGCCATGGAGTAATTCAGTCAGAGTCAAAAAACGGCAGTGAGGTCAGCAATCGGCCCGGGGCCGGTCCCGCGCAGGCTACAGGGGCATCTCCTAATCCGTCTGCGTTGCCGAATAAAGTCGGCCCCGGAAGCGCAACTATAGCGCAGACTGGCTCGAAGTCTGCGGTGCCGACGAATCCGGGTGCGGTGCCTTCGGTCGGCTCTGGCTTAGCGAATCTGGGACCGGTCACGCACGTGAGCCTGCCAAAGGATGGCCAGTTCGGAGTCGTCGTGGTGGGATCGTCGCTGGCGGAGCAATATCCCGAGATCGTCAACGTCTGGAACGGAAGGATTATCTACTCCGTTTATCTGCACGTGGGACGTGGTAAAAATTGGATCCTGCAATACTCGCTTCCGACTGAAATAGCGGCTGGTTCAACTCGGCCGGATGCACCATGGCCCTACGACATGGTGCGGCCACGCTTCGACCCTGAAGACTATAACTCCGATGCTTTGCTGGTTCATGGTTTCGTAAACACAGAAGGTAAGTTCGAACGTCTGGCTCTGGTGTTTCCATCCGAGTTCGCTAAGGTGAAGTTCCTGCTAAGCGCGCTGCAGCAGTGGGAGTTTCGGCCGGCTCATCAAAACGGGCAGGTAGCCGCGGTCGAGGTCCTGCTGATAATCCCTGAGGAACTCGAGTAAGGCGGGCATCTTCCAACGCGATCAGCCGCAGCCAACGCTGAGTCTTACTCGCCTCACTGCACGAGTGCTACCTGGCGAATGAAAAGGAAACCGTAGGGCAAAAGATTCATGGTGATTGCCGCTTGATGGCCATTAAGACTCAGATCACTCACCACAATGTCGCCCTGGGTCGCTGTGGTGCTGCAGGGATTGCCACCGTAATTAACCACCTGAACGTGTGCCCCCGCTGGGGTGGCCTGCATTATCGCCAACGTATTGGTGATATAGATGGAGCCAGTTACGGTGAAGCAACCGGTGCCCTGCCCGAGCGCGTGTGTTTGCGCAATTGCTGTTCGATCTTCCCACATGGCGATGTTGTAATACGGCGAACTCGGTACAGTCTGGCCCTTAGAGTTAGTGGTGGTCAGGGTAGGCCCCACGAATGAAACGTTGTTCCCGGTAGTGATGTGGAAGCCCGAGGAATTTGCGAAGCCGCCTGAGACCGTACCCGTATCGTAAAAGAGCAGTCCGTTTCCGGTGCTTGGGTCAGGCGTACAACCGACGCACATCGCACTATTGCTGACGCCACCCCCAGTCGCGTTCTTTAAATTAAAACCGCCATTGAGCACGTAATACACTCCCGGCTTGAAGATCACAGTGGAGGGCGACGGACCTATGGTGAGTCCGCCTGACCATAGACCCGGTGAATATTCGCTGCAAGGGGCAGTAACGCAACCGTCCACCCCGCTGGTTGTGATGGTCCTTTTGGTGCCTATTGTGACTGGTGGGGTTGGTGGAGTCACGCCTGCAAACGGATCCTGAACGGGGGATGAAGGTGATACATATTGACCAGTAGATCCGAGATTCACCGCATTGCCCGTAGCCGCATCCGTAGGGTCCCCGCCAAATACGCCAAACCCCGCCCCCGTCCCGGTAGTGCAGTTCCCCGGATCGGCGGGACCAGCATGCGAGAGGTCGATTTTGACTCCTCCGGTATACGCCGTCGTACTACTCGAGTTGACCTGGACGCTCCGACTTGGGCCACCGCAGATCGTGATCGTTGGATTTCCGACGGCGGTGAGCGAATTCGGGTTGACTGGGTCGGTTATGGTGAGCGGGGTAGGCGACTCAACTGATACGATCGCTGCCATTGCCGTCGCCTGCACCGTAGTGGCTGTTGGCCCCAGAAAACGCAACAGGGTAGTGCTTACACTGCGCTGCACTGTCACCTGGATAAGGTGCGTTGCGTCGGCTGCAAAAGCCACTCCAGGCGCAGCCCCGTCGGTCGGAAAGCTGACCGTCACAATATCGCCCGTCAGCGCGAAACCGTCGTTGTTGGCATAGGCGCAAGGTGTACTGCTCGGTTTGCTCGAGCAGGTGAATGAGGTACCCTGCGTCGAGATGAAGGCGGCTGTGCCCAAGACATTCGTGCCGTTGAAAATGCTCATCATCCCACCGACCGCTGCTGCATCTGCTGCAGTCTGAGCCATCTGCCGCTGGGAGTAGAGATGTGAACCGTCCACTGCTAGTCCAACGGCACCGATCAGGAAGATGCTCATCGCTAACGCGACGAGAACGACCGCCTGACCTTCCTCATCTTTGACTTTGATGTGCATAGCGAATCTCCTTAGAACACAATGATTCCTTCGCTCGTACTCGACATTGTTACGTTCAGTAAGCTGTTGTAATAGCTGACCAGCGGATCGTATGTGTATGTAACCGTGACCCTCACTTTCGATCCCACGGTATTAGTTCCGTTTACATAGGTGACGGCCGGTGTACCCAAACCTGCAGGATTTAGCGGTCCGGCGCTCGCAAAGTTCTTGACTACAGTTACGACCTGGATGGGATTTGCCGCAGGGCCACTGGGTCCGTTTGGCCCCGCCCCCGTACGGTCAGCTCCGTGAACGATCGCGTATCTGGCTCCGGCACGCGCGGATTGCGCCAAGGTGGTGTAGACCAGGACCATTCGCCCCATATCAACTACGCCAAGCAGTACGACAACGAACATCACAGCCACTAAGCCGAATTCGACAAGCGTACCCCCGTCGTCGGCCTTGAATCTTCTTAGCTCGCTGATTTTCATTGGATATTCCTCATCACCGCCTTCTGTGTGATGGTGGTCGGCGGAAGCGTCAGAAAGACACCTAGCGCAGGAAACTGAAAAGCCGCAATATACGGCTTATAAGTATACGAGACTGCGATGCTGGTGAGCACATAGTTAGTAGCCTCGGGATCTGCTGGGATGGATGAGCAAGTGCTTCCGCTGCCCGGAAGCGCTGTTACGGTGCCATTGAAGTTTTGGCAGGCGTTCACTGAGATGGTGGACCCATTCGGTAAAGAGGAAGTGTCGTCCGTAATGACGGTCTGGATTTGGGACCACGTTGGCGGGCCGGGCGACCCCGCAGATGCGCCTCCGAGAACCGCATAGTCCGCGCCAGCTCGGGCGGCGTTCGCCACAGTAGTCCAGGCGAAGAAGAATCCGCCAAAGTTAACGATGTTCACCACAAGCAGGAAGATAATCGGCAAAAGGAGGATGTACTCAATAAGTGCCTGTCCGCGTTCCGCCCTGAGCTGAATGTCTGCGCGGAGCCGTTTAAAGAAGCCTTTGAATATTTTCATGTCTGCTTCTTTGGCCGAGAAGTTGCCGGTCCGTCGATCATTATGCGTGTCAGGCCAGATGAACTCAATACCGACGCCGTCTGCTCCCGAGCGGATGACCTTGCCGCAAACTAGGATTGCCCGCTCCGGATCGGTGGCCCCTGCCTCCGCTCTTTGCAGCGTCATTGTGACCACCGTCCCGCAATACCACCGCTCCTTTGTAAGGAGGTACAGTCCGGCATTGCTCACATTTAGAACTGCGTGCGCAACTGATTCCGAGCCGTTCCAATAAAACGCGACCAACGGTAGAGCCCCGTGTCGTTGGGCGTGCCGGCGGTTCTCGGAAAACAGCCAATCGAACGAACTCTTAAAAAATTTCAAGGCTTACCTCAGTGCTTACGTCAACCTGTTCCGGTCGCCTGCGTCGACGCCGCCATTAAATATTGCTCGATCTCGTCCGCAACACAGATCAGCAAGTGGTCTCCCACCTGTGTTTGCGTCGAATAAATCGAATGAGCAGCTAATTCCAATACACTGTCCGCCTGGATACGCAAAGGCGCTATACGAAACGTAGGGAAATGCTCAACCAAATGAATGACGCGATGTTCCTTGTCGAGATAAATTAGATCGAGAGGTACGAGTACGCCCAACGTATGGACACCACTGGACGGAACAACCCAGATGCCCTCATCGGACTTCAGGCTGAACCTTCCAATCAAGCCCTTGAGACGCGCGAAAGCGGTGTCAGCAACAGCTACACCTAAGCTGAGGAAACATTCGCGCGTCTGATTGTAAATACAGTATTTCCTTCGTTTCATTTATCCCCCGCTCATCGGCGAGTTTGCCAGTAGGTATGCCTCTAGAAATTGGTTGAATAAACAAGAAAAAATAAGCAAATTGGATGTAGTCCTGAACTCCGTTACCATTCAATTGTTGGTGGCCCGTGGTAAGCTCCGAAGCTCCGCACCGGAATTTGCTCGAATTAATACTGCTGAGCAAACCCTAATTTTTCGCTATGCGACCTGCACCACGGGCTAGCTGCCAGACTCGGGAGCTAATCACGGCTAGTTAACCTTGGTACGCCGACGCTGAATGAGAATAATCAGCACAACTACGAATAAAACGCCGCCAATGGTACGGATGATCGTTATGTTGTCCACGTTGAAGCCTCCTTTCTAGTGACCAAGATATTTCTGAAATGATTCCGCCATAATAATCGCTTCGGGGCCTATTGTGACCACAAAGAGCGAAGGGAAAATGAAGAAGACGAGGGGGAAAACAAGCTTGATACTGGTTTTGGCAGCTTGTTCCTCTACCTGTTGCCGGCGCTGCGTTCGAAGCGTGTCTGAGTGAACCCGCAACGTCTTGGCGACGCTGGTTCCAAGCTGCTCCGACTGTACAAGTACAGTCACCAGGATTCGCACGGTGTCCACGGCGGTCCGCTCTGCAAATTGTCTCCACGCGTCAGACCGAAGCCGTCCTGCACGTTGCTCCAGCACGACGATATCCAATTCATCACTCAGCGCAGGCCGAGCCATGCGCAATTCCTCAGCAGTACGCGCGGTCGCCTGATCCATACTAAGTCCCGCTTCGATGCAGATCACCAGAAAGTCAAGTGCGTCGGGCAGGCCAAGCCTGATTTGTTTCTGTCGTTTCTTGATCTGTCGACCCAGCCAGAAGTCCGGAAGCAAAAAACCGACACCAAGGGACAAAGCGTATGCAAAGAAGGGACTGTAGTGAGCAAAGCCGCTGACGATCGCGAGGATGCAAAGGGATACAGGGACAAGTACTTTTGCACCATAAAACAGCTTTACGGCAGAGTCCTTGCGGAAGCCGGCACGGATCAGGCGTTTCTCCTGTATAGAGACCTCCGTGGCGCTCTTGGGCATTACACGATCCAGCCGCTCCACCATTCCACCCAGCGAAGAGCGGGTCTGTTGAATGGTGTCCATAAAGTCGGCTCTCTTGGAACGAGGGCTTACAACCCCCGCAATCCTCTGAATCATCGCCTGCCTGTAGAACAAGAGCAGCCCGCCGCTTCCAATTAGCAGAAAGATCGCAACAAAGCTGATGATCGCCATTTGCATTGCTTTTTCCTCAAACTTCCATGTTCACAATCTTGCGGATGATTGCAGCGCCTGCGAGAGTCATTCCCGCAGCCATAAACAGAAGCTTTTGACCAATTGGACGTGTCCACAAAATGCTCATCGTGGCAGGGTTGACTAGGTATAACAACACTCCAAGAATCAGAGGCAGGAAGGAAAGTATCCAACCCGTCATGCGGCCCTGCGCTGTATGTACGCGGACCTGGCGTTTCAGCCGAAATCTGTCCCGGATAAGCTGCGCGGCTTTGTCGAGGACCTCCGCAAGATTTCCTCCGCTTTCCTTTTGGATCAGAATGGCTGTTACGACAATCCTCAGATCCTGCAGAGGCATTCGGTTCACCAGATTATCCATGGCCACTCGCAGTTCAAGACCGTAGTTTTGTTCCTCAAAGCAAACCCGAAACTCGGAACGGATCGGTTCCATGGACTCATAAGCGACCAGGCGCAATGCCGCAACCAGGCTATGTCCAGCACGTAGCGCGCCTACCATGAGATCTAAAGCCTCAGGCAGCCCTTGTTCGAACGCGTTAAAGCGCTTTCGCCGTTTAGCCAACACAAAAGCAAGCGGGGCATAACCGGCGAGCGCCCCAATAAATAATGAGAAGATCACTACGTGGCTGCGCAGAAAGAAAAGATAGCAAGGGATGATCAAGCAAGTTGCCATCATCACAAGTAAGCGTCCGGTGGTCCAGTTGAGATCTGCCTGCTGGAGCAGTAGGCGAACACGGGGCGCAAGTTCTATTTGTTGTAGCCAGCGATTCAGCCACGGCACTGCGCTGAGTCTCTCATTCTTGCGCAGATCCATCGTGAGTTCGCGCAAATGCGGCAGATTGCTCGCCAATGCCGTGTCGAGATTTATGAGCGTTTGTTTTGCACGTTGAGATGCTTCTGCGCCACCCGCCAACATCAGCAGAGCAAGCACCGTAAAGACGCCTATAAATACTATTATCACGAGCACTAGTATGAGCATGGCGTTCACCTGGTCCTTCTCAATTCACTTCCAGTGTCTGTTCAAACAGACCTTGAGGAAGAAAAATTCCGGCGATGTGGAGCTTCTCTAAAAACTTGGGCCGTATTTGTGTCGGTTGGAATACGCCTACCACCCTACCGTCCGGGCCAATCCCCTCGCGATTGAACTTGAATATCTCCTGCATGCTGACGACGTTTTCTTCCATCCCCGTGATCTCAGAGATATTTGTTACCTTGCGTGATCCATCGCTCATTCTCGAGACCTGTACGACGATGGCGATGGCTGACGCAATTTGCTGGCGGACAGTCCGCTCAGGGACGTTAAGATTGCTCATGGCGACCATCGATTCGAGTCTCGTCAGTGCATCCCGCGGCGTGTTCGCGTGGATCGTCGTCATGGAACCTTCGTGACCGGTGTTCATCGCCTGCAACATATCGAACGCTTCTTCGCCGCGGACTTCTCCGATGATGATGCGGTCGGGGCGCATACGAAGGCTGTTGATGAGAAGTTGGCGCTGACGGATAGCGCCTTTTCCTTCGATATTGGGAGGGCGTGTTTCGCAGCGGACAATGTTTTCCATCGCAAGCTGGAGTTCAGCTGCATCTTCTATGGTGACGATGCGTTCACCCTTTGGCACATACTGGGACAGTATGTTTAGAAGCGTCGTCTTGCCTGCGCCCGTACCTCCCGAAACCAGAATACTGATGCGCGCGCGAACCGCCGCTGCCAGCGTTTCCATCATCTCAGCCGAGATGCTCTTGAGCTCCACAAGCTGGGTTGGAGTAAGCGGCCCCGTGGCAAAGCGGCGAATAGATAACGCCGGCCCGTCAAGCGTCAACGGCGGAATGATGGCATTTACGCGAGAGCCATCCGGCAGGCGTGCGTCCACCATGGGCGAAGACTCGTCCACTCTGCGGCCAACGCGCGATACGATGCGGTCAATAATCTGGAGTAGATGTCGGTTATCCCGGAAGGACACGTTGACTCGTTGCAGCAGCCCGCGCCTTTCGATGAAGACATGGTCCTTGTCATTGACCAGGATGTCAGAGATTGTGGGATCGTTAAGCAAAGGTTCCAAGGGCCCAAGACCGAAGACTTCATCAAGAAGGTCATCCTGAACCTTCTCCTGTTGGTCAAAGCTCAAAGGCACACGTTGAGCTACGACGATCTCATTGATCATTGCGGCGACGGCCTGCCTGGCTTGGCCCGTATTGACGCGAGAAAGCTTTTCCAGATCGAGCTTCGAGATCAAGGTCCGATGTATGTCGGTTTTCAGATTCTCAAGTTCAGGTTGTTCCACTTTTTCTTATCTCCGCAAATCTGACCATGCCACTACTTGAATAAGTGAAAACGTTTCTTCTTTTCAGGAGCATCGCTGGCGCCGCTCGCCGACTTGCTCATCTCGCGAATTGCGCGCGAGATGGCCGACACCTCCAGCACTAATGGTGTTGCTGTGTTCTGCGCGTCTCGCGCTGCCGGATAGTCGCCGGGGATCTTCCAGGACGGAGCCATTGTGAGCGCTTTCGTAATACTTGCTTCATCGATGCTTAGGGTACGAGACGAATACCGGTTCAGCACGACCTCGATCGTGGCACCGCTCAGAAGGAGCAGTTCCGAAATAAGACGATTCGCATTGCGGAGTTCCGCTACGCTGACCTGCAACACCAGGTACACCGTAGAGCCTGCCACAAATAAGGTCTTGGCGGAAACGTCGAATCTCGATCCAGCGTCGACCACCACATAGTCAAAGTCCTGACGAGCGACATACACAAGCCTTTCAAGAGCTTCTTCCGTAAGCTGGGATGAACAATATCTGTCGGGAGCTCCCAGGACCGACAGCCCAGAGTTATGTTTCACCAACAAGGTGGACAGATAGTTCGAGTCCAGCCGTTCAAAGTTCATCAGAGCATTCAGCGTTGAGTATTGATGAGTCAAGCCGAGGCCGAGCGCTGCGTCCCCAAGTTGAAGATTAAGGTCAATCAACACCACCTTTCGTGCCGACTCGCGGGCCAGCGACACCGCGAAGTTGCTGGCAATCGTTGTCACACCAGATCCCCCTTTGGCTCCGGCAAAGACCAGCAACTTACCGGTCGGTTTCTTGATCGGTTGGACGGAGGGTCTGCGGACCGAAGCCCGAACCATGGCTTCTGCGATCGAGCTGGATGTAGCAGGATGGGTGAGAAACTCACGCGCCCCAGCGCGCATGCAACGCACCAACATCTCGGGAATCAACTGATCGGAGTAGACCATTACAGTAACGTTGCTGCTTCCGCAGATGGTCTCCACAAGGTCCAAAGCATGCTCTGGACTGCTGTCCAGCTCTATGATGATGACGTCGAAAGCCGCATCCAGCAGCCGCGGGATGTCGTCCAATTCCGGATATGCGGGAAATTCACGCGTAGCCGTTCCGTCCAGCGCAGCCAGGGCGGTGGCAATGGACTGTCGCCGCCCATCGACAGGACCGATCAGCGCAATCGACAACAGGCCACCGCCGAGCGCGCCCGTCGACTTGACCGTAGGCGAGTTCATAGGTGACCGACTCCCTGCTGCGTCCGGCATCTTCGAGAATTGAATCGAGGCTGACATTTGTCTGGACTCACCTTGAGCATGTTCCAAATCCTACTGGGAAAAGAAGGAGACGAGCGTTCCGATTGCGATCGCTGGAGCATAGGGCATCTTGCGTGCAAGTGGATTGTCGAGAACGATCTGCGGATGGGGCCGAAGACCACGTTCCTTAAAGCTGAGGAGAAGATCACCTGTGTTACTCAAAAGATCACCGAGAAATCCGCCCGCGACAGCCCAGCAAAGCGCCATTACCCCCCCCACCATGCCTGTCAATACGATCGCAACGATCAATTGCGAGGGACCGATCCAGGCTCCGATGGCCGCGCAGAGCTTCACATCGCCCATGCCCATCCCGCCCATCAGTCCCAGAATTCCGAACAGCAGGGCTCCAATCCCCAGGCCCGCCAAGCTTTGGCCAATCCCGTGCCAGCCATGTACGCAGGCCGAGACGACAATCCCCGAAACCAAAAACGGTCCCACGAGCCAGTTCGGAATGCGCCGGCTGCGCAGATCCGTATAAGTGGCCACCGTAAGAACAATCACTGTCGGCCACCATGCGATCGAATGCATCTTCAAACCTCGCTCCCCGGTCGGGGCTCGCGACTTGAGGTGCAATTCGCAATCCAAACGAGAGGCGCACTTCAACCCATCAATTCAAGGGCTTAGATAGTACCGTTCAGCCGGGTGTTCACGTCTGTATACATGCCCACTCCGGAGTGAAGCAAAAGATATACACCCACACGGGTTCACAGCTGGGAGGACGCCATAGACCAAGACTCCGCTTAGCGCCCAGAAATAGAATTGGATAAGCCTGCAGAAAATTGATCGTGGAATAATTTTCTCAGAGTTGCGCAAAACTTTGCGTGGGGCGTCCGCGCGTCTTCGTTTAGTGATGATTAGAAATCTTTTATGCCGCAATGAGTTTGGCAGAACAATTGCTTATATCCATAACCTCCCGAGCAGTGCGAAGTAAACAGCAGTGCGTAGCAAAAAATCGAGCTGTCTAACCTATTCATACATAGCCCTCCCGCCGCAAACTGCGAGCGCCATAGGAAATGTATCTCCTGGTTAATAAACAATGTAGGACTTTCTCTCCCACCCTGCGATTGGACCGTCAGGTTCAGCAGCCGAATGGTCAGTACTCATACCTCAACAAGATTGGGGAATTAAGAATGATTAAAGTAGTGATTCACTCGCAGGATCGTACCCTAAGGCTGCTTCTGTCTTCCGCTTTGGGGAAAGAATTTCAAGTTGTATGGGAACCCAGTGAAGAAGGGACCAAACGATCGCTCTCAACCGGGAGCTGCGATCTTGTGATCCTTGATCTGGATGCAAATAAAGAGACACTGCATCAACAGACTGAGTGCGCCCGGCGCATCATCTCCTCAATCGATTCATCGCTCACTATCGTAATGGCCGATGACAGTCTGCGTTCCGCGGCAGCCGAACTCGTGCGGTTGGGAGCCTTTGGATATTGCCGCAGGCCACCTTCCATTCGAGATCTCAAGGAAATGTTGCGTCGCGCCTATGAGCACTCTTCGCTGAAGCGTGAGCTCAAGACAGCGCAGGAACGGATCGATTCCGCCAATAGCTGTGACCGGATGATAGGCTCAAGTCCGCGCATGCTGGAGGTGTACGACTTAGTCCGCCGTGTCACCAGCATCAATGCCTCAGTGCTCATAACCGGCGAGAGCGGTACCGGCAAGGAACTCATCGCCAGCGCCATACACAATCTGGGCGATCGATCAGGCCATCCATTCATTGCCGTCAGTTGCGGCGCCATTCCCGAAACGCTCATCGAAGCCGAGTTATTTGGCCATGAAAAAGGAGCATTCACTGGTACCTTTGGAGCCCGGACAGGCCTGCTTGAGCAGGCGGGGGGAGGCACCGTGTTTCTCGATGAGATAGGTGAATTGAGCCTGTCTACGCAGGTCAAACTGCTTCGAGTAATTCAGGAACGTGAGTTCAGCCGGCTCGGCAGCAACCGTCTTATTCCACTCAATGCTCGCCTCATATTTGCCACCCATCAGGATTTGACTGAGATGGTCGCCCAAGGTAAATTTCGGCAGGACCTCTACTATCGTATCAATGTGATGCGCATCGAAGCTCCCGCGCTCCAGGATCATCGCGAAGATCTGCCGCAGATTGCCAATCACTTTCTGCGCAAATACTCCGCCCTCTACCGAAAACCAATAGAGAGTTTCGAGCCCGACGCAATGGCGATGCTCGAGTGTTACTCGTGGCCAGGAAACGTTCGTGAATTGGAAAACGTTATACAGCGCGCAATCATCCTCACTGGTACCCCGCGAATAAGGGTGGCGGACTTGCCGCCGCAGATCCACGAGGAGGATGCAGTCAGTGTCTACGACTATCAACCCACAGGATCATTTGAGACGCAACTTCGCGATTACAAGCTCAAGTTAGCTACGAGTGCAGTTCGCGAACAGGCTGGCAATAAAACTATGGCAGCCCGCAGCTTGGGGATATCACGTGCCTACCTGCATCGACTGATCCGTAGAACCGGACCAGAGTTGGTGGAAGAGCCCGGACGTCAGAAGCTGGAAATAGCTTGAGCACCACATACCGGGTACCTGACCGCAAACACGCGGTGAGCTTCCGCTCCATTCGTAGCTTATGCTCATTCCCGGCAATGATCGCCAGCCTCATCGCTATGCTCGCCGCAGTGACGGTAAGATCGCGTTTTGACGATCCCGACATGTGGTGGCACCTGAAAATGGGTCAGGTCATGTGGACCACCCATGCGATCCCGCGAACCGATCTGTTCTCATGGACGACAAACCATCACGCTTACGTCCCTCACGAATGGCTCTCGCAGATATTCATCTATGCCGCATATAGATGGGCAGGCTATTCGGGGTTGATGCTCTGGCTAACCCTCCTTTGCGCGGCACTGTTGGTTACGGGATACATCCTGTGCTCACTCTATTCAGGAGACGCAAAAGCTGGCTTTCTCGGAGCACTTACGATCTGGTTGTTCGCAACGGTTGGCTTTTCCATCCGCCCCCAACTCATCGGCTATCTTCTTCTAGTTATCGAACTTCTGCTTATACAATTCGGTCGGACGCGAAGTCCGCGATGGTTCCTTATGCTTCCGCCGTTGTTCGCCATTTGGGTGAACTGTCACGGCTCATTCTTCCTGGGACTAGCGGTCGCCGCTGTCTACGCCTTCAGTTCCGCCTTTGCGTTTTTTAGTGGCTCCTTGATCGCGGTGCGCTGGAGCTCGTCCAGCCGCAAAGCTTTGATCGCTGCTCTGGTCGCCTCCGCGTTTGCCTTATTGCTTAATCCCGCAGGCCTCCAGCTGATTCGCTACCCGCTGCAGACGTTGATGGTTCCTTCAATCAGCATCGCTGCCGTAAGCGAGTGGCAGCCCCTCCAGCTTTCAGATGGCCGCGGCCTGGCACTGATGGCGGTCATGGCCTGCATCTTCTTGCTGGTGGTGGCCCGCCGATCTGAACTCCTCTTTCATGAGTTGTTATTGCTGATCATGGCTACATGGCTTGCCGTAAGTCACCAGCGGATGCTGTTTCCCTTTGGCATTCTTGTAGCTCCAATTCTGTCGCGGCTCATGGCAAGTCCATCAAACACCTATCAAGCACGGCGCGATCGTCCTCTGCCTAATGCCGTGCTCATCGCGGCCTCCCTTGGGATTATGTTCATGGCGCTCCCGAGCCGGGAGAACCTCGTCAGCCAAGTGGCAGAACACAGTCCTGTGAAGGCAGTCGATTTTATCAAGAGCCGTCACCTCGCCGGCCCAATGCTCAACGACTGGGACGACGGCGGCTACCTGGTCTGGGCATTGCCGCAGTATCCGGATTTTATAGACGGCCGTGCCGACGTGTTCGAAGAGACCGGCATCGTTGCCGAGTTTGGAAAGTGGGCGATGCTCGAATCCTCTCCGGACTCGCTCTTGGACAAATACCACGTCAACTTTTGTCTGTTGGAACGTGGATCCCCAATGGCTACGGTACTGCCCCTGCTCCCAAACTGGAAGACCGTCTATTTAGACGAAAAATCCGTCATACTTGTGCGAGTGCCGCCGAACACGCCACCCGGCTAAGTTATCAAATGATATTCACCGGGATCGAGCTTGGTCTCTACGAGCAAGGCAATCGCTTAACTATTTTGTGAGGGACAATTGCGCCGGTCTCGAGTCGTACTTGACGGACCGTCTCTTCCTATATTTGAGAGCCTGAACAGCGACAGCGAATAGCTTTTAAGGAATTGTCTTGCGATGATGCATCGTAAGCGACCGAGCAACGCACCTGTTGGCGGGAAAGTGTTTGTGATGAACTCTGGTGATGAGTGTGGATGCTGGCGTGTTGGTTGGTCGTCGTAGCCGTGGGGAGATCGAGCGGCTGGTTGCCTTGTACGGGTCG
>JANYLK010000051.1 GCA_025357875.1 Granulicella sp.
CGCTGGCGCGCTCGACCATGCCCGGCGTCCAGCCTCGGCTGTACGATGTCAGGCAGGCGGCTGTGTATCTGGGCAGGTCTGAGCAGGCTGTCCAGCATCTCATCTTCGACAAGGCCATCCCAGTCGTCCGCATCGGCAAGCGCGTCCACCTTGACCGTGAGGACATGGATGACTGGATTGAGCAAAACAAATACTGAGCGGTAGAGAGGATGGAGTTGAGGGGTTGTATCGGCAGGATCCCTGACACAAAAGGCGTTTTCCGAACCTATCGCGTTACCAGCGTCGGCGAGCACGGCTCAGACTCTGCCCGCTCCCCTCCACCACCGTTTTCCGGTATCAGGGTGGCATCGGGCCTGAACAGTACCCCCGAGCTCAATCTAGCCAACATGAAGGCCATCCTCGAGCAGCGAAGTGTCCCCCACCGACATCCGCCTCCATGACCCCGAGTGGTGGTCCCTATGGTGCCTCAGAGCGCACCCCAACCAAAGTTCAGTGAGTGACTCCGCCTGATATCGCCAACTGAGACATCAATCCTCGGAGCTCTACCGGGCGGAGCCACTTCTTGGACATAAACGGTATGTGTTCTATGTACCCGGCAGTCCAGCTCTGCATCGGCGATAGCTCCCAAGGCAAGTCTCCAATCTGTATTAGCGCAAGTATTGATGCCCCGGTACTCTACGAGAACGTCTCGGTTCCCATGCGGAACACGGCTCGGGAGGTCTTAAAAACGCAGATCGTCCACATAAACTGATAGGCATGGTGAATGGTCTCGACAAAACGCACAACATTCGGTTCGGCGATGAGAAGGGAATGCATGTGTACAGCGGTATGATGCCTCTTGTCGCTCATCTGTTCTCGATTGGCCTCGTTCGCTGATGTGAACTACGACCCCCGCGATTTCGCGGCGCAAACTTGATTGGTTGAGGTTCTCGATTGGCGAAAACGAAGATTGGTCGAAATGATCCATGCCCCTGTGGATCCGGAAAGAAGTGGAAGAAATGTCATGGCGGCCCCAAGGCAACGCCCGCAGCTTCGCTCCCTGATCTCTCATCGTTCTTGGACTACCTTAAATCCCAGCCTTCACCGAGTGCTCTCCGCATCAGTGATCTGCGCACCGATCTGAAGGACCTGACCTCAGAGTTGCAGAACTACGACCCAGAAAAAGTCATTTCTGCATCCGCGGTTCTGGCGAGTGTGGCCGAAAATCACACGTTAGTCTATCGGATCAACGCATTGATTCTGATCGCTTCACTTGCCTGCAAAGGGGCACAGACACCATCGATTGCAGATCTCGATCGATGGTTGAACAGATCAATTCCTGAATCTGCGGCGGGTCGCTTGGAGGATCCGGCCGAGGATTTTGCCATTGGTCTTGTGCGGACGCATACCGGCAATCGCCTGATCTTCAATGGGTCGCTCAGTGGCCCGGATGCTTATCTTCAGGATGTGCTCGATGCGCTCACAGAAGGCCCTGCCAGCTTGGCGCCATTTATCTCAATCACAGAAGCCGTTTTGACGGTTTCTGATGAACTCGTCCGACGCCGAGGATATGACCGCTTCACTTCCGGTTCAGGCACTCACGAGGCTGTCATTCTGCCTGAGTCCGACGAGGCCCTGTGGCGTTTGGTCCTCACACAAACGTTCACCGCGGTGGATTTTCCTCCCCTGGGCACCCTTGCGAGTGATCTGCGACACTTCTCGCTCACCCTCGACGAGCTTCGAAAAGACGCGCCCAACTCGACGCTTGTGCGTAGTCGGCAGCAGGTTTTTCTCCGCCTCGGAGATGCGTACCTGCTGATATTTCCAGCCTCCGTTGCCGATGCTCTGATCGAGTCCACCCTTCGCGAACTGAATGCCAGAAACATGATTCGGGGATTCAACAACCAGTTGAATCGTCGACAGGGTGGTCGCATGTTTGATGACGCACGACGCCATTTCGGAGCCGAGACTATCGTTGCGGACGAGCAACCTCTCAATGATCTTCCGCGACCTGCCGGCCTGTCCGATGTCGTGTTGCGCTTCGATAACAATCGATATTTCCATCTCATTCTGCTCCACGACGACATGAGAGATGTGGTCAAGGACGGGTTCGACACGACACGTCCACCCAATACAGCTGTCACGGATCACATCCGCCATGTGGCGACCATTCTCGCGAAGCGCAGCGACTACGTGAACGGCTTGACACTGGTCGTCATGCTCGGGGTGGGCCGCGCCTACGGAGTTGCGATTCCAACAGAGCTGCCAGCGAACTGGTTCTTGCAGGTCTGGTCTTTATACGATTTCGAACGTCTCCAATGGCTCGAACGAAACTGGGAAAGTATGCTCTGGAAGCTCTCGAAACAGAGAGACACTCTGTCAAAGCGGCATATCGAGTACATGGCCCCGGACGATGCGATCCTCTACGCTTCGTGGATGAATGAAGACTACCGCCACATTCCCGGTGGAGCAACAGAACCGGGCCCACTGCTCACCCCCATCTTCTGTGGCGAAGTCTTTCGCTTTCGAGAGATGGCTAGACTGCGGCTTGATACCCACGCGGCATATCGACCAGATTCTCAGAGTTGGGTCACCGTCTGTCGCGTCAATCCTCTTTCTTACTTCAAGGATGACCAACTCAGTCTGAGGTACGGCGCGCCCGACTTTGCCGCTGAAGGTCGTCTTGTGGGCGCCATCGTCACATCGCAAAGGATCTGGTGGATCGACTGCAACGCGCGGCTCTACCCGGATGCAGACCGACTCTATCTCATGAAGGTATGGGAGACGGCGAACATCTGGATGGCCCGTGTAGCCGCTGTTGCTGAACAGCAGCTCCGCAGCCCCGTCTTGCAGAATCCTATT
>JANYLK010000057.1 GCA_025357875.1 Granulicella sp.
TGCGCGGTCGCCACCCTCTTCGTCACCCGCCTCACAATAGCGGTTGAGCATGGCGATCAGCGAGATGGATGCGGCGCCGCCGATGAGGAAGTAGGCGAGCAGGTCTGGGAGTTTGAATGCAGCCTGGTAAGCGTCCTGCTCAGGGCCCGCGCCCCAGAGTGAATTGATGACCTTGATGCGGATCAGGCCGAGCAGGCCGGAGAGCAGCGCACTGATCATCAGGAGGATAGCTGCGGAACTGGCGGTGTGCTGGCGATTGAAGGCTGACGTCATGCGCGATGAAGCCGCGATCGGATTCGTGCTTGAAGGGGTTGCGCTTGTGCGGGACGGCGCGTTCGACGAGGGCGGGGGGATCATCAAGATAATTCGATTCTAGAGTGATGAGTTGAAGACACAAGCAGATTCCTCCGCTGCGCTGCGGAATGACAAACAAAGTGCGCTGCGGAATGACAAAACATTGGGCGCTGCGGGATGACAAATATTCGGCGTCGGGTGTCTTCGGAGGACCGCTACTCAGTTGTATCGAAGGGGATATCGGGGGACTCTCCGCGGGCGGGTGCTCGGCGCGGGGTGCGTATGGTGTGCACCGGCGTTGCGGCGGATTTTGGAGCGCCGGGAATTTTATCCATCGGGCGAGCGAGCAGTGTGGCGATGGATTGGAGTTCGCGACGGAGGCCGCGCAATTGCTTCGCATCGGACGCGGGAAGGTCGGCTCCGGGCAAGGCAAGTTGCGGTTCCTTCAGACGGAACTCAGACTTGAGAACCTGGCGCGCGCCGGGGATGGTGTAGCCCTCGTCGTAAAGGAGCGTCTTGACGCGGAGAGCCATCTCGACGTCGCGGCGGCGGTAGAGACGTTGGCCGGTTCCGCCTTTATTGGGCTTGAGCTGCGGGAATTCGCTCTCCCAGAAGCGCAGGACGTAGGCGGGAACTTCGCAGAGCCGCGCGACTTCGCCGATGCGGAAGTAAAGCTTGTCGGGAATCTCAGACGCAGGAGTAGTAGAGCCATGATTGCTTCGACGGATTGGCTCGTGGTGTCCCATCATCCGATGCGAACCCTCGTTTGAATCTTAGACCCGAAGACCATCCTGCAGGCTAGGGAGTGGTCCAAAATACAACGACAGAGATTCTGAGCTTCGCTCAGAATGACGACGTTTCTGTTTCAAAGAATGACGACTTTTCTGTTTCAAAACTTCAGAGGCATCACACTAGAAGGGATTGATCTTGGCGATACCCTTCTTCTTCTTGTGCTTGCTGGAGGACTCATCCGCCTTATCGAAGGTCGGCTTAGGCTTCTTTTTCCCGGCGACTGCGGCCTGCGCTGGAGGCTGTTTTCTTGATGCGGCGTCGTTGATCGGGTCTGGCGCGGTTGCGGCCTTTTCAATGGGAGGCAGCGGCGTTGCATTGGCAGGAAGCAGGGGCCCTATGCCTCCGGTAGTGTCGACCGGGGGCTTAGCTGCGGGCGCGGCCGGGGTTGTGCCGGGGAAGGCTGGCGGGGTAGCTGGCGCGGTGATCGGCTGCAAGTTCGAGTCGGGCCGAACAATTTCAATGCCCATCGAAGTTCCGCCGGAGGACGGCGAGGATGGCGACATGTTGATGACCGCGGGGGAAGAGCCGCCGGCCGTCGTACTGGCGGGAACTTCCTGCAAGGTGAGGGGCGCGGCAGCCGGCACGGAAGATCCATCCGCGGTGGCTGGGGAGGTTCCTGCTCCGCTCGATGCTGCAACCGGAGCCATATTGGCGGCGGGATTCATCGAAGTTTTGAAGTCATCGATGGACTTGCGTACCACTGCAGCCGCGCTTGTGGGCTTCGTATCTTCGAGCGGCGGAGCTCCAATGGTTGCGGCTGGTACAGTGTCGGCCTGATGCATGATGAAGCCGATGGCGCGCTTGGAGAGTGTGTACTGGCCGCGGCTATTCTCAAGCGAGGTGCTGGCGGCGAGTTGATCCGGCGTGGGTGTCGGGACGGGAAGACCCATGCCGACGAGACGGTCCTTTGCGTCTTCAACGTGCAGTGCGGCTGCGTGCTCGAGCACAACCTTGTTATAGGCGGCCTGGGCCTCGTCGTCATAGATCTTTTCGAGCCGCGCCTTGCCTGCTTCGGGAAGCTTAAGTGAGCGCACGAACTTCGCCTCCGCCGCATACGCGTCGCCGAGGCCGATCAGTACGTCATCCATGTGACTGTAGAGCGGGTACGAATCTACGACCGTCTGGTAGCGCGCGATGGCGGCGGGATAGTTGGGCGGCGTGCGCGTTCCATAGAAGGACGCGATGTTGGTTTCGCGCGATGCCAGCGTCTCCTGCACTTCGCGCAGGCGCTGGTTGGCCTGGGGAACGAGCGTGGATTCGGGAAACTGCTGCAACATCAGGCGGTACTCTTGTTCGGCGTGGACAGTGGTGGTGTAGTCGCGATCCGGCTTGTCCATCTGGCGGAAGTAGATGTCGCCGACGCGCATCTGGGCCTCTGCTGCCTCGGGCGCGTTAGGGAAGAAGGTGATGAAGTCCTTGTATTCCTGCTCGGCCTGGGTGAGGGCTGCGGTGCCGCCTTCCTTATACCAGCTATCGGCGATGGCGAGCTTGGCGCGCATCATGAACTGCGATTCCGGATAGGTATTCAGCAGGGTCTGCAGGTCAAGTCTGCCAACGTCAAAACGGCCATGCTTGATCGCTTCTTCGGCCTTATCGTAGAGCTGCTTATCGGGCAGTTTCACGTCCAGGCCAGCGAGCTGATTGTCCTTCTTGACCTTCTTCACTTCCTTCTTCGTGGCCTTGGACGCGACAACTTTTTCATCCTTCGACTTGCGTCCTTTGACCGGCTTCTGGTTGGTGAGCGAGATGTCGTTTTTGGGCTGGGCTGCAGCGGGCGCGGCTGCGGCAGGCGTTGCGGTCTGCGCATCGGGCGCGGTGGTCTGTGCGGCGGGAGTTGCAGTCTGGGCTGCTGCATCCGGCGTGGGAGTCGCTTCCTGAGCATGCGCGCCAAGAGTTACGCCGAGCAGCGCGGCGGTGAGGCCGGTAGTGAGAGCAATGCGGAAGCTTGAGATGGGGAAGCGGGACGGGAAGGTGCTGCGATTGGTGCGTTGCGTCATGCGTAAGACTCCATCTGCCGCGTGCTGGAATACCGGGCTTGACCCCACTCGGCGGGGTGGGGCTCGCTCTTCATTCTACTGGTTCCGGCCATCTTTTGCCGAGACGGCTTGGCCGAAAATGCACTCGCTGGCGGATCCGCATTCGACCGTGGTGACGATAGTGTCGGGCGTGCCGCCTAGCTCTTAGATACGGCGGCGCGGGCGGTGCGGAGGAACTCGACTGCGTTTTGCTCGGCGCGGCCTTTTTCGAATATGGCAGAGCCTGCGACGAGCATGTCCGCTCCTGCTTGGACCACCGAGGCGACCGTATCGTGAGCGACGCCACCATCGACTTCGATGCGGAAGTTGAGGCCCATGTGCTCGCGCAGTTCGACGAGGTGCGCGATCTTGTCGACCGCCAGCGGCAGGAACTGCTGACCGCCGAAGCCTGGATTCACGCTCATTACGAGGACATAGTGAACCATCGGCAGGACTTCGATCAGCGTCTCGACCGGTGTGGCGGGGTTGATGACGACGCCCGGCAGCATGCCGTGGACGACGATCTGCTGCAGCGTTCGGTGGAGGTGGCGGCAGGCTTCCTGCTGGACGGAGATCATGTCTGCGCCCGCTTCGGCGAAGGCGGGGATGAAGGCGTCGGGGTCCTCGATCATCAGGTGGCAGTCGAGGGGGAGCTTCGTGATCGGCCTCAGGGCCTTCACCATGGGCGGCCCGAAGGTGATGTTGGGAACGAAGTGGCCATCCATGACATCGACGTGGACGATAGTGCCGCCGCCACGCTCGGCTGCGGCGACCTCGTCGGCGAGATGGGCGAAGTCAGAAGCGAGGATGGAGAAGGCGAGTTCGATCATGAGGACAGGTTCGAGGTTCGAGGTGCCAGGTTCGAGGTCATTGGGGGAAGTGTATCAGTGGAGGCGGAGGCTCAGGTTGCTGGCGTCTCGTTGTTTGACTGATGAGGCGCGGACGATGCTTGCGTGAATGCTGAGCCGAAAAGTCTTGCGAGCCGTCGTGGATTAGGGCTAAGGTGATCGCGGAAGAATGTGGCCCAATGCTTACTTGCTCAAAGTTTCTTGCAATCCTCGTTTTTTCCTTCGGGTTGACAGTATCCGCAACCATTCAAGACGCGAAGGCTCAGCCGGCCGATGGCAGCAACAATCAGAAAGCGCATGCTCTTCTCCAAGCTGCTTCCAAGGTGAACGGTCTGGCTGGCGACGATGTGAAGCCGTGGCATCTGAAGGGGACGTATACCGTCGTTGACGGTAAAAATCCAAAGATTTGGTCGATGGAACAATGGTCCGCTGCACGCTATCGATGGCGAATCAGCTACGCTGGCAAAATTTCAACATCCACGGTATGGAGCGTCTCGCGGGCGCACGAGCTAAAAGGGAAGAAAGACGACTTGAACGACTGGAGCCAGTCAGCAATCCTGTTTCCGCAGCTGCACTGATAAAGCCTGACTACGAGCTCCATTTGATGCACCTGAACCTGAGCGTGCCGCTGGATTGTGTATCGGTAGTTCATCCTGAGCGGTATAAAAAGCCAATCAACCAAGAGTTCTTCCCGGTCCTTTGCTTTGACCAGAAGTTGCGCCTTAGGCTGCTTTCTCGGGGTAAGTTTGTGATGGAGTACGACAACTACCAGAATTTCCAGAATCATGCGGTTGCGGGTTATGTCAGCGGAACGAACGCGGGTCAGTTGCGCTGGGAGTACAAGCGGACGACGCTGGAGGCTTTGTCGCCAGGAGATCAGGTTCTCCTGACGCCTGTCAAAGACGCTGTTCCGACACCATATTGGCTGGATTCAGAAGACCCACAGCCTGTGCTGGTTCATCGCGAAGCGGGTCCAACCTATTTTCTAGCTGATCAGATGAGCCAAACCGACAAGGTATGGATTCCGGTCGTGATCCAGAAAGACGGGTCCGTGCGAGCCCTACGAAACGAAGGCATCTACGTCGACCGCGGAACAGATAGCGCTTGGCCGAGCGGTAGATACTCTGTCGACATAGTTGGAGGAGGCGGCATTGGGCCTATTGTCGACGCCACCGAACGATGGCGATTCGAACCCTACGTCATCGATGGAGAGGTGGTCGAGATCTCCTTGATGATACCCTTCACGAAAGATGGGCATCCCTGGGGGCAGTGGTAGGCGATGCAATGCCTGTTTCGTCGTCCGCTCGTTGGCTAAGGGCGACTGTTAGCGGGCGGAGTCCTCTGGGCGAGGTTTGCGGCGGCTCTTGAAGGTGGGGGGCTTGTCGACGATGGGGACGGTGCGTTCTACGTCGGGGCGGCCTTCGTGGAGGATCTTGGTGCGGGCGGGCTTTGGGGCGGCGTCTTCGGGATTGCGGGTGGCTTGATCGCGCTGGGTGTCGGCGATAGGTTTGGGGTCGCCGAGAGACATGCGGGCTGCTCCGTTCAGAATACGGCGGATGGGCCAAACTCCTTTGTTGCTGCCTTCTGTGTTGGGGCTCTCGAGTTTCGGGAAAAAGATTTCGCCGGTGCGCTGCTTTTCGGGGCGGTAGTACCAGCGGCGGAGGAGGGAGAGATGGTCGCTCAGCGTGGCCAGGTCGGTTGGGGTGGAGGCTTCTTGTTCGAGGGATGTGATCAGGTTGGTGGCGCGGAGTTCGGGGCTGAGTGCTGAGTTCGTGGCTGCTTCGGGACTTGACGGGAGAAGGGTGTTGGTGGGGTCGGTGATGCTGGATGTTTCGGGGTCCTTCGACTGCGCGCTGCGCGCTGCGCTCAGGATGACAGCGTCGGGAGAGGACAGATTGTTCAACTGCGATGCGACAGAAGGCATCGCATCTTCGCTCAGGATGACAATGTTTTGGGAACTCGCTTGTTCGCTCTGGATGACGGGCGTTGGGGTGGCTTGTTCGAGGGGGATCGCTTGCAGCATTAGCGGTTGCGCGAAGAGGGAGCTTCCGACTGAGGTCTGCTCTTTTACAGCGCGCACGCCGAGTGTTGACAGGCGTGCGGGGCCGGCGATGCAGCCGGATTGCAGGAGGAAGACGGCGGCGGAGGGTTCGGCTTCGTTGGTCGCGGAATGATGCGGCGCGTCGCGCGAAATACGGAGATTCTTCGCTTCGCTCAGAATGACAGTCTTTTTGGGACTGGGTTCTAACGCCGCGCTCGGATGCGTGGTGGCTGGTTGCGCGACTTTTTGGACGAGGATGGCGCGGAGTTTGGGGATGGGTTGGACTAGCTCGTCGGCTAAAGACTGCGCGGCTTTGACCTTGTGCCATTGGGTGTGAAGCGATGCGGCTTTCTCGAACTCCATTGCGGCGGAGGCTTCTTCACGTTCGAGGCCAATGGCGATGATCATGCTCTCGCCTCGTGTGTCGAAGAATGCTTTGACGGCAGCGGCCTCGGCGGCATAGGCTGCTGCGCCTTCGGGTGTGCATGCCTGATTGCAGGGCGCGAGGCACTTCTTCATCTCCTGGTAGACGCAGCCGGGATGCTCAGGAAACGGCGCGAGGTCCTCGTAGCAGCGGCGGAGCTTGAAGAGGTCGAGGACGGCGTCGCAGTAGCGATCGGCCGCGGTGCGCGAAGAGAACGGACCGTAGGTGTTGTCGAGCGCGCGTTTGCTGAGGCGGTTGGTCGAGTAGACGCGCGGGTACGCATTTTCGGCGGTGAAGCGGAGGAAGAATGGTGTGCGCAGTTTGAGGCGGCGTCGGGCTTGTTCGAGTCCAAAAATGCTTGCGCTGGCGTGGTACAGCGTTAGGGTCGATTCGAACTCTGAGCCGGTGATCGTGTATTCGATCCGCGCGACGCGGTCGCGGAGGTTGAGGCGCTTCGATTGCGAATCGGGTGGCGCGAGGATTCGGGTGATGCGGCGGCGCAGGTCGGCGGCTCGGGTGAGATACGGCTCAGCTTGAATCTGGCCTTCGACGTGCGGGCCTTGCAGCGCGAAGACTCCGGGAAGCGCAGGGAGGTCGCGGAGAATCTCTGCGGCGCGATCCGGATCAAACGCGAGTTGGTGCTCGAACTGAAAGCTTGCTGCCACAGAATGGATTGTATCGAGCGGGCGGATGGAGTCGATAGCTCGATAGGTTCACCGTGTTTCGAGACCGCGACCGACGCCTGGCTCACGAATCCGGTCACATTTTTGATGCCCGCGACGAGTTGTCGTCTCCCACCCTTCGCAAATGCGCGAAGGATGGGGCACCCGGAGTTCAATGGGACGCTTATTGAACGGACACGTGTTGCTGTTGGTTGAGGAGATCGACGGAACGCTTTTCGTCGATGTTGTGGCGGCGGCCGTCTTCGCTGGGAGTGGTGCCGGCGACGATGAGATGGATGACCTGCTCCGGATTCAGTTTTGGATTAAGCGCGAGGAGCTTGGCGGCGAGGTTGACGGTGTTGGGTGAGGCCATCGAGGTGCCGGAGAAGCGGACCTTCGCGCCGCCGGGCAGGACCGATTCGACCTGATAGCCGTTAGCGTCGACCAGTACGGTGTCGCCATAGCTGGTGAAACTGGCCTCATCGCCGGCCTGATCGACAGCGCCGACGGTGAGCAGGTTGGGGAGCTTGAAGGACGAGGGAATCATTTCGTTGAAGCCGCTGTTGCTGTCTGCGTTGCCGGCGGCGCAGATGAAGAGGATGCCAGGGGCGCTATTGATGGCGTTGTAGAGGCCTTCGCGCTCGATGGCGAATAGCTTTTTGGCGGTGGCCTTACGCTCGGCGGCGTCTTTGCCGATGCCGTTCTTTTCGAGGGCCTGCTCGTTGTCCTGCGGACCTCCGCCCCAACTCATGTTGACGACTCGGATGTGGTTGGCTTTGAACCAGTCGACGTAGGCTTGCGAATCGGCAGCGGCGCGGCGGGAGAGTTCTTCGGTAGGCGCAAGGGGAATGTTGTGCCAGTCGAACGTGATGCGGCCGACGGCGAGGCGAATGGCGGGATTGCCGCGAGACGCGATGCCGGCGACGTGGGTGCCGTGCGAGTAGATGCTGAAGAATTCCAGCTCTTCGAGGAAGGCTGGAACTTCGGAAGCCGACATGCTTGAGAGCTTCTGCTTGAGACCGGTGGCTTCAGGACTGTCGATCGAAAGCTGCAGGTCGGAGAAGCCCTTGAGCGCCGCGACCATGGAGGGGAACTGTTCCTTCTGCTTGGCGTCGAGCGGCAGGAGATAGCCGTGTGTGGGCAAGCCCGTAAGGTCGAAGGCAATGTCGTGGGGATCGGCCCCAGGGGCTGGCGACGGGACGGTGTAATCGCGCCCGGAGAAGAGAGACAGGTCGGAGCCGGAATCCCAGATGGCTACGTTGACTGGGGTGAGCTTGTTGGCGGCGGAGAGCGTGACCTCGCGGGCCTGCCAGATGTCGTCCTTCTGGACGTTGTGGTCGGCGACATCTTTGGAGAGCACGGCGAGCGTTGGCGCTTTGAGGGGGAGGATCTGCTTGAGGGCCAGGCGGTCGGCGATAAGAGCCCAGGCGAGGTCGTTGCTGAGCTGGTGGGTCTTGGCGAGGGCGGGTTCGACGCCTGCCTGAACGCTGCCCAGAACGAGGGCAGAACTCATGATCTCGGCGCTGCTCTTGCCCTCCTTGATGCGGTTGCCGACGACTGGCCAGGGCAGAGGCTGCAGGCTTGCTGCGTAGGCTTTGGCGAAGGCCTGCTCGAAGGGCGGGCCAGAGGTCTGGCCGGTGGATGCGCGGGCGTCGATCATGGCTTTGGTGCGCAGGCCGCTGAGGAGTTTGGCGTCGGGCTTATCTTCGAGATCACGGAGTTGAGGGAGGATTGTGAGCGCAGCTTTGTCGTCGTTGGCGAGAAGCTGGAGCGCGAGGCGAACGTTGAGGAGGCCGCGCATGGTTGCGTGATCCTGAATGTCGTAGCCGCTGAGGACGGAGTCAACGTCGGTCTTCACCTTGGCGGCGAAGGCGTTGAAGGTTGCGTCATCGGACTGGAGCAGCGCAGTGGCCGTTCCAGCGATCGGATAGTTGAAGCGCGGCAGGTCGTCTTCGGTCTTGACTACCTTCTTCTGGGCGAGCGCGGCGGGCGCGAGTGCGAGAATACCGACGACGGCGAGGAGGGCTGCGAATCTGCGCGGATCAATCTTCATATGCTTTTCTCGAAGGGGAATTTGACTAAGACAGTGTACGCTGCTGTTCGCTTGCTGGTTCCCACTAACTTGCGCCCGCGATGGTCATGCCTTCGATTCTTAGGGTGGGGGCGGCGGCGGCGCTGCGGAAGACGAGGTCGTTGCCGATGGCGGAGATGTTCTGGTACATGGTTTTGAGGTTGCCGGCAATGGTGATCTCTTCGACGGGGTAGGCGAGTTCACCGTTTTCGATCCATAGGCCGGCGGCGCCTTGCGAGTAGTCGCCAGTGACGAGGTTGACGCCGAAGCCCATGGTTTCGGTGACGTAGAGGCCGGATTTTACGTCGCCGATGATCTGCTCGGGGGTGAGCGTGCCGGGCTGGAGGAAGAAGTTGCCGGCTCCGATGCCGGGATTCGAGGCCAGCGAGCGGGAGGCGTTGCCGGTGGAGGCGAGGCCTAGCTTGCGGGCGGTGTAGGTGTTCATGACGTAGTTCTTGAGGATGCCTTTTTCGACCAGGACGGTGCGGCGGGTAGGCAGACCTTCGCCGTCGAAGGGCGAGGTGCCGTAGCCACCGTAGGCGATGCCATCGCGATCGAAGACCAGGGTGCCGTCGTCGATTACGGTGATGTTTTCGCCGGCTACGCGTTCGCCGAGCATGTTGTCGAAGAAGGTGGCGTGGCGATAGATGGCGTCGCCGTTGGCTGCTTCGAAGATGTTGCCGATGAGGCCGCGGGCGATTTCGGCGGAGAAGACTACCGGGGCTTGCTGGGTCTTGACTCGCCGGGCTCCCAACCTACGTAACGTTCGGCGGGCGGCTTCCTGGCCGATGGCGATGGGATCTTCGAGCAGGCGGGTGGTGCGTGCAGCGGAGTACCAGTAGTTGCGCTGCATCTTGCCGTCGGTGTCGTGGGCGATGGGCTGGGCGGAGAAGCCGCAGTAGGATCGGCGGTACTCGCCTGTGAAGCCGCGCGAGTTCATCATGATCTTGTGCGAGGTGGCGGTGTCAAAGTCGCCTCCGCCGGAGTTCTGGATGCGAGTGTCGAAGGCCATGGCGGCAGCTTCGACTTCGCGGGCGATGCGGATGCGGTCGGTGGGTGGCTGCTGGTTGACGTCGTCGAAGTAGAGGTGCTGGGCAGCGACGTCGTGCTGGCCGAAGTCGGCTGGGTCGGGGAGGCCGGCGAAGGGGTCTTCGGAGGTGATGCGGGCAAGGGTGACGGCTCCGGAGACCAGACGGTCGATGCTTTCGGGGGCGAAGTCGGAGGAAGAGGTGCTGGCGGTTTGGTGGCCGATGAAGACGCGGAGGCCGACGGCTCGGGAGCCGGATTCCTTGAGGGTTTCGACCTGGCCGAGGCGGACGCTGGTGGCGAACTCGTCGCCTTCATAGACGACGGCTTCGGCGTCAGTGGCTCCGGCTTTGAGGGCGCGGGCGAGGACATCGGCGGCGAGTTGCTTGAGGTCGGTTGCGGCGATGGTTTCGGTCGGCAAGGTGTTTCCCTCGGTGGTTCGGTGGATGGGATCGGGTTACCCCCCCTCCCCTCTACATACCTATAATATTCAAAACAAATGAGTAATACTTTGGTATCTACCAAATTGGCTTCGTCGTTCTGTCAAGGCGGTGGTCTAAGCGAAGTCTATGTAGAAGAATGCATACTATGCACCTATCCTTATTCTACCGGATTGACCATAACTGTTACGCCAAGTTTATTCCACGTGGAATGAGCGAGTTAGAGTGTTTAGGGGGTTGACACGCAAGTTTGCTGAGGTAAACGGCGATATTTAGAGGATTGCTGTGATCGGCGGTCAATAAGTCGTTTTATCTCCTATACTTGGTGGTTTCGATTTGCGACCCGCCGTACTTGATTGTGGGGGTTCCAACGACTAGTGCTCCGTAAGCTGTTCGACCTGGTCGATGATGAGGAAGCTGATGGGAGCTTGCGAGGGTTTAGGTCGCAGGACGAGCTGGATTTTGAGGGCGTCGCGGAAGTTGGCTGTGTTGTCGGCGATGGCGGCGTCTTCACCAGTCGGGTCGTGCGCAGCGACACCGCGTCCCGTAGTCGATCAGACCAGACTCTACGACTTCGCCCCTGAACTCGCAGCCACCCATCCTTACGCCGGCTCACAACTTCCTGTGGTCGCTGGGATACAGCATAAGCGCCGTGAACGGGACGACGGAGATCCTAAATCCACGGCAGGTTTCGGGTTCCCTCCAGTCTCGGTATCAGACGCACTATGCGAAGCTGGCCTGGACGCTTTATCCGGGATGGGTGTGGAAGGGTGACTGGAGCTACTACGGGTACGGAGAAGGCGCGCCGATCGGACCGACAGCACCACGGTCTTTTGATGGCAATGTCTACATACTTGGAGTGCATCACGATTTCTGAGAGAAGCTAGACGGCTTTGCGCTGGAAGGTGGTCTTTTTGGTATTGGCGAAGGAGTCCTTGGCCTTGAAGGAGGCGACCGATGCGGTGGGTTGCTGCTTGGCGCCGCTGTTGACCTGGGCTGCCTTTTCCCGGGCGGATTGAAGCTTCTGGGCTTTCCGGCTTAGGCCGCCGATTTTTATGCCGGATGCTTTAGGAATGAAATCGCTCATAAGGAATTTTCTCACGACTGAGATTGCCCGGGGACGGAGCAACCGATTGGTGGCTACCGGAATCCTTACGGAGTATCGAGGTTGTAACCATGGGGATTCTGGATGAGATTGGAGCACTGGCCGGGCAGGGTGGCCAAACGACACAGGTGGCGGGCGGACTGTTGCAGGCCCTGGAGCAGCATCCGGGCGGCATCGGTGGACTGCTGAATTCGATCAAGGAAAATGGCATGGAGAATCATGTGAACGCGTGGGCCTCCGGGCAGCAGGCGACCGCGACCCCGGCAGAGGTTCAGCAGGGACTGGACGGGACCGGCCTGATTGAACGCACGGCTGCGAAGGCGGGCGTATCGCCGGCGGTGGTAACCATGGCAATGACCACACTGCTGCCTATGGTGGTACAGCATTTTGCGCCCAATGGAAATGCAACTCCGCAGAGCGCGTTTGGTGGACTAGCGCAGCAGATATTGGGAAAACTTCTTTGAGATTGGGACGTTGAATCTCGCACACATAAACGTTTGACCCAACCGAAAACAGGAGATGTTCGATGGCTGATCTAGAGCAGTTGAAGCAGAAGTACGCCCCGGTGATTGCGACGATTCAGGAGTTTGCACCCTATGGTGCGAAGGTGGATGCGGTGGATCTCGCGGGGGAACAGTTGCACATCAAAGGCGAGGTCCCTTCGCAGGTGGTTGCGAATCGGGTGTGGGACGCGATCAAGCAATGTGATTCGACGTATGCCGACTTGAAGCATGAGATTGCGACGACCGGACCGGCGGAGCAGAAGTACACGATCAAGGCGGGAGACAATCTCTCCAAGGTCAGCAAGCTGTTTTATGGAACTCCGAACAAGTATCCGGAGATCGCGAAGGCGAATGGGATGGACAATCCGGACAAGATTCAGCCGGGGCAGGAGATTACTCTGCCGGTGATTGGATAATTCGGATTAGCTGGAGGTGGGGTCGTAATCGTTGGCGGTGATGATTTGCAGTCCGGAGTGGGTGGCTTCGGGCTGCGAGTCGAGCCGCTGCTGGTCGATGAGCAGAATGGTGCGGACCGCGGTGGCGGGATAGGCGACCTGGGTTCCGGTGAAGGCGGGCGGAGTGGCGCCGGGCGCGGCTCCGGCGGGGTAAGCGACGAAAGAGTAGGTGCCGGCGGGCGCGTTGATGTAGCCGGTATTTGCTCCAAAGTTGATGCTGGAGGCGATGGGCGACGCTCCGTTGAGGGAGAGGCCGGGCGGCAGTAGATAGAGGTCGACGGGGCCGGATCGGATGGCCTGGCCAAGGAATCGGAGTGCGATCTGGCCGGCGGGCGCGGGGGTGGACTGATCGCGCAAAACCGCCATCTGCAGGTTCGCGGAGATGTTGCCAGCGAGCACAGTGTATTGATTGCCGGGGGCGAAGACTACGCGTACCTGCGCCAATTGCTGAAGCGTTCCCGCGGTATATGCTATGGGGGCGTAAGTTCCTGAAGTGATAGGGCTATAGGAGGTTACGGTTCCAAAGCCGATGTTGTAGAGGCCGGCGTGGGCTTGGGAGGGCGAATTCTGATAGATGTCGAGTGCGGGCGCGTCTGGGGAGGCGGCGATGACTCGGACCTGTGCGGCGGGCTGGACACCGGTCACGCCTTGGCAGCCGGCGAGGCCTGCGGCCAGGATCGCGAGACCTGTGATGCGAGTCGCGAGATGGAGGCGGGTGAGCGGCATACAAAAAGTACGTCGAGGCGGCGTGATCGGACTCAATCGTGGATCAAAATGATGAGTCGAGGGAACGACGGCAAAAGATAACTGTATCCGATACCGGGGGAGACTAGGTGGGAGGTGACCCAGAAGTGACAGAGGAATGACATTTACCCATTTGGACAGGGCGAAGAAGGGGAACGCCTGGGCTCGACGTGATTCGGACGAAATGCGGGGATTCTTTCCCTTTGGCAGCTCAGGGCCAGAATGGCAGGGGATGTGGGGTTGAGAATAAGTTACCCGAATGTGGGGGACGCCCGAGGTGTAAGCGTTCGTATGTTCAGGTTACTGGTCGCACTGGCGGACGCTTAGGACCGGGCATGGGGCGTTGAGGAGGATTTCGAGGAGGCCGCTTCCGAAGACCTCGCGGGCGAAGGAGTTACGATGGACGCCCAGAGCGATGAGGCCTATATCGAGTTTCCGGGCCAGGTCGCAGACGGTCTTGCCTACGGGCCCTTCGAGGATGTGAATATCGGTATCGGACGGGACGGCGGATTCGATTGCCTGGCGAATAGCGCTTACGGCTTGGGGTTTGGTGGCCAGAGGGATGGCCTGAACGACCGAGAGCTGCGCGCCGGTAGTCTGGCGGATGCCAAGGGCGAGCGATAAGCCGCAGAGGGTTTCTGGGGAGAAGTCGCCGGCGAAGAGGATGTGGCGGGCGCCTTTTTCGTCCCAGTCTGGCTGGTTCCGGGCGGAGCCGACGGTGAGCACAGGGGTAGTGATGGCGCGAATCAGCCGTTCGGCGGTCGAGCCGAGGAACATTCCATGGATGCCGCGACCTCCGTGGGTGGCGAGGACGAGGAGATCAATGGATTCCGCGCCGAGGATGTCGCGGATATTTTCCGATACGGGACCCTTGCGCAGGAGGGTGATGGACGGAACTTCCTGGGCGTCGGCGAGCTTCTGGAGGGCGTCGAGGTCGGCCTGGAGATCGAGTTCGAGCTTGAGCATGGCGCCGGGAAGGATGGTGGCCATGCCATTCGCGGTCTGGTGGGCCATGACATGGACGAGCACCAGGGACGAGCTGTAGATTTTGGCGATGTCGATGGCGCGCCAGAGTGCGGCTTTGGAGGCCTCGGAGAAGTCGATGGGGACCAGAATCCGTTTGACCTTGGGGATTCTTACCAAGACGGAAGGTACGGGAGTCGGGTGGGTCGTGATCATATGAGCCATCAGGGTCGTCATGCAGCAACCTCAATCCTATTATGAGCCGAAGGCCGGGAGGGTTTCAGTGGCGAAGGTCACAACGCTGTTGCTTCGGAGGAGGAGGATGCGTGCATCTCGCATTGGACGTAGGGTCCGGCGTTTGGAGAAACATTCGCTGGGGGTTGATGGTGTGGAGTGGTGATCAGGTCGTCGGTGAAGACCTGGAAGCATCCACGGCCGCTGGCTTTTGCGCGATACATGGCGGCGTCGACACGCTTGAGCAGGGCCTCGGCATCGACAGACTCGCCGGAGATTGTGCAAACGCCGACGCTGGCAGAGACGGCGAGTTCTAGTTTTCCAATCCGCACCGGGCAAGACAGCGCGGATACGACCTTTGCGGCGACCAGTTCTGCCTGGCCTGGTTTGACGAGATCGTTGAGCAGCACGATGAACTCATCGCCACCCATGCGGGCGATGCTGTCGGTCTTTCGGATTATGGTGGAGAGGCGTTCTGCGGTGGTTCGCAGGACCTGATCGCCACTAGCGTGGCCGAAGGCGTCGTTAATATGCTTGAAGTTGTCGAGGTCGAGCATGAGGAGCGCGACGCCTTTTTTAAAGCGGCGCGAACGTTCCAGTGCGGTCTGCAGGTGGTCGTGCAGAAGCGCGCGGGTGGGAAGGCCTGTAAGGGTGTCGTGGAGGGCCATGTGGCGGTAGAGTTCACGGCTTTCGCGGAGTGCGCGGGTTTTCTGGTCGACTCGGCGTCTGAGCACCAATACCCACACGGCGACGGCAAGGGTTATCAGCAGGATGAATGGGAGTACAAGACGCAGGCGGGCCCCGGTCCACCAGGGTGGAGATAGAAGGATGACCACGTCCTGGGGAGAGCGCAGCAGGATCCAGAAGCGTAAGGCCTGCGGTCCACCGTAACTGAGCAGGGTTCCCGAGGAATCGAATTGCACCGAGCAGATTCCGGTGATGTTGAGCGTGCTTCCGATGCGGATTGCGGAGAGGTAGGAATTGGTTAGGGCCTTGGGAAGGATCGCGCGGAAGACGGATTTTCCTGATTCCAGAACGAGGGTTGTATCGTGTGCTTCAAGGTCGCGTCCGATCAGACGCGCTTCGATGGTGACGGGTTCGGAGTCGTGGTCGCCCTTGAGCGCTTCATCCGAAGTGATGACGGGGATGGCGATAGGGTGAGTGTTTGGCGAGGCGTTGAAGACGGCGTTTTCCAGCGAGGGCCGGAATCCAGCGAGGGTAGTAAATCCCGCGAGATCCACGGAGGAGCCGACAGCAAGTGGGGTGGACTGGGACGACTGAGCACACAGTCCCTGGGTGTCATCCTCGATGCATAGACTTCGCCCGGGCCAATGGAGGGTTACAGTCCCGGCGACATGGACACGGTGAGGCCAGGAAAGGGTGGGCTTAAACTGGGAAAGGCTATCCAGACTTTGGGTTGGCTGGGTAAAAATTCCCGCGCGACCGGGTTCAAGGATGGTCACAGTCTGAAGTCCGGGAAAGTAAAGACGGCTTGCGGTCATCTGCCGTTTGGAGTTGAACAGGGTACCCGCGTTGCCGCGAATTCGCACCGTTGCGTCGACGAGACGGTTGTAGTCGACTCCGGGCTGCTTCACGGTGGTAGCTCCAATGGTGCCGTCCGCCATGGCGACCTGGAGGGTTACGTGGGTGGCCGAGTCTCGGACGTCGCGTACCACGCCCTCAATCTGGACCCATCGGCAGTCGTCGGTTCCTGTGAGGAGATGAGAGAGAGTGACTGTCGTTGCCCGGAGTGGGAGATGCGAAGGCGCGATGGCGCGGATCAGGGAGTTATCGATGACCGGGGCAAAGTCGCCGGGTGCGCTTATGCCAGAGACGTCGACGAGGGTGCCAGGCGCGGGAGGGCCTTTGGGCCATTCGGTGTTTGCTGGCACGATCGCATAGATGCCGCCGGTCTCATCCTGCAGGAACGCTCCGCCGCGCTTACCATCGATGGATGGGTTGAGGTACGTAACGACTGCGCGTAGATGTATGGGATAGCCGCGGCGCGCTTTTTCGGTAGAGAGATTGTGGGCTTCGCGCAGGGTGATGATGGTGCGCAGGGGCTTGGTGGCGCCCGGCTGCTGGATGGTCTGCGATGTCGAATCCGGATGAGCTGAGCTTTGCGCTAGAACGCTGCTTGCAACCAAAGCGAGGACAAAGGAAACAGGGATACAACATCGCCACGAAATGTAGGAGCAGTGCGGCACTTACAAGATGATCGGCGCACAGGCGACGAATAGTTATCCCCCTTTAGTTGGATATTGAGGGTCGGGAAGCGGACATAGGAAACGGTTGCATTAGCGCGATATTCCGTGAAAGTGCCGGTCGGGGTGAAGCACCCGATTTCTAATGGATGGAGTCCTATCAGGATGAGGGCAGGGTTGGTCCTTGCGGAGGATAACGGAAGGGTGTGGGGGTGTGGAGAACATTGGGTGGCTGTTGGGGTTGAAGATACGGGGAACGGCATCCTACGAGTTACGCTGGGCGAACGGATTTGGAGCGATTTGTGGCGCTATGGTCTACATGATCAGATTTGCGAAGGATTGGCGGCGAGGCGTTCTTCTGGCGTCGGTGGCGGGGATGCTGGTATGCGTTCCCGGAATGCGGGCTCAGGAGGCGGCTAAGGATGTGGGCCGGGCGGCGGCCAACGCAGCGGCAGCCGCTGCGAGCAAAATCCTCGTGCCTCGGGTAGAGCCCATTCTAAGTATGCGACGGGCAGTGGGCGGGGTCGCGCCGGCTGCACACAAGAAGAGCTATGACTTCACCCTGAAGGATTCGCAATGGCTGGATACGGGGGTGTCACTGGCGGCTGGAGAGGTGCTGAAATTTGCGGCGGCCGGGGAGTTTTCGTTGGGCGATCTGCGGGCTGTGGGGCCTGACGGGGTCGAGCGGGGATTTAGAGATTTGCTGCGGAATTTTCCTCTCAACTCGGCGAAGACTGGAGAGTTGATTGGACGAGTGAGCGATATGGGCGCGTCCGTCCCGTTCGCGATCGGGGCGCAGAGTGACGTGACCATGCCGACCAGCGGGCGGCTGTTTCTTCGGATCAATGCTAGTGACGATCTTGCCGGGACGGGCGAGTTCAAGGTCAAGGTAAATTTCCCGGCGGCCGCCAAGGCGGTGCTTGGCGGACGCATTGCGACTGGCGTTGAGGTGAGTTCCCTGGTATCGCCGGAGACGTTTGAGGATATTCCAAGGCGGGTGTCGGACAAGGCAGGGCACCACGGCGACATGGTGAATTACGCGCTGATTGGGACCCAAACTCAGGTGGAGGCGGCGTTCAAAGCAGCGGGCTGGGTGGTGGTGGACAAGTCAGTTGAAGACGCTGTGCTGCATGGGTTGCTGGCAACATTGAGTCACGAGGCGTACACCGAGATGCCGATGAGTACTTTGTACCTTTTCGGTCGACCGCAGGATTTGTCGTTTGCCCGGGGTGACCCATTGAAGGTGGCGATGGAGCGGCATCATCTGCGGGTGTGGAAGACGGACCGGATGGTGGGAGGAGCACCGTTGTGGGTAGGGTCGGCGACCCACGATGTGGGGTTTGAGACGGACCAGAGGAACGGCGATGTGACGCATAAGATCGACCCGAAGGTGGACGGGGAGCGGGATTATCTGCTGCAGAGTTTCGACGCGGCAGGGATGTTTTCGAGTGCGGCTTATGTGACTCCGGAGGGCCCGCTGAGGGAGGCGCAGACGGCTACGGGGGGAAGTTTCTCGTCGGATGGGCGGATTCTTGTGATGGCATTGAAGTAGGCGGGATAGGGGCTTGCGGAGGAAGGCGGTCGAGCGTGGCTCGATACCTCCCTGCCCGGCGATGAGACTGCCGGTCGAGGATGGGACCCCCGGTTTTGTGGCATTCGACAAAGCAGATTCCTACGGAATGACAGACAAAAAACCCTACGGACTGACAGAGAAGAAATGGCTAGGCGAGGCCTAGTCCCTGGGAGCCTTCTATGCGGAGGGTGTACGGCATGTTGGGCGACGGCGGGGTTGCGGGTAGGGTGACGACGAGGGCTTCGGCGGTTTGCTTGAAGGTTACGGAGGCAGGTGTTGGGCCGAGCAGGGTTACGCGCTCAACTTTGGCGCAGGTGGTGGAGAGGGACTTGATGGTGGCGGATGCGGTGGCTGGGTAGCGGTAGCCGAAGGCGTAGAGGTTGCCGATGGCGGTGGTGAAGCGGAAGCTGGCTTCGGTGATGGGGATTCGGGGGGCGGCGCCGTCGCGGATGGCTGTGGTCTGGTCGGCGGTGGAGCCTCCCTTCCAGTCGGGTGGGACTTCGGAGGGCGTGCCGGGGCCTTCGCCGGGGATGCGCCAGGCGCGGGAGTCGTAGATGCCTTCGCCATTCGATTTCAGCCATTCACCGATGGCGAGCAGGACTTTTTGCTGGATGTTGGGAATGCTGCCGTCGCCCATGGGAGAGACGTTGAGCATGAGATTGCCGCCGGTGCTGGCGTGCTCGATGAGTTCGGTGATGACGCTGGAGGCGGGGCGGATGGACATCTGGCGAGGCGATTCGGTGTAACCCCAGGTGCTGCCGATGGCGTCGTCGGACTGCCAGGGGTAGGGGTAGATCCATTTGGGTGCGCGCTGCTGCTTTTCGAAGTCCTGCACGGAGCCGGCGAGGTAGGCCCAGTCCTTGGTGCCGAAGGTGACTTCCTTATTCCACTTCGCCGCGCTGTTGAAGTAGTATGTGGCGGCGCGAAGCTTGATGGGGTCGTAGGTGCGCGGGTTGACTCCGTTGTCGAAGTAGATGAGCTGCGGCTGGTACTTGTCGATGAGTTCCTGTACGCGGGCCAGCCAATCCTCCTGGAAAACCTGTGAGGCGCCGCCGTCGTTCATCTCGCCGGGGATGGGAGGGCCGTAGAAGCCAGCGTATTTCGGATCGAACTGATCGTTGGGGACGCCGGGGGAGGGGTAGGCGAAGGTGTGGTGCTCCATGCGGTGGGTGGAGAGACCGAAGATGAGGCCCTGCTTCTTGACTGCGGCGGCTAGTTCGCCGGTGAGGTCGCGTTTGGGCCCCATCTTTCCGGCGCACCAGGGGGTGATGTCGGAGTTCCACATGGCGAAGCCGTCGTGATGCTCGGCTACGGGGACTACGTATTTTGCACCGGCATCTTTAAAAAGTTGGGCCCACGCGGTGGGATCGTATTTGGGGACGGTGAAGAGGGGGATGAAGTCCTTGTAGCCGAACTTGTCAGGGGAGCCGTAGTGCTCGGTGTGCCAGGCTACGTCGGAGGTGTACATGTGTTTGATGTACCACTCGTTAATGCGGGCGGGGATGGAGTAGAGGCCCCAATGGATGAAGATGCCGAACTTGGCGGGGTTAAACCACGCGGGCGTCCGGTGCTGGTCGCGGATAGAGGCCCAGGTGGGTTTGAATGGGCCGTCGAGATCGGGCCTGGGTTTGGCGTAGGCGTCGGGGGAACCGGCTGGGGCGCCGAGCTGGGCGTGGAGCGCGCGGGGGAGGATGGTCGAGGCGGCGGTGAGGAGCGAGCTTTGGGCGAGGAAGCGGCGACGGGATAACGGCATGCGGGGAAGCATATCCCGCCAAGGAAATACTTTCAAATGGGAAAGCTTCGGGATAGGCTGGTAGCGCTTTCTGTTTGCACCGCAGAGAAACTTTCAGGAGATGTGGGATGAGTGGAATGTGTGGAGTGCGCGGCAGGCTGTTAGCCTGTGCGCTGTTTGCATTCATTTTAGTGGTTGGGTTGTGCGACGAGTCAGCGGCGGGACAGGCTGCGATGGCTGACAGCATTGCGGAGAACATTGCTGCGTCGAAGGACTTGCTGGATATCAATATGGCCACAGCGGCACAGTTGAAGGCGCTGCCGGGGATGGGCGATGCGTATGTGCAGCGGGTGATCGCGGGACGGCCGTACACGGCGAAGAACCAGCTGACCATGCGGGGGATTCTCCCGGCGGAGGCATACGACAAGATCAAGGTACTGATCGTCGCCCACCGGCCGAAGCCGTAGACAAAGCAGGCCGGAAACGCACAGAGTATGCGAAATGAGATATTCTTCACGGGCTCTCGTCGCGCACCTTTTTTGAGCAATTCCGAGGAGGATTTCGAACATGCTGCTTCGTAGAAAGTTTCTTGCTCCCGTATTGTCGGTCGCGCTGGGAATGATGGCGTGGTCAAGTGGTTTACACGCGCAGCCGCCTACCAAGCCGAAAGCTAAGGCCGCACCGGCGGCTAGCACGGCGGCCAAGCCGGTGGCAAAGCCCGCAGCGTCGACGGCGTTGCTGGACATCAACACAGCTACTGCGGATCAGTTGAAGGCGTTGCCCGGGGTCGGGGACGCGTATTCTGCAAAGATCATCGCCGGACGGCCCTACACGATGAAGACCCAGTTGACGACGAAGAAGATCGTTCCGCAGGCTACGTACGACAAGATCAAGGATATGATCATCGCGAACAAGCCGGCGAAGTAGCGAACGGTAAGGCAGGATTGACCGGTGGTCGAAGTCCTTTGCGGCCCAACGGCGGCGGAGATTCGGTGCCGCCCGGTCCTGCGGCCAGAAGACAGAATGGCTATTGGCGGTCCCATTGCCAGTTGCTGAAGTTCTGACGGAGTTTGCTTTTAAGCAACAAATCATGAGAGGACACGACATCATTGTGCGTTTCGGGCTCAGCAGTCTGCCAGTCCGCCACAAACAGCGCCTCGGCATTGGGATGATGCGGGATGGATCCGAAGATCATTGCTTATCCATCGCAGTCGAGGCTTGGGATGCAGATGCCCGGAACTCAGGTTGCGCGTAACGAATATCCAAACCTCCTGTTACTCCGCATTGATTTGACGAGCGTCAAACTGCAAGCTGCACCGAGCCAGTGGCCTAGCTTCGGCCTGAATGCTATTTCCACTCACTGGCCCAAGTTTGAGCTACTACCCGTCCAAGAGCGGTGTGCAGGTAATACCGCCCTATGCCGCGAAGTAAGTTCATTTTGACCAATGGGCGCGGCTGAACCTGCGTTGACAAAGGGATTAGGCGAGGGGTAACCTTGGTCAAGATGAACTTTTCGATGCAGCATCACGGACACCACCATCATCATGCGCATAGCGTGTTGGCGGCTGTGTCCGGTGCGGCGAGATAGCAAAAGCACACCAGGATTTCACAAGGCCCGCTGACGCGCATACCGCGAGCGGGCCTTTTCTCTGCGCGCAGGTAGATGCGGCCATCGAGCGAGAAAAAGGCGAACGACGGAGAATTTGATCCCTGCGGATCAGAATGACGAAATTGGTAGAGATCACTTGAAAGAGAGAGACACTATGGAAGCAGTAAATGCACCAACAATTGACTTTGCAAAGATGGATGGGTTGGTACCCGGAATTGTGCAGGACGCAAAGACGGGCGAGATGCTGATGCTCGGTTTCCTCAACGAGATCAGCTACCAGAAGACGCTGGAGTCGGGCTTTGTGACGTTCTGGAGCAGGACTCGATCGAAGCTTTGGATGAAGGGCGAGACCAGCGGTAACCGGTTGCGTGTAATCACGGCGGCTACCGATTGCGATAACGACACGCTGTTGTTCCGGGTTGAGGTCGAGGGCGATGGACTGGTTTGCCATGAGGGCACCGTGAGCTGCTTTACGAAACCAATTTCGGTTACAAATTCTGTGGGGACGAAATAATGACGACGAAACTGAAGCTTGGAATTCCGAAGGGTAGTTTGCAGGATGCGACGATTGCGTTGTTCGAGCGCGCGGGCTGGCGGATTTCGGCAAGTGGACGCAGCTACTTCCCCGCGATCGACGATGATGAGATCGAGTGCATGCTGGTTCGCGCGCAGGAGATGGCTCGCTACGTGGAAAAAGGCGCGCTGGATGCGGGTTTGACCGGCAATGATTGGGTGCAGGAGAACCAGACAGATGTGGAGTATGTCACCAGTCTCACGTATTCGAAGGTGAGCCGGCAAAAGGTTAAGTGGGTGCTTTGCGTGCCGGAGGATTCGCCGTTTCAGAAGCCGGAGGATCTTGCAGGTAAGGTGATTGCGACGGAGTTGGTGGAGTTTACGAAGCGCTATTTTGCTGCGAAGAATATCCCGGTTAAGGTTGAGTTTAGCTGGGGCGCAACTGAAGTGAAGCCGCCTACGCTGGCCGACGCGATTGTCGAGGTGACCGAGACGGGTTCAAGTCTGCGGGCGAATCGACTGCGGATTATCGAGACGCTGATGGAGTCGGAGACGCAGTTGATTGCGAATAAGGCCGCATACAAGGACTTGTGGAAGCGGAACAAGATCGAGAATATTTCGCTGATGCTGAATGCGGCGATTGCGGCGCAGGGACGTGTCGGCCTGATGTTGAATGCGCCGAAGGACAAGCTGGATTCGATTGTTGCGGAGCTGCCGGCATTAAATTTCCCCACGATTTCGCATCTAAGCGATCCGGCGTGGGTAGCGCTGAATACGATTCTGGATGAGGTTGTAGTGCGCGATGTGATTCCGAAACTGAAGGCTGCGGGCGCAACAGGAATCGTGGAGTATCCGCTGAGCAAGGTTGTTTTGTAGGGAGTAAGTCATGAGGCTGGTGAAGACATTTGGACGGGGTAGGTCGGCCGCGGAGGCTCTGATTGCGGCGCTCGAGCAGCGTGGCGAGCTTAACACGTCGAAGGTTGAGAAGATTGTGACTGATATCGTTACAGATGTCAGGCGGCGTGGCGATTTGGGATTGCGGAGGTATGCGGCGAAGTTCGACGGGCTGCAATCGGGTACAGAGTTGCTGGTTTCGCCTGAAGAGATGAAGGTTGCATGGGACGCAACGGCACCGAGGTTGCAGGCGGCGATGAAGGCGGCTCAGGCTAACATTCGTGCGTTTGCCGAGGCTCAGAAGCCGAAGGAGTGGACGATTTCTCCTCTAGCGGGCGTGACGACGGGGCAGATTGTGCGGTCTTTGGAGAGTGTCGGATGTTATGTACCCGGCGGGCGATATCCGCTGCCTTCGACGCTGCTGATGACAGTGACGCCGGCCCAGGTGGCGGGGGTGGAGCGGATTGTGGTGTGCTCGCCTAAACCTGCGCGGGAGACGATGGCTGCGGCCTGGATTGCGGGCGTGACCGAGTTCTATCGTGTGGGTGGGGCGCAGGCGATTGCTGCGATGGCGTATGGGACGCAGACGATCGCGCGGGTGAACAAGATTGTCGGGCCTGGGAATTTGTTTGTGACGGCGGCGAAGGTAATGGTGTCGCAGGCGTGCGGGATCGATATGCCGGCGGGACCGACGGAGATTGTGGTCACGAGCGAGAGCGGCGATGCCGCGGGAATTGCGGCTGATCTGGTCGCGCAGGCGGAACATGATCCTGAGGCACTAGCGGTGCTGATTACGAGCAATACGGTGCTCGCGGAGGCCGTAAAGGTCGAGGTGAAGGCGCAAGCGAAGGGAAATCTGATCGCGATGCTGTCGCTGGCAGCGCACGGGTGCATATTTGTGACTGAATCGGTTGCAGAAGCGCAGGCGCTAACCAATCGGTTGGCTCCGGAGCACTTGACCGTAGATGCGAAGGCGGATTTGAAGTGGGTGAAAAATGCGGGATCTGTGTTCGTTGGGGCGTATGCGCCGCAGTCGATGGGGGACTACATCTCCGGTCCGAACCATGTGCTGCCGACGGGGCGCGTGGGGCGCGTGCGCGGCGGGCTGAGTGTAATGGATTTCGTGAAGGTGATTACGGTGCAGCGATACACACGCAAGGGACTGTGGGCGATGGGACCACATGCGATTGCGCTGGCCGAGGCGGAAGGATTAAAGGGGCATGCGGATAGCGTGCGCGTGAGGATGCGATGACATCTGCTACTAAAAGTTTTACAAAACAAGCTGCCGCAAAGAAAAATGTAACGAAAATAGTGGCAAGGCGCGCCGTGCTGGCGATGCCGGAGTACCATCCTCCACTGGCTGGTCGGGATGCGTTACGGCTGGACTTCAACGAGAACACGCTGGCGGCGTCGCCGAAGGTAATTGAGCGATTAAAGCAGACGACTGCGGAGGGGCTGACCAAATATCCGGAGCGCGAAGGCGTGGAGAAGATTGCTGCGGCGCACTTTGGATTGCAGCCCGAGCAAGTGGTGTTGACGAATGGTGTGGATGAAGCGATTCACCTGCTGTGCGCGGCGTTTCTGGAGGAGGAGGACGAAGCGCTGATCCAGACGCCCACGTTCTTCATGTATGAGGTCAGCGCGGGGATGATGACGGCGCGCGTGAAGAAGGTGCAGGCGGACACTTCACTGGAGTTTCCCTATGAGCGATTTCTGGCGGGGATGACGCCGCGGACGAAGCTGATCATGGTGGCGTCGCCGAACAATCCCACGGGAGCGGTGGTGAGCCGGGAACATCTGCTGGGGATCTGCGCGGCGGCTCCGCAGGCGGTGGTGATGGTGGATGAGGCGTACTTTCATTTCTTCGGCGAGACGGTGATGGAGGATGTTGAACGCGTGCCGAACCTGATTGTTGCGCGGACGTTTTCGAAGGCGTACGGACTGGCAAATCTGCGCATCGGGATGCTCGCTGGTAACGCGGAGCTGATGAAGTATGTGCGCAAGGTGAGTTCGCCTTACAACGTGAATGGTGTGGCGCTGGATTGTCTGCCGGTCGCGTTGGCTGACGATGCGTATGTGCAGTGGTACGCGGAGCAGGTGCATGCAGGGCGGGTGCGGATGATGGATGGATTACGGGAGTTGGGTGTGGACTTCTTTCCGAGTCATGCGAATTTTGTCTTGTTGAAGATAGGCGCGAAGCATGCGGAGTTGGTGACAGCGATGCGGGCGCATGGCGTGTTGCTGCGGGATCGCTCGGCTGATCCGGGGTGCGATGGGTATGTGCGGATTACGATTGGCGTGGACGAGCATGTCACGCGTGGATTAGCGGCGTTGAAGGCGTCGCTGACGGAGATTGGATGGAGACCCAGCGAAGGTTTAGCGGTGCAGACTGAGACTGATAAAGGAGGGCGCGAGTATGAGTGATCTGAGTCCGCAGCGGAGGAAGGTTGTGATCTTGTGTGCCGCGATAGGGTCCACGGGCGGAGCGTCGGTCCTGCTAAAGGGGCACGATTTTCTGCGTGGTGCGCTGGTCGGCTTTATGCTCGTGATGTTGGTTTACGCGATTACACAGTTTGTGAAGTTGAAGAGATCGGGGCTATGAGCGATCTGGTGCGGACAGGAACGGTGAATCGCGATACGACGGAGACGCAGATTGCGCTGACGTTGACGATCGATGGGCAGGGCTTGTATTCCGTGACGACGGGGATACGTTTTTTTGATCACATGCTGGAGTTGTTTACGCGGCATGGCGGGTTTGATCTGACGCTGTCATGCAAAGGCGATTTGGACGTCGATCAGCACCATACTGTCGAGGATGTTGGGATTGCGCTGGGTGAGGCGTTTGGGATTGCGCTGGGCGATAAGAAGGGCATTATGCGCGCCGGTTATTTTGTGATGGCGATGGATGAGACGCTTGCGGTGGCTGCTGTGGATCTGAGCGGGCGTGTTGCTTACGTGGTTGATGACCAGGTTACCGTGCCGCTGGTTGGGGATTTTCAGACTGAGTTGGTGGCGGATTTCTTTGATGGATTTGCGCGTGGCGCGAAGGCGAATGTGCATGTGAAGACGATGTATGGGCGGAGTAATCATCATAAGATCGAAGCGATCTTCAAGGCATTTGCGCGGGCTATGCGCGGGGCTTGTAGTCGGGATGAGCGGATGCGGGAGATGCTGCCGAGTACGAAAGGATTGTTGTGAGTAAATTCACAATACCTCGAGAGAAAAAGCTCGCTGGTCTCGCCCTGGATAGCCGGAATGTCTATGGCGAGAATGACAAAGCGAGTCGCAAACGAATACCTCGCGCCAAACAAGAGGGTCACCAAGCGCTGCGACGTGCCGCAAAGCAGCCTCTTTAGAACATGGCCTCCGCACTCGATGAGGACGATTTTGGAATACAAGACAACTGGAGACCGGCAGGCGCTGACTAGGAAACGCAAATGATCGCTGTCATCGATTACAAAGCGGGAAATTTGACTAGCGTGGTGAAGGCGCTCAAGTTTCTAGATGCGCGGGATGTGGTGGTGACGCAGTCGCCGGAGGATGTGTTGCGGGCGGACAAGATCGTGCTGCCGGGAGTGGGACATTTTCAGTCGACGCAGTTGCTGAAGGATTTGGGATTGACTGAGGCGGTGCGCGAGGCGGTTGCTAAAGGTACGCCGTTTCTGGGGATTTGTGTGGGGTTGCAGTGGCTGTATGAGGGGTCGACTGAGGCTCCGGAGACGGATGGGTTGTGTGCATTTTCTTCGCAGTGCGAGCGGTTTCCGGCGAAAGAGATTAAGCAAATCAATGGAAAGGAAATTGCCGTGGAGTTGAAGTCGCCGCATGTGGGCTGGAATTCACTGGAGCAGATTCGGCCGGATTCCCGACTGTTGCGTGGGGTGGCGGATGGAGCATTCGTTTATTTCACACACTCGTGGCGGGCTCCGGTTTCTCACGATACTGCGGCGGTTACAAATTATGGGGGGGCGTTTACGGCGGCGGTGGAGCGTGGGAATGTGATGGGCGTGCAGTTCCATCCGGAGAAGTCGGCTGAGGTTGGGTTGCGGGTGTTGCAGAATTTTGTGGAGTTGTGAAGGAAGGCTTGTCCCGTGGGCTAATACCCGAACCTATCTCAGAGCAAAAGCAACGGCGAAATGCGGGGATTCTTTGCTACGCCCCTGAATGACAAACAATGAGGGTAGTGAGCAAGTGAGGTTAGAGTGCTGACGAAGCGGATTATTGCTTGTTTGGATGTGCGGGGTGGGCGGGTGGTGAAGGGTGTGCAGTTCGTCGATATCGTCGATGCGGGCGATCCGGCGGAGTTGGCGCATCGTCATGCGGCGGCGGGGGCGGATGAGATTGTGCTGCTCGATATAACCGCTACGCATGAGGGACGCGGGACATTGCTGGAGACGGTGAGGCGGGCGGCGGCGAAGCTGTTTGTGCCGTTCACCGTGGGCGGCGGGATCGGATCGGCGGAGGATGCGGCGGCGGTGTTCGATGCGGGGGCGGATAAGGTAAGCATTAATTCTGCGGCGATCGCTCGGCCGGAGTTGATTGGCGAGATTGGCGCGAGCTTTGGAGCGCAGGCGGTAATTGTGGCGATCGACGCCAGGCGTGGTGCGCGCGGGGTGGAAGATGCGGAGGTTTATGTCAGCGGGGGTAGGAAGGCTACGGGGTTGCGTGTGGTGGAGTGGGCGTTGGAGGCGGAGGCGCGGGGTGCGGGCGAGATTCTGCTGACTTCGATGGACACGGATGGGATGCGTGGGGGGTTTGATTGCGAGTTGACTGCAGCGGTGAGTTCGGCGGTGCAGATTCCGGTGATTGCTTCGGGTGGTGCGGGGAGCGCGGAACATTTTGCGGAAGTATTTGGGCGGGGTAAGGCTGACGCGGCGCTGGCGGCTAGCATCTTTCATTTTGGCGTTACGGATTCGCGGGAGTTGAAGGGGAGGCTGCAGCAGGCGGGCGTGAGTGTGCGGCTGCCTTGTTGAAGGCTTCGCGCCAGGCGTTGATTCATGCGCGCTTCATCGGGAGGTGCGATGGTTGTTTTGCACCTTGGTCCCGGGATCGAAGAGTTGGAACTGGGGGCATTGTGTTGTCTATACTTGCAGCTATCGACACTTGTAGATATCTACGGATCGAAATTCTGGCCGAGGATTAAGGAGAGTGGATGCTGGACGTTCTGCAATTGCGCATTCACCTCGACGTATTTGATCGATTGCGATTGTGCCAGGCCGTGCTGCGGAGCGATTGCCATGCGGCGTTTACGGTCACGGGCATGCAATCCATCTGGCCGCTGGCGAGTTGGGATGAGACTTCGCTCGTGGAACAGATCAACGTGCGCGGCTGGTTCCCATTGCTGGACCAGATGACGGATGAATTTCTGCTTTGGCACCCGCAGGGTGGATGCTTCTTCGTGCATCGGGACAGGGTCGTGTACCGGGTGGCGGAGAGCGATTCGCGCGGCGTGCTGTTCATGCAGCTAGAGTTGGATCGACCGATAGTGGTGGTGCCAAGGCGGCCGGCGGATTCGCGTCGGGCGTATTCGCAGCCTTGACGACTGGCTGAGACAATAGAAGCATGTTGATTCCTTCGATCGATTTGATGGGTGGGCGGATTGTGCAGCTCGTTCAGGGCGAAAAGCTGAAGCTAGCGTTCGACGATTTTGAATACTGGATTGAGCGGTTTTCGAAGTATCCACTGGTACAACTTATCGATCTGGATGCGGCGATGCGGCAGGGTGAGAATCGCGCGCTGATCGAGATGATTTGTGGGCGGCTGCCGTGCCAGGTGGGTGGTGGGTTGAAGACGGCGGAGGATGGGCGGCGACTGCTGGATGCGGGGGCAAAACGGGTTATCTATGGGTCCAGTTTGTTTGGGGTGGATGAGGAAGGATCCCACTCATCGCTTGAAGCCGCGATGAATGGGGCACCCGGGATTTCTGGGGCACCCGAGGTGGTGGCCAAGCGGCGGCACAAGGTGATTCGGCTAGAGTTTGCGGAGGAGTTGAAGCGGGTGCTGGGGGAGGAGGCGCTTTGCTTCTCGGTGGATACGAAGGGTGGGCGGGTCGCGGTGAAGGGGTGGAAGGATTCCGTCGATTTGACGCCTGAGGAGGCGGTGACCTGGCTGGAGGATTCTTGCGCGGCGTTCCTGTATACGCATGTGGATACGGAGGGGACGATGCAAGGGTTCCCGCTGGATGTGGCGGCGGTGCTGCGCGCTTGCACGGCGAAGCAATTGATTGTGGCAGGAGGCATCAAAGAAAGAGCAGAGGTTGATGCGCTGAATGCGATGGGCGTGGATGCGGTGGCGGGGATGGCGGTTTATTCTGGCGCGATGGAGGCTTGAGTATGAGAGGTAGCTTAGGGCCGCGCGGTATGGCGTTAGAGATTTGAATGTCCCATCCTTCGCATGAAGACGTGAAGGATGGGCATCCCGACATTTTGTGGGAGCGAGCGAAAGCAGATTCCTCCGCTGTGCTGGGAATGACAAATATGAGCGAGAATGACAACGAAAGAAGCGAGGCAATATGGACTATGTGAATCTGGGTCGGACGGGCGTGAAGGTTTCACGGATTTGTTTGGGGTGCATGTCGTATGGGGTGCCGCCCGCTGGGCCGCTGCGACCGGGCAGCAATGCGTGGAGCTTGAATGAAGAGCAGAGCGAGCCGCTCTTTCGTCAGGCGCTGGATGCGGGAATCAATTTCTTTGATACGGCGAATGTGTACTCGACTGGCGATAGTGAGGCCGTGCTGGGGCGTTTCATCAAGGCCAATGCGAAGCGCGAAGACACGGTGATTGCTACCAAGCTGAATGGCGTGATGCGCGATGGGCCGAACGGCGGCGGACTTTCGCGCAAGGAGATTTTCTTTGAGTTGGACGAGAGCCTGCGGCGGCTGGGAACAGACTATGTTGATCTCTACCAAATTCATCGCTGGGACAAGACGACTCCGATCGAAGAGACGATGGAGGCGTTGGACGATGTAGTGCGCGCGGGCAAGGTGCGGTATATCGGCGCGTCGTCGATGTGGGCGTGGCAGTTTTCGAAGGCGCTGTATACGTCGGAAAAACACGGCTGGGCAAAGTTTGTGACGATGCAGCCTCACTACAATCTGCTGTATCGCGAGGAAGAGCGCGAGATGTTGCCGCTGTGCCTGGATCAGGGCGTTGGGGTGATTCCGTGGAGCCCGCTGGCGCGTGGGCGGCTGGCGCGACCTTGGGATTCTGAGACAAAGCGGTCGGAGTCAGATAGGTATGCGAAGAATCTGTATGCCGAGACAGAGGAGGCGGACAAGCGAGTTGTGAATCGGCTGAGCGAAGTGGCCAAATCGCGTGGCGTTGCGCTGGCTCAGGTTGCGCTGGCGTGGGTGATGGCCAAGCCGGCGATTACTTCGCCGATTGTGGGGGCTACGAAGATTCATCACTTGCAGGATGCGGTGGCGGCGGTTTCATTGAAGCTGACGGCTGAGGAAGTGAAGGCGCTTGAGGAGCCGTATGTGCCGCACGCGGTGCTTGGATTGAGCTAAATCCGGGTTCAGTGGACATTAAGGTGCGAGGGTGAGAATCATTCTCAGCGTGCTGGCACGCTATGAGGAGAACGCTATGTCGATTTGGACTTTGAAGACTGCAGCAGTTGTGGTGGCGGCATTTTCAATGACGCTCGTGGCGTCTGCGGAGAAGAAGATTGAGCGCTCGGCGCTGCCGCCGGCGGTGGAGAAGAAGGTTCAGGAGCAGTCGAAGGGCGCGACCATCAAGGGCTTTTCTTCAGAGACCGAGAACGGCGTTTTCCAATATGAAGTGGAGACGATGGTGAATGGCCACAGCCGCGATCTCGCGGTTGCGAAAGACGGAACGCTGCTGGAGGTTGAGGAAGAAGTCTCGATGGACAGCCTGCCCGCAGCGGTGAAGAGTGCACTGATGGCAAGGGCGCCGGGTGCGAAGATTACCAAGGTGGAGTCGCTGACGAAGAAGGACAAGCTGGTTGCGTATGAGGCGGCGACGTTGAAGGGTGCGAAGAAGGGCGAAATCCAGGTTGGGCCGAATGGGGAGAAGTTGACGCACGAGGAGTAAGCGGGGCGCGGACAAATTAAGTATCCCCATGATCACCCTTTGGACTTCGTCCTCTGGGTGAGCATGGGGCACCCGGCTTCTAATGCTTGCCTAGTTGCCGGTGTCGGTACTGGAGATGGCGTAGTAGCCTTTGCGGGTTTGGACTTTGAGGTTTTTGCCGCAGCCGAGTTCGATCTTGCGGAATGTGCCGTCCGCCTTGAGGTTTGTGGGCGTGTAGCTGAGCAGGTATTGGGTGCGGAGTTCTTCCTGGATCTGGTTGAAGGCGTCTTCAAGACGCTTGCCATTGTTGCCGACGTTGATGACGCGGCCTCCTGTTTCACGGGCTAGTTGCTCCATGTCGCGTGCGCCGAAGTCGGCGAGGTTGCCGAAGCCTCCGCCACCGTAAAAGCCTCGGTCGGCGATGAGGATGACGTAGACGATGGCGTTGGCTTTCTGCGCGGCCTCGGTCGCGGTTTTCAGGGTCTCCTGCGAGCCCTGGTCGCCTCCGTCAGTGAGCATGACGATGATTTTGCGGCCGGCTTCAATACGGAGTTTCTCGTTGGCGGCGAGGAAGACGGCGTCGTAGAGCAAAGTGCCGCGTGGGTTTCCATTGCCAGTAACGGAGCCGGTGCCTGCGCCAGTGTTAATGGTTGCCTTATCGAGGGCGTGCTTGATTTCGCTGGCGCGGTTAGTGTAGTCGGCGAGCAGGTCGACGTTGATGTCGAAGGAGATAAGGAAGGCTTCGTCCTTGGGAGTCAGGACTTCGCGCAAGAAGGTAGCGCCGGACTCCTGCTCGAGCGGTAGGACGCTCTGCTGGCTGCCGGAGGTATCGAGCAGGATGCCGATGGTAAGTGGGAGGTTTTTTTCCTGGGTAAAGTTCTTGATGATCTGCGGTGTCTTGTCCTCGGTGAGCGAGCAGTCGCTCTTGGCAAGATTGGTGATGAAGCCGTTTTTGTCGCGCGCGGAGAAATAAAGGTTCACGAGGTTGACGTTAACGCTGAGGGTTGGGGCGCTCATGTCGCTCTGAGGCAGGGCAGGAGCGTTGGAAGGCGGAGGAGGGCCGCTGGGCGAGGGTGCTTCCTGGCCGTGCAGCACCCGAGTGAGGAGGACCGGCGGCAGCATAGCGAGGGAGAACAGGGTCGCGGCAAGGAGTCGGGAGCGCATACCGTATTAGACGACGGATTGGCGGCGTCGTGGACTTAGGGGGAGCGAATTTTCGCGGGGCGACATTCATCGGCTAGCGGTGGGGGGAGAAGCGCATTCCTCCGATTCGCTCCGGAATGACAAACAATGACCAGTTCAGGTTTTACATCCCATCCTTCGCGACGATGCAGCGAAGGGAGGGTCACCCGAAGTTGTTGAGGCAGGGCGGTGAACCACAATCACCTGAATGGGTTCCGGCGTCTAACGGGGAAGGTATCAAAAGATGGGCGCGTGCAAAGTGACGGCTTATGCGGGCCGCTGGTAGTCTGATACCTGATTGCTTTGGGGGTTTTCGAGTTGAGACTAGGTGTATTGGCAGGATCGCTAGGGTTGGTGATGGTCGGGTTGCAGGGACGGCCGCCGGTTGCACTTGCGGCGGGGCAACAGGCTGCGGCGCAGCAGGCGATCCCGGACGCTCCCAAGCCCCAAACGACGCTTCCGAAATTAAACTCGATAACTCCAGGTGAGGGAACGACTTCCACGTCGAACGGAGACGGTCAGCCGGTTGAAGTCCTTGCGGCTCCCTCTACAGCGCCCGCGCCAATGAGTCCGTCAGCGGCCGCCAGCCAGTCCCCCACTTACGATGCGCCCGTGGGTAAGGGCGCGGATGCGATCACGACGTTGATGGTTCATGTTGACGCCGTCGATGTCGCGTTTACTGTTAAAGATTCGAAGGGCAGGCTGGTGCCGGGACTGACGTCGCGCGACGTACAGGTATATGAGAACGGCTTGATGCAGCACATCGACCTGTTTACGAATGAGTCGCTTCCGCTCTCGGTTGCGATTGTGATCGATCAGAGCATGACCAAGGATGAGATGACCCGTGTGAACAATGCTATGGGGTCGTTGCAGGACGCGTTCACTCCATACGACGAGGTTGCGGTTTTTACGTACAACAAGGGTCCAAAGATGGTGACCGACTTTACCGGGGCGCAGAGCGCGCGGCTAACCCAAGCGATCGAGCGATCGAAGGGCGATGGACGGGAACCCCCTATGGCGGGAAGTTACGGCCCGCTGGGACAGACGACGGTGATCAACGATCAGAATTTTGACCCGAATACGGCCGCGGTCCGAGGTCATACGAGCATGTCGCTGGAAACGCCGCGGGAAATACATCCGCTGAACGATGCGATTCTGGCAGCGGCAACTGCACTGAGAAACCGGCCGATCGAACGTAGGCGCGTGATCTACGTGATCTCGGATGGCAAGGAGTATGGCAGCCAGGCGAAGACTGGCCAGGTGATTAAATATCTGCAGACGAACCGGATTGAAGTCGACGCCACGATAGTGGGCGATTCGGCTGTATGGGGGCTGGGGATGATGGACCGCATGCATCTTCCGCTGATGATGCGGGACAATAATCTGCCACCGTACGTTAATATGACCGGCGGAAATATTGACGCTGAGTTCCGCACGGCATCGATTGAGAAGAGTTTTGCCAGGGTGGCTCTAGAGGCGCGGGCACGGTATACGGTTGGTTACACGACGCACGAACCGTTCCTCGACGGCAAGTATCGCAAGCTCGAAGTGAAGGTGCTGCATCCCGACTTGACGGTGATTGCGCCTCCGGGATATTGGCCACGGGCGATGGAGATAAGGGCGCGGCCCCCCGTCTCCGCGTCACCTTAGAGCGCGAGATGCGGAACGCATCGACTTCGACAACAAACGAATTCCATGAATAGTCTGCTGCGCGGAAATGTACTGTTCGCGCTGGCAGCGGCTACCTTCTGGGGTGGCGGCGACTTCTGCGGCGGGATGGGCGTAAAGTCGGCGGGCGGCGGGTTGCGCGCGGCGTTGCGGGTGGTGCTGCTGAGCCATGCGACCAGCTTCGCGGTGCTGGTGGCGATTGCGCGGTTGCGGGGGGATGTGTTTCCGCACGGCGCACTGTTGGGCTGGGGGATCGCCGCGGGAGTTGCCGGAGGACTCTCGCTTACCTGCTTTTACATTGCGCTATCGCGTGGGGCGATGGGCGCGTCGGCGGCGGTGAGTGGGCTGCTTGCGGCTGCGATTCCAGCGGCAGTGTCGATGTGGCAGGATGGATCGCCGGGCGCGCGGCCGATGGTGGGATTTGCGGTTGCGGGGATTGCGATCTGGCTAATCGCGGCCGGGCCCGCGGGCCAAACGGCGGGCTCTGCGGGGCGTGAGACTGCGATGCTGGCGACGCTGGCTGGGGTGGGCTTCGGACTCTATTTTGTGGCGCTGAAGATGGCCGGGCCTGCGGGCGTGCTTTGGCCGATGGCGACGGCGAGGATGGGAAGCCTCGGCGTCTGCTCGCTGATCATTGTGGGCTTGCGGTTCAAGCGTCTGAAAGCTGGCGACGTGGATGTGAGGCTGGGGAAGAGAGCGGTGGGATATTCGCTGGCGACTGCGCTCCTCGATACTTCGGGGAACCTGCTTTTTCTGGCGGCGACACGGGCGGGTAGGCTGGATGTGGCGGCGGTGCTGGCATCTCTGTATCCGGCGTCGACGATATTGCTGGCGGCTTTGGCGCTGGGTGAGCGACCGACGCGAAGACAGGCGATCGGGATGGCGACGGCGGTCATTGCTGTAGCAATGATTGCGGTTTAGAAGGTGCGTGGATCGGAATTATGTGCAGGCGGGTACGTAGTTGGGATTATGTTCCGGGCCTTCAGCCCTTCGTTCTGCGGCTGGCAGCGAACCTAGCTTGTAATGTGCCGCGCCGTTGGCGCCTTGGTGAGCGGATCGCGAAGTCTAATGGCGCGGGCTGGGACGTCAGACAACGCGCTCGAATGACGCGGATCGGGACGTCGCGCCAGTGCGGATGGCGGATTTACTTGATGACGACTGCGTTTTCTTGTGCGGCTTTCTGCTCGATTGCGAGGCGGGCTTCCGCGGCAGCTTTCGCGTCCGCAGCCATCTTGGCTTCCTGGTAGGCCTTGGCTTCTAGCTCTTCGCGCTTCCTGTTGGCTGCGGCATCTTCGTCGCTAAGGCCCTTCATGCCATCTTTGAAGCCGCGCAGGCCTTCGCCCAGACCTTTGCCTAGTTCCGGCAGCTTCTTGCCGCCGAAGAAGATGACCACGATAACGCCAAGAAGAAGAAGATGCATCGGTTGAAATAGTTCGCCCATAATAAATTCTCCTTGCAGGTCTAGGCGTGCGGAAGACACCCGGCTGCACACATTATTGTCGCACATGTCAAGCGGTGTTGAGGGCCTTGCGCGGTCACTCCGCTAAAGGTGTCTGTAGGGTTTACGTGACTGCAGACGGATCGGATTGCGGAGGCTCGGGGTGCGGCGAATCCTTCCGACTACACTGGTTTG
>JANYLK010000065.1 GCA_025357875.1 Granulicella sp.
TTTGCCGCTCGCAAGGTAGTGACAGATGACATTTGCGATCGTATGCGTCTTGCCCGTTCCCGGTGGCCCCTGAACGGTCACTCCTGGCGCGCGCTTCAACCTTTGCACGATGGTCACTTGCTCATCGTTGTACGGCAGAGGAAAATACAATTCCTCCACCGTTCCCCCCGCAGTCGACGTTCCACGTCCGGACAGGCCACGGAAAGTGATGGGTTCGAATTGGATCGGCTGGTCGGACGGCGCCGTTACGAGCGCGAGCGGCCCTTCATGAATCGTGCAGCCATCTTCGAGTTTCTCCTGCAGGCGCTTGAGATCTTCGAAAAGATAATTGATCGTGCGAGGCCGCGAGAGCAGTACCCAGGCATCCGTAACGATAAGGTGCGAGCTAGGCGGAGGAGCCGTGCCGTTCTGGTTCAGCACTTCTTTGTACTGACCTTCGCTGTCCAAGTTGCCGGCGATCAACTTGAGCACGTCGGAATAGCTTCCTGGATCGAACGGAGTCGCCGGCCGGTCCTTTTGCCTCGACAGCTGGGCGATGGCACTGCGTTCTACCTCGATAGTCCCCGAGACCTGACAAGCGACAAAGGCATCAAGCTCAACTCGCGTTTCCGTCGCCCGAGGGCGGATTTCAATCGCCATGGATCGGTCGTCAATCGATAGCTCCATCGCTTGCGTCAGAAGAGGATATTCAAACGCGATGTTTTCTTTCTCCGTCTTCAACTGCCATGAGGAGATCCCAATACCCCAGATCAACTCCTGTGGCTTGCTCGTTTGTTCAGCCTCCATCTGGTGCATCAACGTGAAGAGGTCGCCGTAGAGCGAGATGGTCCGACGGCGCGGCCTCTCCCCCGTGGCCCATCTCGTCCACAATGCCGTGTATGCGGCTAGTACCTCCGCAGCACCCGCCCTCTGCTGTGCCTCCACTTGCGCAATATCGATGGATTCGCCTCGTCCTTTGGCCGACTGTATAAGCAGATTGATTTGCCTGGCCAGCGCAGCATCATCGATAAATGGCGGCTGGTCATTGGGATCGGGGCTGGACCGGAGCAGAGCTTTGTGTGCGGGTTGGGGAGCCGGGGGTGGTTCGGCGATCAATCGAGGAATTCTTAGCCAGATATGGTCCCCAGTCACCTTGATGTCGAACTCGACGCCAGGCAAACCGGCGACGTCGCCGCGCTGGCGCTGAAAGCCCTTCGCGCTCGCGAGTCTATAAGCTGCCGGATTGATCTGCTTTGCTTGCTCCTTGATGTAATCAAGAAGGCAGATTAGTAAATCCCGTGGATCAGGCATTCAGGCTCCCCCTGAACAGGATGTGCTCTACGGCGCCGTCTTGAAGCAGGAGGCTGGTATTGATTTCATTGTAGCTATGAACGAGGAACCTTACATTCACCAGGGCGCTTGGCCACTTAAGAGTTGCAATCTCAAGGGGTGCAAGCCAAGATGGCCCTACGAGAGTGCGGATCGAAGCGCGGCACAGGCAGTTGGAGCACTAAATCTGATTCGCAACCAGAGAACGCCCTTGACGCCGCAGCTACATAGAAGTCGATTTGGCAGCGGTGAGTGGCTCGAAGATCAAAAGGCCGCTCTTCGTGAGACGGGCTTTGACCTTTATTCACCAACAGGCTCTATGGCTACCACGGCATCTCAGCGCCGGCGTTTGGCAGCTTCGCGAATCTTCGCCATACTCACTTCGCCCGTCTCTTTGCGCATGGTGTCGACCCGCGCCAGAGGCGAGAATTCTGGGATAGGCTGTGGAAGGTTCTTGTTGAGCGCGTTGCCATTCTTTAGACGTATTTTCCCATCGTTATCGCGGTGTCGATCATCGAGCCCAGGCTCTTTCATCTATTACTCCTAGCGCGAGATTAGCCCACTCAACGGGGTTGAACAAGCCTTAAATGGGTGAGGCGTAGAGGGCCCCGCTAAAAGCCCGTGACCTAAAACACGTGAACCGGCGCATCCCACCAACACTGCTCCTGCACCATCGATTTCCCGAAGCTTTAATCGGAACTGGTCTCTCTACTCAAGCTTGTCGCGGAACAGCGAGACCCAGACCGCGATCCAGGTCTCGACGGTGTCACACTTGAAGAGACCCCTAACGAGCGCAAAGATTGTGCGAGGCAGACTACCACCAAAGTTGCAGCAGCAAGTCGCCCGGACTTCAGTAGCCGCTACTCTAGTTTGACAATAGATGCCGGCTTGGTCGCATAGTGCTTGGGTACGACAGCAGCTTCGCGTTCCAGACAACCGCTGAAGTCGCTCCTTCAAACATGTCCTGAAGGCCCCCAGATCGCTCTCGAGCTGATGCCCATGCTGTCGTAGAGGGATCGCCAGGCTGGTTGTCCGCCTGCTTAGACTCTGCGGCTAAGTTCAATGGCCACATAAGCTTCCTCCCCCAAACGCACGTGCCCCCATCTCTCCTGGACCAGGCCGGCTGGCGCTGAGGGAGAATTTTCAACCGGAGCCCGTCCTCTGAAAAGATGGAAAAACTGTCTGCGCTCTTTCTTGTAAGGCCGTATTGAAAGGCAATGGTTGCATAGCGCCCACATGCCGCACCGTACATGACGCTAGACGGACGGCTCGGAGACTATGTCCCCAATTCAACGAAGAAGGCTGAAATGATGACTGGATACGAAGTGATTGAATTGATTTGTGACTCGCTGAGCGACGCACGCTCAGTGATTGAAGACGGCGGAACCTGGGACCCCTTGGTACATGTCTGCCATGCTGGGGGAGTGCAGTCGATGGTCATCCCGCGGTCGCGCTCAGGTCCAGCTCATAGGACCGAGGTGGTTGACCAAATCAATCGCCTGCGGAAAGAGTTCAACGGGTACTTGGTAATGATGTTCGACGACAATTGGATTCCAGAGGAGAACCTGGGCAACTCTGTGACCAGGTCCCAGGACGGCTCCTTTCCTGGTCGGTATGAAGCGCTGGTGGTGACCATCTGGGGATCTGATGGGCTCCCGACTTACGGCACGCAAAGGTACAGGCGCAGTGTTGGTGGGCAGGTGCTCTTCGACAAGTTTATCTGGGGTGTACCGCTCGTCTAGATATGAGGTCTAAAGAGGTCGTTGTCCATTCGGTCGAGCATTGAAAGCTGAGGTCGAGATCAACAGGCATTTCAGGGGACCGAATGGACTACCACCATCAAGCTCGACTGACGGCCTATAGTCGAAAGCATCTTGCCACGAGTGTTGTGGAGGCCGGTTGAGCCTGCGCGCGTTGGCAGCCGAGTGCAGGCTTAGCCGGCGGAGCGCGGCCAAGAGCATTCGGCGCTATCGTGAAGTGGGGACGGTGGGTCTGCAGGATCGACCCTCGCGGCCCCGCCGATCTCTGCGCAAACACCGGAAGAGCAAATCATGGAGATCAAGCGAAGGGGCCGTGGGCCGGCGCGAGGATCGCGCAATCCACGGGCGTTCGGTTCGGCGGCCTCGATCCAGATGCTGCAGATCGTCGGGGCCAGCGTGTTCCCGGCGTACCACTGGAGGCGGCTGTCAGGAAGCTGGTGGCCGAAACTCACGGCCTGGTCCGGATGCATGCGACTGAAGCGGACTCGTTTGCTTCCTATCCTCCACACGACGCTAGCTCGGAGTCCGCAAGTTGTACGGGGTGAGGCCCTTCGCAACCTGTATGGGAAGCGGTACCCGTTCCGCCTTGGTGTGTGGTTTAGGCAACTTCGGACCGACGTGTAAGTAGCCGCGGAGCATTTACGTAAGCTTCGGGACCACAACTATGGTGGGCGCGTGTCAGTTTTTGACCCAGGAAGCCAGGTTGTGTGTGGCGATGGGATGCGCGCGATGCCCTGGTAAACCAGGGAACTGTAACGAGGCGATCTTGGCAGCATATCGGAAAGGGCGACGTGAGCCGTGCAGCTATGGTTCAGGGCGGTCGGCGCACCTGGTGGGCTTACTTTACTTCGTGAGCCAGGCAACCATTAATGGCCATTGAACTAATAGTAGGCCCCTGGTGGGAATGCCTGCCTGCGGAATTCATAGGTGCGACCTACTCGCTGAGTACTAGTTACTGAAGCAACAAGTAAGTGCGTACCCCGATCAACGCCGGCCTCACTACTTAGTCCTCCCAGGTAATACGTCTTACTAAGTGCAATAAAGTGCTGGGCTTCGGTCGGCGTGCAATGTGAGCTTCGTATTCACTTACACCAGGCCATAGCCCTGTATTCGCTGGGGGAGACAACCCAATTCGCGCGCATCGATCACCTAGATTCTGCGCGCCGCGCTTCATCAGAATATAGAAATACCTCGTATTAAAGGATAGATAAGGTACAGACGACCGTACCCACTCAAAAGAGAACTAGTCTAGGAGAAAAAATGGAACAGGTGACAAACGAGCCTCTGGTTACTTTCGGTTGTGTCATGGGGAAGGTGCGTGACAACGAGTCAGACAAAATTTCGGAGAATCTGCAAGGCGGAGTAAGTTTTAGCTTCTGCTATACCTCCGATAATGAGAACGACGGTTTGACATTTACATCAGAAATGGATGAGCTGACTAACAGGGGCTACTTTCTGGTTGCGGTTGCTCAGTTTTGTGTAAATGACCCTAAGACGTTTTGTGTGTGGGTACCTCGGCGGTTCTCGGCGCACGTTCAGTCTGCATTCGCAAGCGTGACCCGCGATTTGGTCCGTGTCGCCTTGAGCAACCTGGTAGTCAACCAGGGTCAGGGCGCGGGAAGGATGTGCTAGTGGAGGGTAACCGTCGGGATGACAGGGTTGTTGGATATCCGGGGTGGACCGGAGGGCCGGCTACCAGCCGAAGCGGCCCTTCTCCCCAGGCACCGTTTTACTACGACTATGCTTTCGGCGGCGCTGTGAGCGTGGTTCATTTCGCCTCTTCGGCGCCCCAAAGCTGGAGTAAATCGCTGCTAAATTCATGCATCAGAGGTAACGGGTTTAAGACTAGACCCACTTTTTTGGACGGTCCCCCACTAAAGGGCTACTGCGTTTCCTCTTGAGATGGAGTATTTAGGTAACAACCGGAGAGTAGCGGATACCATACCTGCGCGCCGCTCTTGCCTTGCTTGATGCTACGCGGCGGTAACTGGAGACGGCGCTACTCTCCCAAAGTGTAAGGAGTACATAGATGCACGAAGAGACGAATGATGATAACCCGTTCCCGGTGGAATCCGGGACGTCGGCGCGGGCCCTCCCACAGACGGACACTTCCGAGGCCGTAACATCCGAGGTTGAAGCCGGCGATCAGGGCCGAATTCCTTCCATTTCGCGCAAGCGCCCAGAGCCCCAAGCAGCCAGGGCGGTCCATACACTCCAAGGCATCGCAGAGTCGCTGAGGGGGGAAGACGGCTCCTTGAATAGCTTTCACTTTGGATATTCCGTGGGGTCCAATTCTGCGCGCAAATTTCAAGAGATGGTTGCTAAAGGCCAGTACGCGCGCGACCCTCTGCAAAGTGTCCCATTTCCGACAGGTAAGCAGGACCATGGAACAACTGGTGCACTCTTTGCCAGGATCAAGCAGGCGATCGCCGAGCAAACCCAGCTTTCCGACGCGAACAGCGCGCTGCTGACCTACTGGGTTCTCTCTACCTGGTTCCAGGACATTCTTCCTGTTGCCCCCGGCCTCGCGATCACCGGTTGGGCTTACGAGGGGGACGTTGTTTTGCGCACCCTGAAGGCTTTCTGCTACCACCCAGCCCTGGTAGCAGGGATTACGAGCGCGACTCTGAACGATTTCTATTGGGATCGGAAGCCGACTTTGCTCATCTCAGACCCCAATTTGAGCAAGCGGATGGCGGTTCTGTTAGGTAGTTCCACCAGCCGCGGATATCTTGCGTTCCGAAAAGTAGCCGGCCGCCCAACCTCGCCTTTCGACTACTTCTCTTCCAAGGCAGTCTTCTTGGGCGAGGACCCACAGATGGTATCGGTGTTACAGCACTTCTTGCATATCAACGTATCCCCTGCGCATGGCGTCGAACCGCTGCGTGCGTCGCCCTTGTCGGATAAAGCGACTCAGGATTTTCAGAACCAGCTCCTTAGTTACCGCATTAAGAGCTTGCCACACGCGTATACATCGGACTTCTACGCTGCTGGGTTATCGTCTGGGGTTACATCGATTGCCAATGCTCTTGGCAAATGTATTGTTGATGCTCCGGACCTGCAGGCTGAGCTCGTCACCCTGCTCACGCCTTATTCACACCAGCAGATCGCGGAGCGCGTGGACGATCTGGGAACGCTCGCTGTCGGCGCCGCGCTCTCTCTCTGCCACCAGGGGAAGGCCCAGGTTCTTGTTGGAGAGATCGCAGGTGAGGTCAATCGCGTTCTGAAGGGACGTGGTGAGAGGTTGCAGTTCAGCCCGGAAAAAGTGGGCCACAGGCTCAAGAAGGCCGGCTTGCTTAGTCGGCGGATGGGCGCAGCCGGCAACGGATTCCTAATGGACAACGCGACTCAGGTCCTGCTGCACCAGGTTGCCGAGGCTTACGGTTGTGTAAGTTTGACTGAAGGCAGCGATAACCTACATTGCCTGCTATGCGAAGAAAACAAATAGCTTATGTATGCTATGTAGGATGTGCAGGTTTTTCCTGTATTGAGCCACCATCGATCAGGGCGCGCCCGTCAGAGTTGATACAGCCCTAGCCTGCCCCGATGTTCACCTGGAACTCGTCCGGGTCGCGGGACAAAGTGGAGGCGAAGGCTAATATGTGCGCAAACGATAGAAATGATGAGGGTTGGGGAGCTTTTCTCAGTTCTTATGTATCCTGATCCAGGGGTCGATGTGAACCGGACCATGACACTATAAACCCCATAAAATGAGTGACTTTCATTTTATGGGGTATCAACTTTCACGTTATGGGGTACAACTTTCACCTTATGCGTAAACCCACAAGGATACTGCCGCTGGCATCCTTACGCGCTAGGAACATCCGCTTGTGCTTCCGCAGCTCATGCATCGATAGCATGACCCGGACCGAGTCATGATCGCTCCGCAGGTGGCGCAGCTAGGCGAGTCGCCCATCTCGTACATCTCCTTCAGGCGATCGGCCACATGATACTGCCCACGATCCTGAAAACTGTCCGCAGACGCTTCTGCGTTGCCAGCCAAGCTGCTGCGACCAGCGGCGTCGCTCATCGTACGCGCTCGATCGTACGGAGATCCGTACTGCTTCGGCTCGGCGTTGTTGAAGATATCCTGATCGGAGATGCTTTGCTGCGCCCGCGCTTCGCGCTGCAGGATGGCCTGCGGGCTCGCATCCACTCCAGCCGCGAGCGAAGCCAGCGCCGCTGGAACATTATTGTGCTGCAGTGGACGTGCAGCGGCCGAGTCCGGGCGCATGTCGCCTTCGGTCGACGTCAGGGCCGCAGCAGTGTGAGAGTGGGCGGCATCCTGCGAGCCCGCGTTCGTACCGTCCATCGGCGGAGCGACAGACTCAGGTGCTGCGGAATGGGAGAACTCATCGCCATGAGCTAAGCTCACGGTATTGCCCGGCGCAGTCACTGTTCCGGCTACTGGCACGCTCGCAGTCGGTGTCAGCCCAACGAACAGGTCAAGCTGCGTGCCCGAAAGAAAGCGCATCTGGATCCACCGAAAGATGTAATCCATGATCGACTTAGCGTAGCCAATCTCCGGATTGCCGGTCCATCCCGAAGGCTCGAACCGCGTGTGCGCGAACTTTTCGCAGAGCACGCGCAAAGGCACGCCATGCTGTAGCGAGATCGAGATCGCCGTCGCAAACGAGTCCATCAGCCCAGAGACGGTCGAGCCTTCCTTCGCCATCCGAATGAAGATCTCGCCCGGCGAGCCATTCGGATAGAGTCCCACCGTGATGTACCCTTCGTGTCCGCCAAGCCCGAATTTGTGTGTGACCGAGGCACGCTCCGCCGGCAGGCGATGACGCACAGCTCGCGGTGGCGCCTGTGCATCGAGCGCGTCAGAATTCTGCGTAGAAGCTTCCGTCATAGAGCGCATCTGTGCCTCCAACGCGGCAATCTGCTGCTGCGCCTTTTGCTGAGCGGCCGCAGTGGCCGATGCTGCAGCCGCCGCGACCAGAGCCTGCGCAGCCTCTGTCGAAATTCCCGGTGTCGACGATACCGTAGCGGAAACCGCCGGCGTTGCAACAGCTCGCGTGCCCTTCTTGTCGTCCGCCGTCTGCGCCGTGACATTCAGTGGCTGCGTACCCTTCGAGTTATCGCGGTAGATCGCAACCGCCTTGATGCCTTGGCGCCACGCCTCAAGATATGCCTCGGCAATATCATCGACCGAGCAATCCTGCGGCAGGTTCACCGTCTTCGAAATCGCTCCCGACAAGAACGGCTGCGTCGCCGCCATCATCTTAATGTGACCCATGTAGTTGATCGAACGCGTACCCTTGGCCGGCTTGAAGCTGCAATCAAACACCGCAAGATGTTCCGGCTTGATTCCTGGCGCGCCCTCGATCGTGCCTGTCGCGTCAATGTAGCTGACAATCGCATTCATCTGCGCTTCGGAGTAGCCCAGCTTGATCAGCGCCGATGGCACAGTCGAATTGACAATCTTAATCATGCCGCCGCCAACCAGCTTCTTGTACTTCACCAGCGCCAGATCGGGTTCCACGCCAGTGGTGTCGCAGTCCATCATGAAGCCGATCGTCCCCGTAGGCGCAAGCACCGTAACCTGCGAGTTGCGATAGCCATACTTCTCACCCTGGGCCAACGCTCCATCCCACGCATGACGCGACGCCGCAATCAGCTGATCAAGCTGTGGTACGTGGAACGGCTCAACCGTAGTGCGCGGGCTGGTAATCGTCGGCTTGCCAATGTTGTTAACTTCAGCGCGATGCATGCGGATCACATCCAGGAACGGCTCGCGGTTGACGTAGAAGCCGGGGCAAGCGCCGCCGGTAATCTCCGTCCGCTGCGTAATCGGAGTAGCCGCTCCCAGTGGTGCGCACATCTCCGCAATACGCGCCGACTGCCAGTACGCATCGCCGCAAAGAATCGAAGTCAGCGTAGCCGCAAAGTCACGCCCAGCGTCCGAATCGTACGGCAGCCCAAACGCCATCAGCAGCGCGCCGAGATTCGCATAGCCCAAACCCAGCGGGCGATAGTCGTGCGAATTCTTCGCGATCTGCTCGGTCGGATACCCGGCCGCATCCACAATAATCTCCATCGCAGTGGTCACCGTGGCAATCGCATGACGGTACGCAGGAATATCGAACTGCCCACCCGGAGTCAGGAACCTAAGCAGATTGAAGCTCGCCAAATTGCACGCCGAATCATCCAGAAACATGTACTCGCTGCAAGGATTCGACGCATTGATGCGCGCCGTATTCTTGCTCGTGTGCCAGCGGTTTATCGTAGTGTCGTACTGCATTCCCGGATCGCCGCACTGCCATGTCGCTTCCGCAATCTTGTTCATCAGGTCGCGCGCGCGGAACTCCTTCACCGGCTCGCGTCCCTTGACTGTGCGCGTCGAAAACACACCGTCAGATTCAACGGCTTGCATGAACTCATCCGTCACGCGCACAGAGTTATTCGCGTTCTGGAAGAAGATCGAGCTATACGCCTCGCTGTCCGGACCAGACCCATCGTATCCAGCCTGCACCAGCACCCACGCCTTTTTCTCTTCCTTCACCTTGCACTCGATGAAGTCTTCAATATCCGGATGGTCAATGTTCAACACCACCATCTTCGCCGCACGCCGAGTCTTGCCGCCGCTCTTGATCACGCCCGCGAATGCGTCGAATCCACGCATGAACGAGAGCGGCCCAGAAGCCGTTCCACCGCCGCTCAGCGTCTCCATCGATCCGCGAATCGAGCTCAGATTCGATCCCGCGCCCGATCCCCACTTGAACAGCATGCCCTCGGTCTTCGCCAGCGTCAGAATCGAGTCCAGCGAATCGTTCACCGAATTAATGAAGCAAGCCGAGCACTGAGGCTTCGAATATCCCGTCACCGAAAATTCAATCTGCCCAGTCGTCGCATTCCAGTGCCAGTTCTGCGCGTCCGAGTTCGGCTCCAGCCGATCGCAGCCAACGTTGAACCACACCGGCGAATTGAATGCCACCTTCTGGTTCAGCAGCAGGTGAGAAAGCTCCGCGAAGAAAGTTGCCGCATCTGTCGGAGTTGCGAAGTAGCCGCCCTCAATGCCCCAGTCGCGGATCGATTCAGCGACCCTCGTAATCAGCGCGCGCACACCCGACTCCCGCTCCGGCGTGCCCACCTGTCCGTGCAGGTACTTCGACGCCACGATGTTGGTCGCAGTCATCGACCAGTCCGCCGGCACCTCCACGTTCTTTTGCTCGAAGATCGTGCGACCCTTGTAATCCTGAATAATCGCGTCGCGCAGCTCCCAGGTAATTTCATCAAACGGAGAGATCCCAGGGCGCGTGAAGTGGCGCGAAAAGGAAAGACCTCGGCCGGCGGCAGGACGTGCCGCATAGCTGGATTCGGTGTTGGTCGCTGAAGCGTTCGCGGCGGTCTGCATCGGGTTCATTCGGGGAGTTCTCCTTCATCATTCAAATCGGTATGTCTGAACTGCTGGTCTGAGTCCTGCAGTATGGCTAATCGAAGCAAGGTTGCTGGCAAATCCACCGACGGCGCGTACTGGCCGGTCTTGCTGGGGGCCACCTGGCAAAAATTCGTAATGCGCTGAAAGGGGTCTGCCTGGTCCTCTGGCACTCCGGCGAATGTTCATTCCGGGGTACGTTGGAGGTGGTTGCCGACCGGACTTGCCTTGTACGTTTCGATTTCGACTACTTATGTAACGCAGTCGTGAAAGTACCGCCCTCAGTGGGGTGTGTCAAGTATAAAGCACAACATGTTGTGTTGCCTATGCAAATACTCCTGTTTCTGGCATGTTACAAACCGAGCCGCGGCAAAATGGCTGCAATTGCTTGTGGATTTCGCTGAATAGCCGCAATCCAAGCGTATTCCATGCTGCGACACGATCGAACTTTCCAGCCGCTTTTACCGGCGCTCCGCAAACCGCCTCTTCCCGCGGTACCCAGACGGTTCATATTCGGGCTTCTCCGGCACTGCTTGAGAGTAGGCCTCACGGCTAACGACCACAAGGCGCAGAACTGGTGCATCCCCTGTGGACAAGGGTGGGAAAGTGGAAAAGCAGGCGCCTACTTGACCGCGTTGAACAGAACAGTCCTCAGAATCTTCCCATTTCAGGCTGCACGTGCGCCTTGAGCGGTGTGCTGGCGTCCGGATCCTCCTTGTTTTGAACATGCTTCGCATCCGTATCCCGCACCACGTCATACTAGGTGAGCGCTCCCGAGACAACGTCCATCTTTGACCAGAGGTTGATCCATATCAGCTTTGTTCGGAATTCAGGGTAGGGCCGAATTAGGGGTTGAAAACGGCCGCCATCTGCTCCCGGATCGAATCTAGAGCAGCAGCATGCAGTCCCCGTACGAGTAAAAACGATAGCGCTCCTGGATAGCGTGAGCGTAAGCGCCGAGGACGACCTGGCGACCCTGCTCAGGCTCGCCTTCCCTGGCCGCGAACGCACTCACCAGCATCAATAGCGTCGATTCCGGCAGGTGAAAATTCGTCAGCAGTCCCGAAACGATGCGGAAGTGGTACCCCGGGCTCAAGAAGATCGAAGTCAAACCGGAATGAGCCTCAATCGCAGGCCCGAGCCCAACCGAACGCGCAGCAATGTGCTCCAGAGTGCGCGTAGTAGTAGTCCCCACCGCCACAATTCGTCGCCCCTCCGCCAGCGCGCGGTTTAGCGCCTCAGCCGTCTCTATCGGCAACGTGTACCGCTCAGCGTGCAACCGAATCTCCTCCAGCCGCTCGACCCGCACCGGCTGAAAAGTCCCCAGCCCAACATGCAGCGTAATGTATCGAATCTCCACGCCGCGCGCCTCCAGCGCCGCCAGCACCTCGGGCGTAAAGTGCAGCCCAGCCGTAGGCGCAGCCGCCGATCCCGGCCGATCGGAGTACACAGTCTGATACCGCTCCCGATCCTCCGCCGAATCCGGCTCTGCAGACTGATCCCGCCGAATATAAGGCGGTAGGGGCATGTGCCCAATACGCCCAACCCGGTCATAGAAGTCCTCCATGGGCCTAAATCGCAGCGTCCGCTCGCCAAACTCCCCCTCTGCAACCACCTCAGCCGTCAACACAGGCTTCGGAAAAACCTCCAAACTCTGCCTTTCGGAGGAGCAGCGGGCTTCAGCCCGCGGGAAGCCGTCCAGGATAGAGATGGGCTTCAGCCCCGGGCCTTCCGTGCGTGGCGCCGAATCCGGCCCTTCAGCAGCCCCAAAAAAATGCAGCGTCTCGCCAACCCGCACCTTCCGCGCCGGTCTCACCAACACCCGCCAGCAATTCTCGCCCGGTCGCGCCGGATCCTCAATCTGCTCCGTCAGCAACACCTCAATCACACCACTTGGCTGGGGCGAATTGGTCTGCGTCGTTAGCCCTCCCCGAACCGCAAAAAGCCGTGCCGGCAGAACCCGGGAATCGTTCAAGACCAGCAGATCGCCTGACTGCAGCAGCTGCGGCAGGCTCGCAAACTTCTTGTTCGTCAGCGCACCGGTTCGGCGATCCAGCACCAGCATCCGGCTCGACCCGCGCTGCGCAGGCGGATGCTGCGCAATGAGTTCTTCCGGGAGATCGAAATCAAAATCGGAGACCAGCATAGCTTCCAGTCTAGCGATCCGTCGAAGTATGGCTAGCCATTTCTACCGCACGATCCAACGCCGCCTGCACCGCTGCCGTCGTGACTTTGCCGGCGGGGACGTGCGCCGGCCATGCCATGACTACCCGCGAAAACGGCTTGGGAATCAGAAAGCGATCCCACGATCGAAGCTCCCACGCCCGATTCGGCAGCGCGTACATGCACCCAACCCAGGTTCCAGCCGGCTGAGGAGCGCTCGACAGGCTCGCAGGGGTCAGCGGCCCCACCGAGTTCGCGAGTTGAGCAGCCCCCGCCTTCGCCACGAACGCCGGGCCACGCGGCCCATCTGCAGTGAACGCGCAGGGATGTCCGGCAGCATACGCATACTGCATGTTGCGCAGGCCCGCCGCTCCGCCCCGCGAACTCGACCCCCGAATCGCAGTGAACCCAAGAAATTCGACCGTTCGCGCAATCAGCTCTCCATCAAAGCTGCCGCTGACCAGGATCGCAATGTTCATCTTGCGAAACCGATACGCGCATGACAGCAGGCTTCGATGCCAGAACGCAAACACCACCGGCCCGGCTATCTCGTAGCCCGGAGTGACACCGGGGTCGACGCGGTCTTCATAGCGAAGCGTCATCCCCAGCAGCCGGATCACAAGCGCCGCCAAAGGTGGGACCAGGGCCAGCGCTACCCTCTGGCCAGGACGCAGCTTTAGTGCCTCCTTTCGCGGCTCCACCTTGCTCTCAATCGGCATCAAACCAGTGTAGTCGGAAGGATTCGCCGCACCCCGAGCCTCCGCAATCCGATCCGTCTGCAGTCACGTAAACCCTACAGACACCTTTAGCGGAGTGACCGCGCAAGGCCCTCAACACCGCTTGACATGTGCGACAATAAT
>JANYLK010000069.1 GCA_025357875.1 Granulicella sp.
TATTACCGCCGCCCCGCGTTACGACATCGATGATTGCGCCAGTGTTACGACCATATTCTGCGTCGAAGTTATTTGTAATGATGCGGAACTCCTGAGTGGAGTCCGGATTAGCTGACGAAATACCACCTTGGATGCCAGGGACCGACGTGTCGTTATTGTCAGCACCGTCCAACATAAAGTTGTTATTGCGATCGCGCTGTCCGTTGACCGAAAAGCCTCCTACGTTGTTAGTTGCGGTCACGACCCCGGGGGACAAGAGCACAAGTTGATAAGGATCCCGCAAAATCAGTGGAAGGTCGTTGATCTGCTTGGAATCGATAACCGTCGATATCTCGAAGCTGTCCGTCTCGACCGGAGCCTGTCCATTGTCTTGGACCTCAAGCGAAATCGACGAACCTTCAACCTGCAGTTTAAAGTTCATGGGTAACGTCGCAGCCACGTTTAGAGTGACGCCCCTTCGCACCTGCGTCTGAAATCCGCTGGCGCTTGCCGTAATCGTATAAACAGACGGTGGCAAGACCGCAAAATTGAAAAGCCCTGCGGAACTGGATTGAACCTTAGCCGTTACGCCGGTCGACTCCGATGTCGCAACCATAGTCGCATTAGGAATCACAGCCCCGGATGGATCGAAGACCTGTCCTGTAATGCTCCCGGTCTGTGCAAAACTAAAGCGGGTAGTCATCAGGATCACGACCACAAAAAATAACAAAGCCCTCATGCGCATATATTTTCAACTCCATTCAAGTGAGGAAACGTCGGACTGCTACTACTTCTCTGCAAGGAATCCGAGGTAACCCGGTCCCGCCGGAAAAAATTTAGCTTGGGTCACGGCCGCGCAAATTACGCCGGTTACTAACACGTAACTAAAATGTATGCAATTTAGATTCCAAAGCCAGATTCTGCTGGTAATGCTTTGTGTATGACAAGATGCTAGTAGTTAGACGGCTTGTTGCGAACCAAGATCTCACCGTAACGTCGTATGTCTCTATTGAATCTGGAACGAAATATACGCTTAACCATATTCCCTCGCATCACGGTTACTGAAATCGTTTGAATTTATCAACCTCCTATTATGAAAATTGTCCTCGCGGCAATCTCCCCAACCCGTACCCGCGCTAAGTCAGATGCCGCCGCCACGCTCGCCACCGACTACCTCGCCCGAGCCGCCCGCTACGTCCCGTGCAAGTCTCAGCACCACGCCTCCGAAGCCGACCTCCTTGCCAGCCTCGACCGGCAATCTATCCGCACCGCCCCCGTCCTTATCCTCCTCGACAGCCACGGCAAGCAGCTTTCCAGCGAAGAGTTCGCCGCCCACCTCGGTCGTCTCCGCGATTCCGGCACGCAATCCCTCATTCTCGCCATCGGTCCCGCCGATGGATGGACGACCGCCGCTCGCACCCGCGCCAGTCTCATCCTCTCCTTTGGCCCCATTACCCTGCCTCACGAACTAGCCCGTGCAGTTCTCGCTGAGCAGATCTACCGCGCCCTCACCATCCTCGCTAACCATCCCTACCACTCTGGCCATTAGCGGCCTACCTATCCCGAAGGATTCCTGAATATCACCGCACGAGGTCATCAACAAGTAATCCACTTGTCTGATTATTGATCGCTCACTGAATGCTGATCCGCGCCAATGAGAGATGGCGTACCATCAGGCGCCATCTTCATTCGGACGTCGGTTCCATCATGCAAGATAAAGTACCCAAAATCTCCCATATAGCCGTTTCGCGCCGACTCCATAGACTGCCTTGTTCGCTGTAATAATCGCATCGCACGCCATCGGCGGAATTCCCGTCGAGTAAATCTGTCCATAGTAAAGTGTGACGTTGGCAGCGCCGCTGGGATTGGTAACAGTGTTTTGGACTGCAGCCGTCGTCTTTTGTGCAAGTATCCTAGGCGAATTCAACAGCAGTCCAAAAATAGGAATTTTATTGCCAACAACTTCTTCACGCAGAATCCTCCCTTTAAACACCTAGGGTTTACGGCTGCAACTAGCAAACGGTCAATCGCATAAACCTGAACGCAACTGTGCTTATCCAACTTGTGCAAAATTTACAGTTAAGGCTTGTGAATTCGAAACTGCTATCGAAGGGCTAGATGAACCGAACACGACTCACCGCAAACGTCGCTGTCGTTCATAAGAAAAATGCAAATAACTGGATATTCTTTATGGGATGAATATAAATTTGAAATTTATGCAGCGAATTGTAATAGGCACCTGCCGCTTCCTCATCTACAACATGTGAGGCTCACACCGCGATCGGCCCGCTGGAACCTGCCATTGCGCTACCTATATAACTATTTATATGTCCGATTCCGCACCGACCCCTGAATCCTCCCGCCGCGGTCTCATCCTGATCAACACAGGCCCTGGCAAGGGCAAGACCACAGCCGCACTCGGTACTGCCTTCCGGGCCGCCGGCAACGGCATGCGCGTTCTCTTCCTGCAATTCCTCAAAGGCTCCTGGCACTATGGCGAACTCGACGCCGCCCAAGCCCTTAATGCTGCGCTCACTCCCGCGCTCGGCACAGCGCTCACACCCGACCCGAGCCCCCCCTCCGCCCCACCCGCGCAACACTTTGTCATCAAGCAACTAGGCCGCGGCTTCGTCAAAGTAGGCGGAGCCGAGACCGACCCGGAAGACATTCGCCTCGTCGAAGAAGCATGGGCCGAGTCTGCCGCTGCCATCTTGTCCGGCGAATGGGACTTGGTCGTCCTCGACGAGATCAACTACGCCATCGGCTACAAGATGCTCGACCCCGACGCCGTCGCCGACGTACTCCGCCGCAAGCCGGAGATGGTCCACGTCATACTAACCGGCCGCAACGCCCATCCTCTCCTCATTGAACTAGCCGACACGGTAACCGAGATGCGCGAAGTTAAACACGCCTACCAAAAAGGTATCCTCGCCCAACGCGGGATCGAGTTCTAAATCGGGTGCCCCATGATCAATGAGCCGACGGAGGAACTTGTTTATCGTGGGATTAGTTTTTTCCTCCCATCGAATAATTCGAGGTAAGTTAGCTCTCCGCGATCACTGACCCATCCATGCGAAACTAGTCTCATAAAGTTCCACTGAAATGCCCGATCTCGCCTCCCTGCTCCACACCACCTTCGGCCACTCCACCTTCCGCGCCAATCAGGAGGCCGTCTGCCGCGCTGCCACCAACGGCTCGGACGTCCTCCTTGTCATGCCCACCGGGGCCGGCAAGTCGCTCTGTTATCAACTCCCCGCCATCGCCCGCGGAGGCACCGCACTGGTCGTCTCCCCGCTCATCGCCCTCATGGACGATCAGGCAGCCAAGCTCTCCGCCATTGGCCTCCGCGTCGGGCGCATCCATTCTGGCCTCTCCCGCGAAGACGCCCGCCAAGCCTGTCGCGACTACCTCGACGGCACGCTCAACTTCCTCTTCATCGCGCCCGAGCGCATGCGCGTCCCCGGCTTCCCCGAGATGCTGGGCCGCCGCAAGCCTTCGCTCATCGCCATCGACGAAGCCCACTGCATCAGCGCCTGGGGACACGACTTTCGTCCCGACTACCGCACCCTCGGCGAGCACCTTCCAGCCCTTCGCCCCTCGCCCATTATCGCCCTCACCGCCACCGCAACGCCGACCGTGCAGCAGGACATCGTCGCCCAACTCCATCTCACCAACGCATCCCTCTTCATCCATGGATTCCGCCGCTCCAACCTCGCCATCGAAGTAGTGGAGATGTCAAAGCCGCGGCGCCACGAGTTCACTGCCACGCTTCTCAAAGATCCAGTGGCGCGACCGGCCATCGTCTACGCCCCTTCGCGAAAATCCGCTGAAGAATTAGCTAGCGAACTAGCCCGCCACTTCCCCGCTGCCGCTTATCACGCCGGCCTCGTACCCGCCGTTCGAGAGCGTGTGCAACAAGCCTTCCAGTCCGGCAAACTCGAAGTAGTCGTCGCCACGATAGCTTTCGGAATGGGCATCGACAAAGCCGACGTCCGCACCGTAGTCCATACCGGCCTGCCCTCGTCGGTAGAAGCCTTCTATCAGGAAATCGGACGCGCCGGTCGCGATGGTCTTCCAGCCCGCACAGTTTTACTGCACAGCTACGCCGACCGCAAGATGCACGAGTTCTTCCTCGAGCGCGATTACCCACCCGCCAGCGATCTGGCCCGAGTAGCGCAGACGCTCACCGACGATTACCTCATGCCCGAGCCATTAGCCCAACGCCTCAAGATGGACCTCGGCACCTTCCTCAAAGCCATCGAAAAACTGATTGCCCAAGGGGTGGCCACCGTCGACTTCGCAGGCAACGTCCGCGCCACAGGCCCTGTCTCCACCAAACAATCCTGGCGCGCAGGATACGAAGCACAAATCGCCTTTCGTCGTGCGCAACTCGACCGCATGGTAGCCTTCGCCGAAACCCAGCAGTGCCGCATGACCGCAATCATCCAGCACTTTGGAGACACCGCAGATGCCCACCGTCCCTGCGGCAACTGCGACTTCTGCTCCCCCTCGACCACCTCCGCCCAGACCTTCGCCGCACCCACTCCCGCTCAGACCCGCGACCTCATCGCCATCCTCTCCGCCCTCGCGCACGCACCCTCCCGCGCCACCGGCAAACTCCACACCGAACTGGCCCTAGGCTTGGACCGCAGAGCCTTCGACGTCCTCCTCGACGCTCTAGCCCGGGCCGGACTGATTACCCTTACCAGCGAAGTCTTTACCAACTCCGAAGGCAAGGTCCTACCTTACAAAAAGGCCTCCCTGACCCACGAAGGCCGCAGTGATGACGCCTCTGAACTCGCCGACGTAGTCCTCCCCGCCGCATCCGACGCAACGCCGTCACGCTCAAAGTCCAAACGAGCTTCAAGATCCTCCCCGCGCAAGTCCGCGTCTGACGTCATCGCCGCCCACACGCCAGCAGAACAGCAGCTAGACGATTCGCTCCGCACATGGCGCAAGGCCGAAGCCGCAAAGACCGGCAAGCCTGCGTTCATCGTCCTCAGTGACGCTGTCATTCGCAACATAGCAATCGCCAACCCGCAATCTATCTCCGAGCTGCTGACCGTCTCCGGTATAGGTCCTGAAAAAGCCGACCGTTTCGGCGCAGACATTGTCGCTCTGTGCCGCGTTGCCCCAATTCCACATGCAATATTTTTAGACCCACCTGAACTCACGTCATCTCGACCGAAGCGCACCATAAACCCTTCGTTATACCAACCGAAGGCGGCGCACTCTGCCGCCGTAGCGGAGGGACCCCCGGATTCCTCCCGCAGCGCCACAGACTCCGGCAACGAACGCACCTTAACCTTCAACCGCACCCGCCACGCCGCCCCCGATCCCACCGAGTCCCTCACCGCCGACCAACTCCTACTCGACACTCAACTCCGCGCCTGGCGCAAATCCGAGTCAGAGCGAATAGGCCTCCCGCAATTTTTTGTCCTAGGCTCCTCCACCCTTCGCAACATCGTCCTTATCCGACCCAAAACAATCAGCCAACTTCAAACGATCCCCGGAATAGGCCCTGACAAAGCTGAGAAATTCGGCGCCAGCATAGTCAACATCTGCACGGCATAGCCAAACCGGGTGCCCCATGATCGCCTGTGGACGTAAGCGAAGCGATCGTCCACAAACTGTGGTGGGATTATTTACTTCGCGCCACATCAAAATCCCACCACAACCTCTACACCCGCACCGCCGCTAAATCACATCCAGACCAGTCAAGCTGCTAAGCTAGGCTCTGGCAGTAGTTCTCCTGCGCGCGTTTTTCAAACCGCTGCGACGCCGCCAAAAGGACAACCTAAATGGCAGACCACACCTTAAATGGAAACCAGAACGGTAACTTCAACTCCTCCAGCCTCCGCCTCAAGCTCGGCCTTGCCGAGATGCTCAAAGGTGGCGTCATCATGGACGTCATGAACGTTGAGCAAGCCCGCATCGCAGAAGAATCCGGCGCCATCTCCGTCATGGCCCTCGAACGCGTTCCCGCGATGATCCGCGCCGAAGGCGGCGTCGCCCGCATGGCCAGCCCCAAACTCATCAAGCAGATCATCGCCTCCGTCTCCATCCCAGTCATGGCCAAGGCCCGCATCGGCCACTTCGCCGAAGCTCAGGTCCTCCAATATCTCGGCGTCGACTTCATCGACGAATCCGAAGTCCTAACCCCCGCTGACGAGATGCACCACATCGATAAACACGCCTTCACCACGCCGTTCGTTTGCGGCGCGCGCAACCTTGGTGAAGCCCTCCGCCGCATTTCCGAAGGTGCAGCCATGATCCGCACCAAGGGCGAACCCGGCACCGGCGACGTAGTTCACGCCGTCCAGCACATGCGCCAGATCACAGGACAAATCCGCGCCCTGACCGTCCTCGGCGACGAAGAACTTTACCACGCCGCCAAGGAACTTCAGGCACCCTACGAGCTAGTCCGCATGGTCGCCAAATCCGGCAAGCTCCCAGTGCCCAACTTCTCCGCCGGTGGCATCGCGACTCCTGCAGACGCGGCCCTCATGATGCAGCTCGGGGCCGAAACGGTATTCGTAGGCTCCGGCATCTTTATGAAGGAAGGCGCCACCCCGCTCGACGTCGAAAACAATCCACTCGAGCGCGAAGAAGCCGTCTCCCGCGCCAAGGCCATAGTCCTCGCAACCACCCACTTTAATGACCCACAAATCGTCGCCGAAGCCAGCGAAGCCGTCATCGGTAGCATGAAAGGCCTTGCCGCCGCCGCAATCGAGCAGCAGAACCTGATGCAGACCCGCGGCTGGTAGCACCCCGCCGCTTTGCAAGCTATGAGCCCATCGCGGCAATCGATGGGCTCTTTTATGCTCGAAGCACAACTATGCCTACCATAGTCGCATCGCATAATATGAGTAGGCAAACTGAAACTTACGGAGAATCCAATGACAAGGAAGCTTATACAGGCAATCTGCATTTCCGCAGTAATGACCCTCACCGCCCACGCGGCCGACCTGCAAAAGCTCGACACACGATTAGAGGCGGCACACGAGGTCCTTCACCAGCTCATGATGACTCCGGACCGGGGTATCCCCGACTCCATAGCTTCCAAAGCCACCTGCGTCGCGGTGATTCCCGGCTTTAAAAAGGGCGCCTTCGTGGTAGGCGCACAATACGGTCAGGGCGTAGTAAGCTGCCGCACCGGAAAGGGCTGGAGCGCTCCTGCGTTTATCCAGATGACCGGCGCCAGCTTCGGCCTTCAGATCGGCGGCCAATCAACCGACCTCGTCCTAGTCGCCACCAACAAGGACGGTTTCCAGCGCCTTCTTCGTGACAAGGTAAAACTCGGCGGAGACATCGCTGTAGCCGCCGGCCCGGTTGGACGCAATTCACAGGCCGCAACCACCGAACTTGCGAGTGCGGCACTCTTGTCCTACTCGCGTTCCAAAGGGGTATTCGCGGGCGTCGATCTCACTGGCGACGTCGTAAATCAGAACATCGAAGATACCAACACCTACTACGGCAAATCCATTCCGTATGAGACCATTTTGACCGGCGGCGTCGCTCCTCGGCCCTCCTCGGGCCACTTCATCCACACCGTCTCCCAGCTCTTCCACGCAAGAGCTCGGGATTAGACGCCAGTCATTCCCACTCACTATCGAACTCGTACGATACTAGCCCAGTAGATCTCGACGCTTGAGATCGCTGGGCTGAATCTTTTAAGTTCAAAGTCCTCGAAATCTTCAATGCAAAGTAACATTAGGACAATTATGCTTATCTCCTCTCGCCCCCATCGTCTCGCCTTCCTCCTCGTCCTCACGCTCACCATTCCCCCCGCCGCCCGCGCCGACGAAGCCTCCCACCGCGCCAAGGCGCAGGAGATGATGGCCCTGCTGCGCACCCAAAGTATGGTCAAACAAATCTCCGACAACATCACCAAGCAAGTCACAGATGCCGCAGCTAGTATCGCGGGTGAAAATCCCTCACCTGCAATAAAGATTAAAGCCGCCGATTTCGTTAAGCAGTCAACGCAACTAATTGACACTCAACTAGGCTGGAATTCAATGCAAGCCGGATTCACCGATGTCTACGCCAAGAACTTTACCGAGGGAGAACTGGACGGCATCATCGCCTTCTACAAAACCCCCGCCGGGATCTCGCTCCTCGATAAAATGCCCACCGTAAACAGCCAGGTTACGCAATTCGGAAGCACGCGCATGACGGCCCTGCAGCCGCAGATGAAAAAGCTATTCGACGACCTCCGCAAGAGCGCGGCGACCGAGCCCCAAAAACCTGCCGCGCCCCCCACCCTTGGCGCGCCAACCGCTCCAGCTACCTCCGCCCCCAAGCCGAGCACGCCCAAGTGAACGCTTCACCCGGGCCTCTCTCCATAGGCGTCCTGGCCCTCCAGGGCGCTTATGGTGCCCACGCCAAAGCCCTCATTGCCCTCGGTGCCATTCCCCGTCTCGTCCGAGTGCCCAAGGAACTGGAAGGCCTCGACGGCCTTATTATGCCCGGTGGAGAATCCACCACTATGCTCAAATTCCTCGAGCGCAACGCCTTCTTCGACATCCTCCAGACCTACGTAAAATCCACACCCACCTTCGGCACCTGTGCCGGAGCGATCCTCCTCGCGACCCACGTCGAAGGCCCCGCCCAGCGTTCTCTCGCCGCCCTGGACATCACCGTCGAACGCAACGCATACGGCCGCCAAATCGACTCCACCATCCTCACCTCCGACACCGCCTTGCCCGGCGGTCCGCTGGAGATGGTCTTCATCCGCGCGCCACGTATCACGCGCACCGGCCCCACAGTCGAAACCCTCGCCACCCGCGACGGCTTCCCCACACTGGTCCGCTCCGGCCACCTCCTAGCCGCCACGTTCCACCCAGAGCTTTCCGGCGACCCCCGTGTCCATCAGCTCTTCCTCAACCTCGTTCGTGAACACCAATCCACCGCCTGATATCCCGAGCGGAATGCAGCAGGCGACGCTCTAAATTGAGCCGCACCTTTTGCCGCGTACCAAAGTACCGTAACTCTTAAGATTCCCCATTACATCCCCAGCTGCAAGCCCTAGACTGAAGCCATATTCCGACCTCGGAGCACAGCATGGATGACATTCGCGACCGCCGCCTCGATCCGCCAAGTCCGCAATCGGCCCATCGCCGTTTCGTCTACCGCGCGGTCGAACCCGATGACCAGCAGTCCCATCCGCTCCGCCGTGCAACCGACGCCCCACGCCAATTCCAGGCAATCCCCGGTGAACTCTGCCCCAGTCCAATGCTGCTCAAGTACCGCGTCTACCTCAAGCTCAACTAGCCCCAACGCAATTAGGTCGCAAAAACCTTTCCTAAGCCCACCGAAGTACTAACCCGGCCTTTGGGCGGAGGTAATTCTGGGCCCACTACTTCGCGGACCTCCGGCCGCCACCCACCCAGCACCGAGGGCAAGTGATCAAGCGCATCCGCCACACGCCACTCAGATCGATCCTCTCGATACCGCCGCTCATCCCTCGTCCGTGTATACCGCCCCCTTTGCTCTGATCGGACCCCGCGCGATTCGACTCGCCTCAATGCCGTCGCGCAGCTTCTTTCGTCCGCGATGCGTCCGTACTGTCCCAATCGGCAACCCGAGCGCCCAAGCTATTTGCTCATACGTGCGTTCTTCCTGATGATCGAGCACCAGCACCGCGCATTCCCCGTGACTTACTCGCTGCAATTGATCTTCGACTAATTCTTGAAACTTGCGCTCTTCCATCAATTCTTCCACATTGCGGCCTGGGTGTTGCAGCCGGTCTTCCCATCCGCTGCTCTCGTCCGAAATCGAAACTACCAACTGCGCATCCCGCCGCCGCTTCCCCTCATCCTGCGTAACATTCACGGCGATACGATACAGATATGTGGTCATCAGCGACTCACCGCGGAAGTTCGGAAGCGCGTGAAACAAACGCAAAAAAACATCCTGCGCAAGATCTTCAAGATGCTCGCGACTTCCCGTTAAGCGGAGAAGCGTACAAAACACCATCACTTGATGCTCGCGCACAAGATTTTCGAAGCTGGAGTCGATAGGCAACCAGGATTAGACCGGCGACCCAATTGAAAGTTTTACGCAACGCAATGAAACTCTGCGCAGCTTCGCTAGTCTAACGCGGGCAGGAAAGGGAGGGAATCATCATGGGAAATTCATCTGGACCGTTTATCGTTCCGGCAGCTGCCTTTGTCTGGCTGTCGATCATAGCAATTGCAAAAATCGTGGGGCAGGCTCATGCGCGTAGCATCGCAGCCGATCAACGCATCGCAATGGTGCAGCGTGGCATGACGCCAGAGCAGATCGCCATCGTTCTTCAGCCGACAAAAGAAGATTAGGTCGAGCTGGGGGCCAGGATAGATGACCCACTCCGCAGCCTCGGTAATGCCCGGCGCACCGCGATCGTGCTGGTCCGGGGCCACACGTCAGTGATGTCGATAATCCACGCACCTGGATACTTCAAGACGTACGAAACGGAGTTGGCCTTGTCGTCTTTGGCCTGCTGCTCACCGAAATTCTCCGCGTCCGCGAAGTGCTGACCGTGGCGGCCGCCGGCCTTATTCCAGTGGCCATCGGCATCGGCTTCCTCTTTGACTACAATCTGCAATAGCGCGAACTTTCGCGCTTCGGGCTCGAAGTCGGAGCGGAATCGCAGTAAACTAACCAGCTTTCTCTAACACCGTGAAACTCTTCACTACCACCCCAGCCGTTTCAAAATGCGTTACACGATGCCCTGACCCATGCCCCATCTGGATCGCCTTCTTCAGCATCCGGATCAACCCGCGTGACTCTTCCTCGAACCACTTCGATGTAGCCCGTTCCCAATCCACCACCAGGTTGTAGCTCACATCGCACTTCGGGCATCCTAGCGGTGTCTCCAGCGTCCGATGGAACGCAGCCTCCGGTAGCTTGCCCACCGGATCAGTCCCACTGCGTATCGCCGCGATCGTCAGACTCAACCCTCAGTCCTCCGGTATTCCGTCCGTCGCTTTGGAGTGAAAAACCCGAACAGCATATGTAGCACAGCCAGCGCCAATGCACCCAAGAACGCCGCCGTGAACGTCTCTACCCGAAACCCTGGGACAAACTGGCTTGCAAACTTCAGCACGATCGCATTGATGACCAAGAAAAATATTCCGAAAGTCAAAATCCCCAGCGGCAGCGTAATGACCTTCAACAACAATCCAAACGTAGCATTGAGAAGGCCAATCACCACCACCGCAATCATCGCCGAAACCCAGTCGCTGACCACAAATCCCTGAACGAAATGCGCCGCCACCATTAGCGCCACGGCGTTCAACACCCAATGCAAAATCATCCGAATCATATCGTCCCCTTACTTAGCATATCCGAATGCCCGCCTCAGTCCTGGGCTCTCCACCCTCGAACCCGAACCCGAACCCCGAACCTGATCTGATATCGTTTTCCTGCCATGAAAATCTCACGCCGTGCCGCCCTCAAGTCCTCCGCCCTCGCCGCCACCGCCATCGCACTCCGCGGATCACACCTGTTCTCGCAGGCCTCCACCGCGGTTGACGCCCATATCGACATCCTTCCCGGCGAGCCCATCGGTACCATCTCCCCGGAAATCTACTCACACTTCATCGAGCATCTAGGCGGCGTGATCTACGACGGAGTCTGGGTGGGCCTCAACTCCAAAATTGCCAACACCAACGGCATCCGCCAAACCTTCATTGACACCATGAAGGCGGTACAGGCGCCTGTCCTCCGCTGGCCCGGCGGCTGCTTTGCCGACTCCTACGATTGGCGAGACGGGCTCGGCGCGGCCACCAAACGTCCCGCCCGCGCGGGCTTCTGGGAACAGCAAGATTCGAACGCGTACGGACTCCACGAGTTCATGCACACCTGCCGCGCTATTGGGTGCAAACCTTACCTCGCCGCCAACATGCGCTCACTCCCAGCCCGTGACTTTTATCAGGAAATCGAATACTGTAATGCTCCCGCCCGCAATGTCCCATCCAACTCCGCAGCGCCCGCTATGCCCAACGCACTTGCCGCTCAGCGCGCGGCAAACGGTGACCCCGAGCCGTTCAACGTGGACCTCTGGGGTGTAGGCAACGAGAGTTGGGGCTGCGGTGGCAACCTGGTCCCCGAAGAGTACGCCGCAATGTTCCGCCGCTTCACCGCCTGGACGCCCTCGTACTCGAGCGCTCCACTCCGCTTCGTAGCGGTAGGCCCCAACGGAGACGACGTCGACTGGACTCGCCGCCTCTTCAAATCTCTCTTCTCTAACTCTGAGCGTCGCCATCTCTTCGGCCTCTCCGTCCACTACTACACCTCGGGCAGCCCCAAGGAATTCGCTGCCGGCGATGCCCTCGCTTTCTCCAACGACGACTTCTATGACCTTCTCACTCGGGCCAGCATAATGGAGCGCGTAGTCACCGACCACTGGGCCGCCATCGGCAACACCGCCGAACCCGACCAACCCAAAGTTAAGCTCGTCGTCGACGAGTGGGGCGCCTGGTACGGCAAAGGCACATCGCTGGGACCGAACTACAACCTCTCCCAGCAATCCACTATGCGCGACGCACTGCTCACCGGCATCACGCTCGACATCTTCCAGCGCCACGCGGAGAAAGTCGCGGTTGCCAACGTCGCCCAATCCATCAACTGCATCCATTCCCTCATGCTCGCGCAGGAAGATAACTTCACCGTCACGCCCACCTTCCACGTCTTCCAGATGTACCTGCCGCATCGCGGTGCCCAGGCTATTCGCGCTGAATTCTCCGCCCCCGCTATCCGCAACCCGCTCGCCAACGCGCCCATCCCGGTCGGCGGTAACAGCTATACGGGCTCCCTCGAAGCCGTTAAACTGCTCGCCGGGCTCAGTGGCTCCGCCTCAATCTCGCCCACCAATCCGAAGCTGGTCACGCTGACCGTCGTCAACCCTCATATCGAACTCCCCGTCACCACCGAGATAAACGTCAGCGGAGCCACTATCTCGAGCTACACTGGCCGGGTCCTCGCCGAACCAGACATTCACGCTCATAACGACTTTGCCCATCCCAACGCCGTTCGTCCCAACGCCGCCGCGACCACCACCCCCGCTGCCGGCCGTCTGACCCACACCTTTCCGCCAGCCAGCGTCACCACGCTCCAGCTAACCCTGGCCTGATCCACCAACAGTCTTGATTCCCCATAATCAACAAGCGAGCGAAACCCCCCGTTTATCGTGGAGTTAGTTACTTTGGCCTGGCCGTAAGCCTCGCGCCGGAGCGTAAGCTCTCGCACCTACACCCTTGCATCTAAAGGGGTGAATCTGCAGTCCATCCGCAAACCAAGCGAGCCACCGAATGCCTCAAGACCACGTTCAGGAACACGTCGACTTAATCGCCAAACACGAGCAGGATTTCCTCGCCAACCGCACTTCGGCCGAACGCATTGGCGATTCAATTGCCGCCTTCACCGGTAGCCTCGCTTTCGTCTCACTCCACGTCGTCATTTTGACAGCGTGGATCGCCCTCAATACGCTGCCCGCCCCGATCCATCGCTTCGATCCCGCGCCATTCTCGCTGCTCGGAACCATCCTCGCCTTCGAAGCCATCCTGCTTGCCAGCTTCATCCTCATGCGCCAAACCCGCATGGGCCGCCGTGCCGACGAGCGCGACCACCTCATGCTCCAGATCCTCCTGCTCGCCGAAAAGGAGATCACCGCGGTCCTCACCATGAACCGCCAGATCGCAGGAAGCATGGGTCTGCAAAAAGTCACCCGCGACAAGGAAATCGAGCAACTCAGCCAGCACACCTCCATCGACGACGTGGCTCAGACCATCAAGGAAAGCCTTTCCACCGAGTAGTCCGCCCTTTCAGCGGATTCACCCCACGCAAAACTCTTTTCCACCCTAGTAGTCACCGGCCAACATTCCTAGTAAGCTCACTTTACCGCGCGCCCTGAGGTGACTTTTGCCAGCCATCATCACGCCCCCTGATCTTGAACGCCGCCCTCCCCGCTCCGAAGAAAACGACGGCGGCCATGGACGGCGCCCGCCAAATGGGCGCGACCTAAAGCGCACCGGCGGTGGCGGTGACAATGACAATGGCGACGATTTGCCCCACCCGCAGCGACGTCCCGGCCAGCGCCTCGCCACCTACCGCCTCGGCCTGCTCTGCTTCGTTGGCGCCGTCTTCATGTTCTTCGTGGGCCTCGTCAGCCTTTTCTTTCATGCGCAATCCTCCGGCCACATCGACGCGTACAACCATTACATCAACAACTGGCTCCCCACCACTGTTCCGCCAATTCTCTGGCTCAACACCGTCGTTCTTCTGTTGAGTTCCGTCACCATAGAATTCGCACGCCGCCACATGTTCCACGAGATCGATGCCATGGAAGAGTGGTTCGGCCTCGGCAAGCCCACGTCACGCCGAGCCCTGCCCTGGCTGGTCACTACACTTGCCCTTGGGACCTTCTTCCTCGCCGGCCAGATGCTCGCGTGGCATCAACTCTCTACACTTGGAGCGCCCTTCGAATCCGGCAGCCTCAGCAGCCACTCCTTCTATATCATCACTTATGCACACGCGTTTCATCTCACCGCCGGAATCATCGCCATAATCGCCGCCCTTACGGGTCTTTTCACCTTCCGCAGCATAGAAAACCGTCAGATCATGGTCGACTCAGTCGCCTGGTACTGGCACTCCATGGGAGCGCTCTGGCTCGGCCTGTTCACCCTGCTAGTCTGCTTTCAATAAAACTTTTCCGCGGTCATCCTTTTGCTGCACCCTGACTCTTGCTCTAGCCGCGGCCCTGTCGTTCGCTCACGCCCAGAATCACAACGACCTCACGACAAATGCTACGGAAGGGAGCCAACCAGCCCCAAACCCAGATTTGCGACACATACGTATCGCAGATCGCGTCCGGAAGCAGGCCCGAAGACATCATCCCGTTAGTTCCATCAATCTTCAACAAAGCCTCGAGCCCTTCGTCATGTACTACGATGACGCGGGCACTCCGGTACGCGCCAACGGCTATTTAAATCCGACCTTGATCATTCCCCTCGTCGGAGTCTTCAACTATCTTCCCTCTCACGGGGCCTACGCGATCACCTGGCAAGCAGAACCAGGGGTTCGTATAGCGAGCGAGATGCGCAGAGTGACTGGCGCAAACTCCGGCTTCGTACTCGCCGGCCGATCGCTCCGTGTGGTCAAGCAGCAGGAAAGTCTTTTCTGGTGGATAGCCTTTGGCGCCTGGTTCGTCGTGATCACGCTTCTGATCGTTGGTGCTATTCTGCTCAGTCGCGCAAGATACTTAGCCCCAGAACGCGCTGCGCAGACCTAATACGCCAGGCCCTTCGCTCGCTCCGCCTTGAACGCCCGCATATACCAACTAAACTCATCGAAGAATTTCCCCGACTTCTCCGCCAGTTCCTGCGTCAGCGCCATTCCATCTTTACTCAGCGAATTCCCCACCGAAGGGATCGCCTGAATAGAAGGAATCGAGGGCATTCCCACCTCCGCCAGCAGCGCCCGCAACTGCATCGCAGCCCTGACCCCGCCAAACGGCGCAGCCGAATAACAGACGATCGCTGACGGCCTCCAAAAATATTCCTCCAAAAAATAGTCAATCAGATTCGTAAGCCCCGGCGGAACGCTGTGGTTATACTCCGCGCTCACCACGCAGAATCCGTCCACTCGCGCATACAACTCTGCAAGCGGCGCAAGCCTCTTCTTCAGATCGCCATATCCCACAGGCGCATGTGCTCCGAATTGCGGACCAACTTCCTTCCACATCTTGTCGAGCATCGGCAGCTCCAGCTTGGCCGCATCCACCAGCACCGCCTCATGCTCGCGCGCTTCAAGCTGTGTCATTGCCCATTTCGCCGCGCGGTCGCCCATCCGCTCGCTCCGCACCGATCCCAACAAAACAGCAACAACCATAGCCGTATCCTCTCACCGATCAGATGCAATCCGGCGACACAATCGGGTACCCCACGATCAGCAAGAGCCCTGAGCGCAAGCTCATAGCGTTTTTATTGTGGGGATACTCACTCTTAAAGTCATTATTATGCGCGCAGAGAATCTACATCTAGAGATGCTGCGAAGCAAACGAGTAGGCCACGCCTGCTAGCGTCGCGCTACCGTCTCTTTTTTGCCGAACCCTTCGCCGGAGCCTTCTTCGAACTCTTCACCGCCGGCTTTCCCGAACTCTTCGCAACCGTCTTGCCGCTGGACTTCACTGCAGCCTTGGCTCCGCCCTTCGCCGCAGACTTGGCAGGCGCCTTTTTCCCGACCGCTTTCGCAAGCGTTTTCTTCAGGGCAGCCTTCACCACGACCTTCTTCGGCGCGACCTTTTTCTCGGCAGGCTTCCCGGTCGGCTTAGCAGCAACAGTCTTCTTAGCCGTCGGCTTCGCAGGAGCAGCTTTCTTCGTTACCACTTTGGCCGCACTAGCCTTCTTCGTGGGAATCGCCGTTTTAGCCGCAGCCTTCATCGGCACAACAGCCTTGACAGGCGCCGCGGCCTTCACAGGAGCAGCGACCTTCACCGAAGCTCCAACGCCGACTTTGATCTTCTCTGTTCCCGCCTTTGCCGGCATTATCGCCGTAGCAGCATTAGCAACATCCGCCGCCCCAAGTTCCAATCCTTTTGTTGCGGCTCCGTCCAACGCAACCTTCTTGCGCGACTTGGGAACCTTCGCTTCCTTCTTGACCGCCCGAGCGCGGCGTAAATGAACCGGCGGAGGAGGAGCAGGCGGCGAGTAAGGCTCAAGAAACGTCTTCATCTCCTCAACCGTTCCCAGCTTGCCGTCCATTAATTCGAAAAATACCTTCTCCACCAGTTCATCGTACCCGGCAATACCCGGAACGATCCGCATCTCCTGCATCTGTAAATATGGAATCTTCTGCCGGGCCTGCGGCCAATCCGTATAGAAACTCTTGAATTTCGTCTGCAAGACCGGGTTCTTTGTCGAGTACGCGACCCAAAGCACAGCTTCCGGCCTCGCGCTCAGCAGCATCTTCCACGCCGCCGATGGAGTCGCAGCCTGCTTCGCGCTAAACTCCGCAGCAAATTTCTTCGCCTCGCCTTCCAGCGCCTCAATCTCGTCTACAAATCCAGCACGCGGAAAACTCTTTTTCAGCGCCGACACATCCTTCGGTGGCATCTTCGCTGTCAGCAGCGGAAACTGCGCAGCCGAAGCGTCGCCAGTAATCCCACGCATCTGCAACTGCATCTGCGTCTCGCGCAGTTTTTCCAACTCGGCCACGTTCGCTTTCGTCGAGCCCCAGGACGGGGCAAGCACCTTCATCCAGCCCTCTTGCTCCAATCCACGCATCACGCGGAGCGGGTCTTCTTCATGAACTATCTCTTCCGTCTCGTATCCACGATGGAACGACGACAGAACCGAAATATACCCCTCGGCTTTGCCCGTCTCATACCTGGCCTTGGTCTTTTCTTCCATCTGCCAGCCCAGACGCGCCGAATAGCGCGCCGCCCGGATCATCCGCACCGGGTCCTCAATAAATCCGTAGTTGCTCACTAGCCGAAGCTCACGGTTCTCAATGTCCGCCACACCGTTCAGCGGATCCATCAGCAGCCCGTACGACCCCTCGTTCAGCGACAGCGCCATCGCGTTGGCAGTAAAGTCCCGCCGCCGCAGGTCGTCCAGAATCGTCGCCGCGTGTACCACCGGCTTGCCTGGTTTTGGATAGTGTACTGACAGCGTACTCCCAACTTCAATGCGAACGCTGCCTGGAAAACGAGCAAACAACGCCTGCCCAGCCTCGTTCTCGCCAGTAACAGTGCCTCCAGCTTTCTCTATATCTTTTCTGAGCTTAAGAGCGTTTCCCTGAACTACCACATCAAGGTCTCGGACCGGCGAACCACTGGTCAAATCACGTACCGCGCCACCCACTAGAAATATCGTCAGCCCCTTGGTGCGGGCTATCTCCCGGACTGCCTGAATTGCCCTCTGCTGCGCCTGGGAAAGACGGCTTTCAAGCAGGTAGATATAATCGGCCATACGCTACGCGTTTTCTCCATCCGGTCTCACCGAATCTTGCAAACCACCGGGAACTATAAGCGAATCAAGCTCTTACGGTGCCAGAGACAGATCGACACAAAGTAAGATTGTAGCACAATATTGTGGGTTTTGCCGGTGCTGCGAAGCTTTTTCGTGACGTGCCTCGCCCGTCGTGAAACACTCTTTCTTTACCCATCCTGTAGACGCACGCAGCCCGGAAGCACTCCCCATGTCCAGTACGCGCAAAAAGGTCATCGTCCGGCGGTTCTCCGGAGACACCCTCCCCGGCTACCTTCCCCACAATGCCTTCGTCCGTGATAACTCGATCGACCTCCTCGACCTCGGCGGTCGAATCCTCCCCCTGCCCTTAAGCGATATCAAGACCATCAGCTACGTCCGCGACTTCAACCTCTCCGACACCGCCAACCCCGAGCGCCTTGCCCGCCGTTCCTTCCTCGCCCGCCCCCGCTCCGAAGGCCTCTGGCTCCGCCTCACCTTCCGCTCCGGCGACCTCCTCGAAGGCCTCGCCCCCACCGATCGCTCCTTGCTCGACGCTCTCTGCGAAGACGCCGGCCTCTTCCTCACCCCGCCCGACACCCGCTCCAACACCCAGCGCGTCTACGTACCCCGAGCCGCCATCGCCGAACTTGTTCTCCTAGCTGTCATCACCGCCCCGTCCCGCCGTCCGCCCCTCGCCCCTCAGCCCACCAAAGAAAATCTCCAGGACGAACTCTTTCATCTGCCGCTCGACCCGGACTCCCGCCCCAACTAAGAACCCTCCACTACAATTCTCCCCATGAAGCTCTCCACCCTCGCCGCGCACTTAGGCGCAGCCCTCCAAGGCGATCCCAACCTTGAAATCACCTCCGCCGCCGGCCTCGAGAATGCCCACTCCGGCGACCTTACCTTCGTCGCCAATCCAAAATACACGCCGCTCGCCCGCTCCACCCAAGCCTCTGCCGTACTGGTCGAGCCCGCCTTCGAGCCAATCGCCGCCGCTACCCTCCGCATCGCCAACCCGTACCTCGCCTTCGCCCTAGCTCTCGAGCTCCTCTACGAAGCCCCCACCTACGCCCCGAAAATCCATCCCACGGCCGTCATCTCCCCTACCGCCCAGATCGGCCCCGAGGCCCACATCGGCGCCTACGTCGTCATCGGAGATCGCGCCGTCATCGGCCCGCGCGCCACCATCCTCGCCCACGTTGTCATCTACCCCGACGCCCACATCGGCAGCCATTTCTTCGCCCACGCCCACGCCGTAGTCCGCGAGCGCTGCCAGCTCGGCGACCACGTCATCCTCCAAAACGGTGTCATCATCGGCGCCGACGGCTTCGGTTTCGCCCACCAATCGCCCCAGGATCTAGCCGCGCGGCGCGCCACCCCCCTTTCGCCCGTCATTCTGAGCGCAGCTCAAAATCTCAGTAGTCTGCCCTTGCCTCCCCCAACCTCTACCGCCTGGTACAAAATCCTCCAAACCGGCCGTACCGTCCTCGACGACCACGTAGAAGTCCAGGCCAACTCCACCATCGACCGAGCTTCCATCGGCGAAACTCACATCCACGCCGGCGCCAAAATCGATAACCTCGTCATGGTCGGCCACGGCTCCTCCGTAGGCGCAAACACGCTGCTCTGCTCGCAGGTAGGCCTGGCCGGCTCAACCCACGTCGGCAAAAATGTCATCCTTGCCGGCCAAGTGGGAGTAGCCGGCCACCTCACTATCGGCGACGGAGCCATCGCCACCGCCCAGACCGGCATTCCCTCCGACGTCGCTCCAGGCACTACAGTCAGCGGTTATCCCGCAATCGACAATCGCAAGTGGCTCCGCTCCGTCGCCGTATTCAACCGCCTTCCCGAAATTCTCCGCGAACTTCGCGACCTGCGTAAAAAATATTCACCCTACCCCAACAAAGAGTAAAATTTGCACGCGTACCTCAAACGCATCCAATGTTCCGTGCAGCCAGAGCCACCCGCATCCACCGGCCTCGAACTCGTCCGCTCTCCGAGCGTAACCATCCTGCTGCTCGACGATGATCCCATCAACCTACATCTCCGCTCCGCCATCCTCCGCCAGCACGGCTACGCCTCCCTGACCGCCACCACCATCGAGGAGGCCAACGAGCTCCTCGACAAGATCGACATCGCCGTCCTCGACTACCATCTTGGCGCTGGCCTCTTCGGCACCGAAGTCGCATTGAAGCTACGAAAGCGCCGTCCCCAAGTCCCCATCATAATCATGTCCGCTACTCTCGAACGCCACTTCGGCGGAGTCGAGGACATGCATCTCCTCAAGGGCCACAGCTCAGTCGACGACCTGCTCTCCGCCCTAGGTTCCCTGGAAGCTCGCCGCCGAGGCTCGCCGGTTGTCGTCGACGCCCGCGACTTCTTCTACTCCCGCATCTTCCTTGCCATCGGGTCGGACGTCCTTGTCCAGATCCTTGACGCCGCCGGCAACTGGATCCACCTTAACGAAACCGCCGCCGAATACCTCGGCCAGCCACGCGAATGGTTCCCAGGCCGCAACCTCTTCAGCGAACTCCCCGCTGTCCCCACCGACTGGCACCAGATTCTCCACTCCGTGGCCGATACCCGCGAAACTTACATCGATCGTACCCGCCGCGGCCTCTTCTTCCAGCCCGACGTCGCCCCACAGTCATTTACATGGAGCGTCCTCGCCTTTCCCATCACCCTCCACGACAGCCGCCCCGGCGTGGTCCTGACCGCCCGCATTCTGGAACGCGCCCCAACCCTCTTCGCCTAACCGCCAACCCACCCCTCCCCGCCACCGTTTCAAAGCGCGAGCGATACCCGGGCACATTTCACCGCAAGACAAGCATATGCAGGTCAAATGGGATGTGCACCTGCAGCCAAACACCGTGATACTTCATACTCAGCTATAAGTTTGATTGACTTTGACGTCGGGTGAAGCTATTGTCGTTATGCAGTCAGAAACGGCCATCATCAGTCAATGAAATGTCTAATACCGAACATCGGTAGCACTTCCTTCAAGTACCGCGTGCTCGACATGCCCTCGGAGTTGGTACTGGGCGAGGGCCGGGTTGAGCGGATTGGGCAGGCGGGCGGCGACTGCTCCGACTATCCTGCAGCAATCCACAAATGCATTGAGGATGTTGTCGGACCGGGCAAGGCTCTAAAGAGCCTCTCCGAAGTTGAGGCGGTTGGGTTCAAGGTGGTTCATCCGGGGCCGATGCCTGGGCCACGGGTGGTGAATGACGAACTATTCGCGGCAATGGATGACTTTGGATTCTTTGCGCCGGCACACAATCCGCCTTACCTTGCTGCGATGCGAGCGTTCGGCCACGAACTGCCGGGCGTGCCTCTCGTGGCGGTGTTTGAGACGAGTCCCTATGCGTCGCTGGATGAAGCTGCGACTACATACGCAGTGCCATATGAGTGGCGGACGAAGTTTGGCATTCGGCGGTATGGATTTCATGGGGCAAGTCATCGATCCGGAAGCGAGCGGGTTATAACCCTGATGGGACAGCCGGTTGTGCGGCATATCTCCTGCCATCTTGGCGGTAGCTCGAGCATTGCTGCATTTCGTAATGGGGTGGCGATCGATACGAGCTTTGGGACTTCCCCGCAGTCGGGGCTGCCGCAGAATAATCGCGTGGGCGATATAGACGCGTTCGCGGTGCTGTACATGATGAAGAAGCTTGGCGTGGATGCGGACGAGATGGCGCGCATTCTGGGGAGCCAATCTGGGCTGGCGGGGATCAGCGGCAGAAGCGGCGATATTCGTGACCTGGATGAGGCCGCAGCAGCGGGAGATAAACGCTCGCGGCTTGCGCTGGATGTTTTCGTGAGGGCGATTCGCCACTATGTCGGCGCATTCATGCTGGAGCTTGGCGGGTTGGATGTGATCAGCTTCTCCGGTGGGATTGGCGAGAATAGTCCTGAGATTCGTAGTGCGGTCTGCAAAGATCTTGCAGGATTTGGAATTCAATTAGATGAGGCAGTGAACGGGACCGCGCGGAAGGTGGCAACACTTTCGACAGCCGACTCTAGCGTGAAGGTGCTGATAGTTCCGGCGGATGAAGAGATTATTGTTGCCCGCGAGACTGTGGCCGTTGTGGAACGGGCACATGTGGGTCAACTAACGTAGGGCGCAGGTCAGACTTCTTATGGGATGTGGCAGCTCAGTATTTTCGAATTCGTCCAGCGGGATCGATCGATCGGCTATCGAGCAGATCGTTCGCCAAGTTGCGTCGGAGTACCTGACGCGCACTGCCGCAGGACCGTCGCCAACGCTAACCGTGATGGCATCAGCGCGACATATGCATGTATGCCGTGAGGATATGGATGTGTTGTTTGGACCGGG
>JANYLK010000153.1 GCA_025357875.1 Granulicella sp.
TCTGTGGCTGTCAAGTTGAGCAGCGGTGAGGTCATGACTCAACCGGAGATGGACACCTACGGCAGATTTGACGTTCTCTTGACAACATTCATAGATAGAGCGTTTCAAAGGGCAGACCAGCGGTACCGGACCACGGCGAAATCTGCGGCCTGCTTGGCCGCGGTTTTCCTCGCGGAGGCAGCGGCTTACTTTCTCAGAATGCTCGTCACGGATTCACACATAGTCTGGCATAACGTAGGTGTCGCAGCTATGGTAGGCATTATTGCTACGCCTCTAGCTCCAGTGGCAAAAGACCTGGCAACAGCGCTCAATACAGCTGCCAAGGCTGTGCAAACGGTGAAACGGTAGAGTATGGATTGGTTCCTAGATCTTCGCGCGTGGGGACGAGGTGGGCCGGTGGGAACCCTCAAGGTAGGTGATGGCACTAAGTTCTTCAAGGACGCGAGTGGCCTTCTCGACGACATTCGCGGCCGTGAGGTATTCCTCATGGCTCATGGTTACAATGTCAATCGCGACCACGGGACTAGGAGTCTGACGCAGTGGAAGACAAAATTGAAAATCGCCCCTGCTCCAGTTTTTATCGGTGTTCTCTGGCCCGGGGACTGCATCCTACCAGTCTTTATCGACTACGTGTGGGAGGGAAGCGAAGCCGAAAAGAGCGGAACCATGCTTGGTGAGTTTGTTCGCGACAACTTTGGCTTCGCGGCTTCATTGAGCTTTGCGTCCCATTCCCTTGGGGCACGCGTAGTGCTTCAGGCAATTCAGACTCTTGCGGACTCAGAAAGAGTGAGGAATCTGGTCTTGTTTGCAGCCGCAATCGAGGACGACACTCTCTTACGTGAGTTTAACGGGGCGGCGAACAAAGTAGACCGTATCAGCATCGTGTACTCTCTGGAAGATCATGTGCTTCAACTGGCATATCCGGCAGGAAACCTGATTGGAGGATTAATTGAGCGCGGCGATCCCAACGTAAAAGCGGCACTCGGCCGCCTAGGCCCAAGCGCCCCATGGGCTGGAAAGATTCTGCCCAACCCGCGACTTCCGTCGTATTGGAAGTTCGGCCACACCGATTACATGACCACCAATGCCGTGGAAGGAGACTTCTTGAGGCCCGTCAACGTACCCGACCCGTCTATCCAAGAGCTTCCAACTGGCATGGTACCCGTAATGGCACCGGGGGACAGTTGGAAACCGTGCTGGGCGCCAGGATACGCCGCGACACGATGGCTCATACCCTAGATATCATTCTTGTTTCACAACCCACAGCTTCTGTAACAGCGTTTCCTGTCCCTTTCGTCGCTTTGCTTTCAATGCGATGCAACGCTTGTTTCACCAAGCCTTCTGGGGCGGAGAGCGCCGTTTCTAAAGCAGTTACAGTGTTTCAAAAGGAGCAATCGAGGCGCCGGTGTTGACCAGCCTTTTGGAACAGCCCGTGGAGTCAGATCAACCTGATTCAGCCACGAAGTCAGGATTTCTATCAAACAGGCTTTGCTCGACATCGGTCTTTCGCGGCGCGGCACAGCGCGAACCCGTCCCTATCGCTGACATCGTACCGACTCGCATACGGCCGGGAGCCTGCACGTAAACATCGGGTGCGTGTTCTGCGCGATCCCGGTGAGAGGCTCTCGGACTCTAGGTTCCCCTATCAAAGCTTTCAAGATAGAAATGTGGCTGCACGCTGTGCAAAAGCCGAACCCCAGAACTCCGCGGCCGCAAAGAGCCCGAGGCGCGTTTTTCTCCGCCATGTTCGGTTTGCCTACCGCCAGGAAGTAGACCAATGAGCCTGAAGACAGTCAGATTGTTATCAACAACATGGGCCGATCGACCAAGAAGTATCGAGGAAACGTCATACTAAATCCTCTATAGAATGGCACAACTACAACCCGCATCCGATCTTTCCTCCTGTCAAACGCTACCTCTGGCCGAGCCAGAGTTCGGTCTGTCGACTCCAACCGGGCTCGGCCTCGACGGCTCCTCAGCAATCAACCTAAGGCCTGTAGTCCAAGTCCTGGCTGAACATGATCTGGATCTGCCTGAGCAAGATCAACTCAACCTGATTGCAACATCCGCCTTGGCGACTCAGGCCCTGTTCTTCACCGCTTGCTTGCACGATCCAGATGAGGCCGAGTTGCACCTGGTCTTCGAAATGTTTGTGTTGGCCTGCGTGACACGCCTTCAAGAAACGGAGACAAAATGAGCTTCCCTAAATTACGGGTGAGAGTCAGCCCGGCCGAGAGCCTGCTATTGATGCCCGGGCTCGACGCCGTTGTCAATGGCCACGCCGGAGCCAAACACTTTGACGCATATCCGCATCGTCACCCCTATGATGGCATCGACTTCGTCGCCTCTGCCGTCCATGAGGATCGGGCTTACGACGGCGAAATGGCTGAGCGCTTCCTCGCCTTGCGCAATAAAGTTGGGGAGATTCCGCAGTCGAGAAAGATCCGGCTCGATTTCGTTGATCTCGCCATAGCCGGGTTTGCGCTCAGACTTTGGAAGTCTCACAAACCCTCCGACACCCCGGAAGAATCATCCACCGTAGTCAAGCGGCTTCAGAAGAAGATCGAGAGGTACCGTCGTCGTGCAGTGCGCAGCGCGATAAGGAAAGAGGGACAGGCCTCATACCAGGAGACTGCGGAGCGCTGGCGCCGTTTCGTGGCCTGGACGAGGTACCACCTGCTCTATTTCAAGTACACGAAGCGCTGGGCACCGTACCGAGCCGAACGCTGGAGGGAACAACGCCGACAGCTCACCCTAGCGTTCGCAACAGCGCTTACAGGACGCTTTTTCGAGGTTCCCAGCGGCGTGGAAATGGTGAGGCTTGTGACCCTTGCAACGCGCAGCCTGAAGCGCCGTCGGCATCCGATGAGCCTCTTAGAACTCTTGCGGGCCCCGCAGGCGCATGCTGATTTTCTGGTGGGCTTCGCTATGAAGCGGCTGGCCTTGAAGCACCTCCCCGGCGCCCCGGTGCCCTGGTGGCAGGCGGCATCGGATCGAGGTGAAGCCTTCAGGGCTTTTCTGGAGCGAAGGGCCAAGGCAGCGCTACCTCCTTCCAGCGCGAAGCCACGCGAGACCATTGCAAGAAGCAGCGCCCCTGATCAATCTGCGCCCACCGCGGCGAGCCAGACCGTCAAACTCTCCGGCGATCAGAAGACGCCAACGGAGAAGGGATTGGTGAGGATGACGGAAGAAGGATTGCAGAAGTCGATCAACAACTGGCTCTATCGAACCGTTACTATGGATTTTGCTCAGGGCGTCTGCAATGAAGCAACATCGCAGATCAATCGTCAACTCCTTGACCAATATCGAGGTGAGACAATCACTTTCCTTTACGAGGGTCTTTTCGAGCGCTACATGAGCGAGTCGCGTCCAGCAGAATTCTCGGCCCATAGACCGACCATGGCTCGTCAGTACACCGCCTGGTTGTTACGCTGCCTGCTGGCTCTTCGGCAGGATCCAAGATGGATAAACCAGGCAATCGGAATCGCAATGGGCCGAGCGAAGGAAATGGAAGATGAGGACCGCTGCGCCGAATGTCTTGCTGCGATATCCAACGGGAGGCTTCGTGCGCCCATCCGCGCTTGATCTGTTTGTTCTGTACTTGCTCGATCGAGGCCTTGAGACTTCCTACGCCCTTCAGCGCGACGGGGGCCTCTCCGTGGGGTCCACAGTTCCAGCCCTCGCAAGACTGGAAGAGGCCGGGCTCGTGAGGAGGACGGCGGACCAACGGGACAGCAAACGACCGCGACACGGATACCAACTCTCCCCCGCTGGGCGGAAGCTGGCTCGCACCGGATGGAAACCATACCTCAAGGCGGTCAACCACCTGGACCTTGATGCCGTAATTAGGATTGCCGATATGGCGCGACATTATGGCGCGAAGCCCAAGGTAATTGTGGCATTTCTGGATGCGGCAGCTTCAGATCGGCGGTCACCAGGAAGACTGCGAACCACGAAGTCGAACGAGGCCGGCGATTCCTTCCAGCACATGGCTACGCATGGAGCCTGGAACGAGCTCCGCCTGAGGGCAGAAGCGAAGTTCTTGGCGGGGCTGGCAAAGTCCTGTTTAGAAGATACTGGGAGCCCGAAACGCGGGCTGAGACTGCACGCTTATACAGCACGCAGGTAGCCCACAAGGCCTCCACAGCCTTTTGAGGTGTAGGTGGAGATCATCTCCAGTCGAGCGGAGGGAAAGCGGCCAAACTCGTCAGCATCCCGCCTTCAGAGTTGCGCAGACCGTCGGCGCTCACACTCGGTCGGAGCCACCAGAAACGGGCCTTGGGCTCTGATCCCGGCGGCCTGGCACCGATTCCAGCCGTTGCGGCGGTAACCATCTACCGAGTCCCTGGTAACACCCAAGAGGATGATGTACCAACGAACCCTTTGGTTGGTGCAGGGATTCGTCCAGACTGAATTCAGGAGAAACAGACCATGGAAAAGAAGCCTCGCAGTTGTCGTACGTTTGACTATGCCCGGGAAGATCAGGAGCCCCCCTCGGTGGCCACCACTATAGAGCGGCACCAAGGAATGCTGACGCCAGCGGAGTTGGCCCTACTGCTGGCGGTGTCCGTCAAATCGATTTATGCCTGGACGAAGGCCGGGACGCTGCCAGGAGTCCTCCTGGGTGCCAGCATCAGATTTTGCCCGGCGACAACCGCAGCGTGGCTCCGTGACCGATCGACGTAGTGCTGGATCTTATGAAGCAAGCCTCCGCGTGAGGGGAAAGATCTGCATGCGCTCTGTCACTCGTTCTTTCGCATGAGCGTCCATCACCAGATCCCCTTTGATCGTCGGCCAGACCCGGGCGATTCGTTCCGCGGTTTCCAGAGCCACATCGGAAACGACCTGATGAGGGACCAGAATCTTCTCCGCAAACCGGCGTAGGAGTTGCTCATCGAAGTTCCGCACGTCTTTCTCTTTTGCAACCAAAGACAGGGCCGAGGTAATGTCGTCGATATATGCGATGGTTGACACGAGATCGTAGGCTGGGGATAACTTCGGAGTCCTGCCGTCTGGGTAGAGTAGCGTCCAGTTCTTCAGGTGCATATCCGCGTTGCCGATCGCGGCACTAAAGACGATCCGGCGAACGAATTCCTGGACCGCTTCTAAGCCAACAATCCGCGCCAAGTCTCCCGCCATGTTGGCGTAGCTGAAGTTCTTGTACTTGTCGTCTGGGAACTGTCCGTAAACCTGATTGAAGTCCTCCATATGAACTCGAGTGCCCTCGATGCGATCAAACCGCTTTACCCAAAGCGCATTGGACTTGGCCTTCTGAAAAACATGCGGTAGCCTTTCAATTTCACTAACAGGGACGAGGCCGGTCTCCGCCGTTTCGATACCTACCGTACGAGCGAACTGCATCATCGAGTGCTCGTTTTCCGGCACGAGCGGAAACTGCTCGGAGGGTAACTTGAGGATCCAGTGACCACCTC
>JANYLK010000160.1 GCA_025357875.1 Granulicella sp.
GTCTGCGGCATTTTTCAGCGTCCTCGAAAGCCCTGATAACTTGAGGCGAGCTATTCGTGGGGTTGAAAGCCCACGCTAATCCGAAGTGCGAGTATCGCGCATTCTTCAGCAACTTCTAAAGCTCGGATCAAATTGGGGCGAACTATTCGTGGGGTTGGAACCCCACGCTACTCCGCTGCTACTCTTCGCGCAGGACCTCGAGTGGTTTCTGGCCAAGGATGCGATGGCTGGCGATCCATCCCGTTGCTACTGTCAGCGCCGCTGTGCCGAGCAGGGCTGCCAGGTTCAAAGGCAGTTGCAATTTATAAGCAACGTTGAGTTGATGCAAGAGCGTACCGGCGATGATGTTCGCGAACACGATGCCGACGACGCCCGCGACGAGGCCGAGAACTGCAAACTCGATGGAAAAGATTGTTGCGATGCGTCCACGTGTGGCGCCTAGAGTTTTCAACACGACCACTTCTCGGATGCGGCGATACTTGGTTCCGGCGATTGACGATGCGAGGATGATGATGCCGGCGAAGATGGAGAACGCGGCAAGGAACTGAATTACATAAGTGATCTGGATTACGACTGCGCGCACGGTTTCGAGCGCCTGGGCTACGTTGATCACGGTCACGGTAGGGTATGCGATGTAAAGTGCGCGCTGCATCTGGCTGACCTGCGCAGGGACGACGTGGACACCACCGTTCCAGACCGTTGGCAGGCCCTTGAGCACGGAATGCGGTAGCGTGAACTCAGCCCGTGAATAGGCGTGTTGGCCGTCGGCGTGGGTGAGTGCGACAACGGTTGCTATGATCTGGGAATCCTGCGCGGCGAAGGTGACCGTCGACCCGACCTTGACGCCCAGGCGATCTGCCTGCTGCTGCGAGATAGCAACCTCGGGCCTGGTCTCATCGGGCCCCCACCACGCGCCTGCGGTGACCGTTGTGCCCGGAGGAGTCCCGTCAGACCAGGTGAGGCTGATGGATCGCAACATTCTGCGGGGGAAGTTCTTGAGCTTCGCCTGGTCGGCTGTTACGCCGTCAATTGCTTCGATGCGGGAGGTTATGACAGGGATCAATTCGGGCGTGCTGGTGACGCCAGGCTGAGCTTTGAGGAGTTTGCGTATGCCGTCGATTTCTGTGTTGGCGATGTCGATCAGAAATACGTTGGGCAGGTTGGGCGCTGACGAGATATGCAGTTCGTTTACGACGGCACGTTGAACGAGGTAGACGGTCATGATCTGCATCACGCCCATGCCAAGGGCGGCGAGGAGCGCTGCGGATGGATTGCCGGGACGGTAGAGGTTTGCAAGTCCATGGCGGAGCGCCGATGGCAGATGCAGGCGGGTACGGTTGAGGAAGAACTTCAGGCCGGCGAGCACTCCTGAGGATGCGGCCAGCAAGATAAGCAGGACGATGACGAGGCCGATGGAGAAGACTCGTCCGACTTCGGCGGAATCGGACAGAGTGGTTGCGATAGCGGCAATCCCCGCGACGATCAGGAGAAAGGAGAGGGCCTGCATCGGCTTCTTGCGGATTGCGGTCCAGATAGCTTCGCCGAAACCACCGAATGCAACAAGCACTATGTTCGTAAGCAGTAATTCGAGCGCGTGCCCAGACCATCTTTTGTGGACCAGGATGTCGATTGCTACGGAGGCTATTATGGCCAACACTAGCCAGGGGAGACGATGAAGGAGGGTCGCTGCGAAGCCGAGATCGCTTGCATTCGAGTCGGACTCGGTATCGCGGCGAAGAATCAGGCTTGGTCTGACGCTCCGGATGTCGAGCAGAGGAGGCAACGTGAATAGAAGTGTGGTCAGGATGCCTGCGCCGAGGCCGGCGAAGATTGCTCGCGGCTGGATATGTAACTCAGTTGGAACATCGATCAGCTTGCCGAGGACGGATGGAAATGCGAGTTGGACTGCGACTCCGAAGAGGACGCCAAGTACTCCTCCTGCGAGTCCAAGGAGCAGAGTTTGCAGGACGTAGATCTTCATGATCTGCGAGCTGCGCGCGCCGAGCGACTTCATGATTGCGATGGTGTCGAGGCGCTGCTGGAGATGGGCGCGCATGGCCATGGCTACGCCGACTGCGCCGAGCACGAGTGCTACGAGACTCATTAGGGATAGCAGGCTGGTGGCACGGTCCAGACCCTCGGTCAGCGCAGGATTAGTCTCGCGGTAATCGGTTAGCTGCGCTTCGGGGAGAAGGGCCACGAGTTTTGCTTTGAGGGCTGCGACGGCTGTGTCCGACACAGGCCGGCCATCCGATGGGGGCGGCATTTTGAAGAGGAAGCGCTGGGTCGCGTGGTTGCCGGGGGCGAGCAGGCCGGTGGACGCAAGGGAATCGCGAGACATGAGAACGCGTGGGCCGGCAGCGAAGTTTCCGGAGAGGCGGTCGGGTTCGTTGACGACCGATGCGGCGATGCGGAAGAGTTGGCCACCGACCTTGAGATTGTCTCCTACGTGCAGGCCAAGGCGCAGAAGCAGGTCGTCTCCTACGGCGACCGAGTTAGAACTGAGCGCGGTGTTGAGCCGGCTTGCGGGGGAGAGTTCCAGTTCGCCGTAGAAGGGATAGAGCGCGGGATCGACGGCCTTAAGCGAGACGAGGATTGGGTCCGTCGATTTTGGCGAGGAGGCCATCGACAGCATCTCGGTGACGGTGGTTGTCTCGACTCCGTTGGAGTGGAGGTCGTCAAGGGACCTCTGTTCGTCTGGGGTTGGCTGCTGAAACATTCTGGCTGCTAGGTCGGCTGCCATGATGGAGCGAGCACGCATCAGCAGCGTCGCACGGAACGATGACGAGAAGCCACGCACGCCGGTGAGGGCGGCAACGCCGATGGCGACGGAGAGCAGGACAAAGAGGAATTTGCCCCGCGAGGATCGCATCTCGCGAGCGGCGATTTTGGCGGCAGAGCGGTAGGAGAGGCTTGCCATGGGTTACGCGCCCAGGACTACAGACGCCGATGGCGTTGGGGCCGGAATTTTGCGGTTAGGATTGAGCTCGTCGGAGATGATGAGGCCATCGCGCAGCACGATGCGGCGGCCGGCGTAGTCAGCTAGGACGGGGTCATGGGTGACCAGGACGAGCGTGGTTCCTTCGATGCGGTTAAGTTGTAGCAAAAGTTCGAGGACGTGTGCGCCGTTGGTAGTGTCGAGGTTGCCTGTCGGCTCGTCGGCGAGAACGATTGGCGGATGCAGAACGAACGCGCGGGCGAGCGCCACGCGCTGCTGCTCGCCGCCTGAGAGTTGCACTGGATAATGATCCATGCGATCGCCGAGGCCGACGCTGATGAGCAATTGCCGGGCGCGGGAAAGGCCGTCCCCGTCAGAATCGGCGTTGAGCTCGTGCGGCAGGAGGACATTTTCGAGCGCGGTGAGGGTGGGTATCAATTGGTAGGACTGAAAAACGAAACCAATCGTTTTACCGCGCACCTGCGCTAACTTGTCTTCGGGCAGGTAACTGATTGCGGTCCCGTTGAGATGCACGTTGCCAGAGGTTGGTGTATCGAGGCCTGCGAGTAGCCCAAGAAGCGTTGACTTGCCGCTGCCGGATGCTCCCATAATGGCGACAAACTCGCCCTTTGGAATGCTGAAGTCGAGGCCCTTAAGGATATCAACGGTACGCGTGCCATTGCGAATGGACTTTCGCAATCCCTCCACCACAATCATCGGCTGCATCTTAGTTACAAGTTGATTCACGGAACCAGTGTCTCCCTCTGCGTCGACCGACACACCGCAGGAATTCCTATCTTTGATACGTTGAAACTATGTGGAAAGTTTATCCTCTCTCGATTCTAGCGGGTTTAGTGCTTGCGGCATCGGGATGCCACGGGAACGGCACCACCAATGGCGGCTCCGATTCAGCAGCTTCTAACCCGCCCGCCGCAGCGACCCCCGTCCCTGCGGCTGATTCGCCGAGGCGCTCTTCCTCCCCTCCGCAGGGCGATGCGCATAGCCATGACGCGCGGCCGGTGGTGGTATGTTTTGGAGACTCGCTCACGGCGGGAGCTGGGACTGATTCGGGGCAGAGCTATCCGGACTATCTCCAGGCCGACCTCGATAATCTTCACTACCACTATCGCGTCGATAATCAGGGTATCAGCGGCAATACGACCAAGGATGGGGTCGAACGGTTGCCAGAGATTGTTTCGTTGCATCCGTCCGTGGTGGTGGTCGAGTTTGGTGGCAACGATGGTCTGCGCGGGTTGCGAATCGAGGACACTCGGGCAAATCTTGATGAGATGGTGAACACGTTGAGGGCAGCTGGGATCAAGGTTGCGCTCGCTGGCATTACGCTGCCGCCCGATTACGGTCCGGACTATATCCAGAAGTTCAACGAGACGTACCAACTAATTGCGGAGAAGTACCGCGTTCCATTGCTTCCTTTCCTGCTTAAGAATGTCTATGGAGTTCCGGGGATGATGCAAGCGGACAGAACCCACGCTACGGCGAAAGGGAACATAGTTGTAGCGCGGAATATTGTGCCGCTGATATTGCCTTTATTGAAAAAATAGGCTGTAAATTTCTGTCTCGTCAAATTAAGCATCTCAATAGAGGCAGTCGAAGGGGGCCATCTTGCCGGTTGTATCTAATTGGAAGTTGAAAGTTCTCGCGGGCGCTTTGAGTCTAGGCGCAATCGCAGCGTTTAGCGTGCCAGCGTCAGCGCAGATCACCATCGTAATTGGGAATGCGCCGCCACCGATGAGGTACGAGCGGCGACCACCGCCTCCTGCTCCAGGGTATTCCTGGATGGATGGATACTGGGGCGTTGATCGAGGCCGCTATGTCTGGGTTCCGGGACGCTGGGATCGCCCACCGTATGCCGGCGCTTACTGGAGCCATCCTCACTACGACCGTTATCCAGATGGCTGGCATTATCACAGCGGGTATTGGGACCGAGAAGATCACCGCGACCAGCGCGACGACCGTGAGGACAACCGCCAAGACGATCGTCATGACAATCGTCGAGATAACCGGCACTAATTCTTATACCTTGGAAGAATGATCCACGCGCCCCACCTCTGTTTTCCGGGAGATGGGGCGTGCTATTTCTACCCCAGCACGACGATGGGCTGCATCAGGGTACCGGCGATCCGTTTTGCGATTCCCAGCAGGTCGGCGGGGCTGGTGAAGATTTTAATCAATGGAGCGTTTGAGAAGTCAGGCAGGTTGACCTGCATCCCGTTGCGAAGCCGGCCAGCGGCCTGATCGTCGACGGTGACGGATGGCATCTCCGGCAGGAGTGTGCGCGGGTGTGGGAGGAGGAGCTCGATCTCATCCAAGTTGCCCGTCAACTTTTTCAACTCGTCCAGTGAGATGGCTTGTTGAAGCGAGAACGCGCCTGCCTGCGTTCGTCGCAGCGTAGCGAGGTGGGCGCCGCATCCAGCCAATTGCCCGAGTTCATGAGCTACCGAACGCACATATCCTCCCGCTGAGACCTGCATTTCAAAGTGGGCAGACTGCTCCATTGGCGACGGGCCATCGAGCGAGAGCAGATCGAAGCGGTGAATCACAATCCGCGCGGGTTTTACTTCGACGGGCTTGCCGGCTCTCGCGAGTTTATGTGCCGGAACACCACCAATTTTTTTTGCTGAGAAGACTGGTGGCATCTGCTGCATCTCTCCGTGAAAAGGAGCGGCTAGCAGGCGTAATTCTTCGAGGGATCGAGTCAAAGGCTGCGCCTCGGCGGCCGGGGTTCCCTCGGCGTCGAAGGTGTCGGTGGGGTATCCGAAGCGGATCGTTCCTTCGTAAGACTTATCTGCTGTGCCAAAAAACTGCGCAAGTCGCGTGTACTTTCCAAGCAGAAGAGGAAGCACTCCCGTGGCCATCGGATCGAGTGTGCCCAGGTGTCCGACCGAGCGCTCGCCCGTTGCCCTGCGCACGATGTCGACCACGTCGTGCGAGGTCATTCCCGCGGCCTTTTCCAGGACTATCAATCCATTCACAGCAACACCTGTATCTCTTCCTCTTACTGACTGCGCCTTGGCGATTGTATCCTTGCGGCATGACAAGCACAGCGAGGTGGTGGCGCTCGCCGTCTTGTCTGCACAGGTAGTAACATTCGGACGTCTTCTTCATTCGGCTTCGGTAGCATCAGCTTGCAGTATGTCTACTCCGCGCACAACGCGGATATTCCAAAGCTTCTGCAGCCAGATCTCGGCGGAGTTGACGCTAAAGGGCAGGGAAGCGCTCCATCCTGACGGTCCTCCCGCGCCGGAGTGCACCGCAAGTTCGTACCGCCCGTGGGCAAGGCCGGCCGGAATGGTGAGGATTAGGCTATAGCGCTCAGATCTCTGGGTACGTACATGCTGCCATGCGCCACCCAACGGGAGAATCGCCACAATGGCCGAGCCGCTTTCGTCAGGCAATAGCATGTCTTTGCCTATGATCTGCACCTCTGTGCCGGCTACAACTTCGTTGTCCTGCAGTCCGGGTAAGAGCCGGGTCGGCTGGATAAACTAGAGCAGCGGCCGGTTTAATAACACGATCATGCCACCGTTGATCTGCATTCCGTATAGTCCCTGCTTCCAGGAACTTGGCAGTTGAAACTTTAATGAGCTCGCATTCGGTTGGAGTATCTTCACGGTCACTGCGTTTGGAGGCGCGCCTAGATTTCTTTGCCCGGATTGCCCAGTATTCCGTCGGGTACTCGCCTTACCCGCATGTCGTGGACGCTCTAAAAGCAACCACCGACCGCCATAACGAGATCGTTTGGTTGAACAGTGTCGGTTACCCAGAAGATGGCCGGACTTGCCGAGTGGCTGGCAACCTTGGCACCTTTGAGTCTGTTACGGAACTTAGTTTCAGATGAGGTCGTTTGAGGAGGAGTGGCAGATTCGGCGGATGAGAGTCCGACCGGTCTGATGAAGGATCGATTTCGCCTCATTCGGGTGCGAGCGCCTGAGTGAGTCGCGTTGCGCCGAGCACTTTGACGATGCGCTCGAGGCTGTAGGCCATGATGGCGATGCTGATTTCCGTCTGAGCGCCTGCAATGCCTCGCAGCAGCAGACGAGGATGCAAGGCCTAGCAGGTGCTCAGACGGAACCCTCGCCACGTCGCAGCCATTTAATGTCATCGATATTTAGGACTTACCGCTTCCTCTCGGTATTAGCCACAGGCGAGCCCGAACTCCGCTATGAGGCGGAATCCTCCCCCCGACGCGATCCCTTGCTCGTAAACAATCCAAATCGAAACGTGAGCATAATGAATAGTTTAGCAAAATTAAGAAAAACATTTGACAGAAAACGGAATAAAAGGTATGTTTCGTTTATTAACACTTTGACATTGACACTAAGTTGTGTTCCTAGCGAATTGATCATTCCGTCGGGATAAAAGGAGTTTTATAATGGCCGCTCAGTTGCAGTTCGCATTTACAAGAATCAATTCGCTTGTGAAAGCTATCTTTTTTTGCAGCCTTTTCTTCTTCTCTTTAACCTCGTTCGCGACAATTTATGACATCGGTCCCGGACAGACGTACACGACGATCAATTCGTTTCCGTGGTACAC
>JANYLK010000217.1 GCA_025357875.1 Granulicella sp.
TGAATACGCTCGGTATGCAGTTGAATACGGTCGTCCGGTAAGTAGCTCATTCGAGCCGCGTATACATCTGCATACGCTTGTCGCATCGAACGCCACCCTACGAGGGATGGAGTGTCAACATTCTTCCGGTGCGCAGCACCGGTGTGGCTTTGCCCCGGAACAAAATGGAGGATCATGCGCTTTTGGCTGGCGATGAAGCGGCGGCAACTGATGCTGGAGCTAGCTTCTGAGGCATCGGCTCAGGAGCCTCCGCAGCAGGTGCTTTCCTAATGCGAAGCGTAGAGGAAACTTTTCGGGCTTCCGGAGTCTTCAGTAAGTCCTGGAAGTCGCGGTCTTTGCTGAACACATAAGCGAGTGCTTGTTCGACTACATCGTCAGCGCAAGCCCAGATGAAAGCGGCGTACTGATCGACCTGGGTTGCGGTTGTGTCAGTGAGCCGAATGGATGCGCTGATCTGGCGGGTTTGGACGACTTCAAGCAGTGGCATTGTGGTTCTCCTTGGGGTGATGGTTGGAAGTGGAAGTCTGACGGGCGATCATGCGTTGAGCAGTGGTCGCAATCTCTCGCGCTCGGGAGTTGCAAAGGGAGGCAGGAACCTCAGCTGAACGCTGGTGAACAAGCATCTCAACCACGCTCTCAGTCGACGTACCTTCGAGCAACGATCTACGGGCACAAGCAATGTCTATCGTTCGTTGGGCGTAGTACAGAGGATTAGGCTTATCCGATCTCCGCAAAGCAAGCTCCCGGGTCAGCTTTTCGGCGTCTTCTCCGAGGGACAACTGCCGGACAACCCACGCCCAATCCTGTTCCGAATGTGTGTTCTTGTGCCCCGCTCGGGTCCCTGCGAAAACGCGAGACTGAACCATGGATAACAGCGCCGAATCATGCAGTCTGAAGTCCTCTCGGCGGTATATTGCATCGCTAAGGTATTCAACCGTGACGGTATGCGCGGGATCATACTTGCAATTGCGGAATCCGGGTATCCGGAGAACGCGGTTTCGATCGGTGCAGGCAGAGTCTCCACCAAAGCCAATGGCGAGTAACTTCAGCGTCGCTTCCTGCTGATCGAAGTCGAAGCCTTCCACGCGCCAAAGCACTTGGTACTTGTCGGGCGAAGTCGACAGAATGATGCTCGGGACTGGAACATCGTCTGACGCTCGAAGTGCTGCCAGCCTGTTGTCGCCATCCTCGTCGATGTCTAGATAGAGATGGCGAACTTCCGCGATGCGCTCTTTGGTCCGCTTCCTACTGCCGGGGCGAAGCGGATTGGCAGCGACATAGACGTTCGCCCCAGTATGGTTCTGATAGGCCAACCAAGCTAGATAGCGCGGCGCAATGGCCTGCTCCAGACGCACGATCCGCTGCGTTGTCGAGGGCGGGTTCTCCCGTCGTAGTAGCAGCGCAATCGTCTCTTCAGGACGAAAGCATCGGGTTAGGAATTCGTGTGCAATCTTCGTGTTCATTGCGAGTCTCACAGTGCTGGAAGCCCGGCGTCTACTGGGCTCCCGAGTTGATGGAAGGAAAGCGGCTTATGCGACCGCTTCCAGATTCAGTTGGGAGTCTGCTTCCTGCTCTTCCGGGCTGGCCTTCTCCGCCCGGTCGAGCTTGAGAATCGAGTTCACCCGAATCTCCCAGATGGTCTTCTTCTGCGCTGCCTTCTTGCCGACCTTCTTGGTCTCGTACTCCCGGCTGCGCAGCTCGCCTTCCACCTGCAGATGAGCGCCCTTCTTCAGCGTGCCGGCGAACTCACTGAGCTTGCCGAAGATCACGCAACGGTGCCATTCAGTATGCGAGATGTACTGGCCGTCCTTCTTGTATGAACTCTTGGTTGCCAGCGAGAGAGTGGTGAAGCTGCGGTTGTCGTTGGTGCGAACTTCTGCGTCGTTGCCGAGGAAGCCGATGAGGGTGACTTTGTTCTGGTACATGGTGGTATCTCCGTTTTGTTGAATTTCCCGTATCCTGCTCGGGTCACACCTGGCGAAGCCGAGCGAGTGGGCCCGGCTCCCAAGTGCCAAGCTCTGCATTTGCGGAGGGTCCGGCGAAGCTGGAAACCGTAACCCGAAGGGCGACGAAGTCGAAGCAGAAGAGCGCCGAGCCGCCGGGCGCCGGTTTCGGCCCCGAAGCGTGACCCCGAGTAGAGGACGGGATACGAAACGGCCAGACATCCACTGGACCGAAGTCACTCTCTCGCAACTTGGCTGCGGATGTTCGCCCAAAGCGCAGCTCATCACTGCTGGCTAGAGTTCCCCGAAAGGACGGCCTTTCGCCACCGCCGTTGCGTTCTTTGCGGCTCAGGGAGGGCACACTGAAGGCATTTAGAGACAGGTGGGGCTCTGCAGCCGGATTGGGAGCATGAGGGTGCATCGGTAAGACCTCGGATACGGGTTGGGTTCTCTAGCGTTTGGACTGGGCGTTAGGCTGCGGAAGCGCGGTAGACCTCCTCGGTCTGGAAGCTCTGGTCCGCATGGCTGTAACCGTTGACCATAATCAACTCGCGGACGCGACGCCGGCCTGTATGGTCACGCTCGCAATAGAGGACGAAGTCGATGGCTTCTGCGGTCTCCGCTCGCATGAAGGCATGATTCAGATTGGGCCTGGCACTGAGGGCAAGGTTAGCCAGACGATTTAACGCGTCCCAAGCTGACTTTGCGTGGATTGTGGAGAGAGTTCCGCCGTGGCCTGTGTTCATCGCTTGAAGCAAGTCGTAGCCGCACTCATTGCGAATCTCGCCCATGATCATCCGGTCGGGACGGTGGCGGAGAGCTGCCGCCAATAGCTCGCTTGGCGTGATCGCAACTTGCCCTGGAATCTCCTCCACGGCCTCCCAGCGAACGGCATTCGGATGACCGACCTTCAGCTCTGCCGGTTGCTCGATGATGAGCAAACGTTCGTTGGCTGGAATATGGTCAAGGAAAGCCTTCATCAGCGTGGTCTTCCCAGACCCGGTTCCTCCGCTGATGATGCCGTTCTTCTTGGCACCGATGAGTGCCACCACGGTGTCACGAACATGCTCTGGCATACTCCCCGATTCGATCAGCTCATCGGATGTGTACCAGCGGTTGAACTTGCGGATGGTCAGCGTAGGGCCGTTGATTGACGATGGTGCACCGACCACCGAGACACGGGACCCATCGGGCAGCCGGGTGTTGAGGATCGGATTCTGGGTCGTAAGGTCCTGGCCGAGTATCCGCGCGACCCGTTCAATCGCGGACTGCAACCGCTCGTTCGTGTACGGAGTGGACAGCGGGATGTGCTGGATCACGCCAGCCCGATCCGCGTATACGCCGGTGGTTCCATTGACCATCAAGTCAGAGATAGATGGGTCAAGCAAAAGCTCGCGCAATTCCTCGGGGAAGAACGGCAGAATGAGTTGGTAGCTCATCGCATCCCTCCTGCAGCGGACTGCGGGGCCGACGATGCGACAGGGGCGCTGTTACCCGCCGAAATAGGATCGACTGACATCCTGTTTTCGTGGAACTCAGTGATGGTCAATCCGAGCGGATTGATCGTCTCGAACTGCGGAAAGATGCGGGCCTGATCACTCACCTGCTTGGGGTTGAGGTAGTAGGTCACGCTCAGCAGCCAATGCTCTGTCCTGGGCTCACGCGAGTTCCGCTGCGAGTAAAGCTTGTCGATGGTGACGAGAGCCGTCCCACGAGCGATAGTTGCACCCTGAACCGTTTCCTCGGACATCGTAGTGATCGTGACGTTGTTGACCTCTACTTCGCTCTGCTCAACCTGACCACCAACCACCTCAGAGACGAGGTGATTCTGGTTATCCTGGCCCATCAACTGCGAGGCCAATGTTTGAGACAGGAAGTAGTAGTTGAGCGGGTACTTCTTCGCAATGGTGTCCCGGTTGACTGTGTACCGATAGTTGGCCCAGTCCGTCAGGTAAGTCCGAACTTCGCCCTCGCGAGGGCTGTAGTTGAGGTCTGTGTACGCGATAGCTTGCGCTCGGCCCATTTCGTCGATGCGGATGTAACGATTCGAGATCGGACGGTGCGCGAGAGAGAAGATGAGACCGAACGCTCCGAGCAGGAGAACCGTCTCCGTGCCGATGACAAATCGGCTGAGCTTTCGTTCCGCATAGTGAGAGGAATAGACCTCATTGCCAATCGCGTCCGTCAATAACGATTGCTCGGGCTTGAGGCGAACTTCAGTGGGTAGAGTGGTGCTGGACATGAGGGCCTGATTCCTTTCTGCGAGGGCGTGGAAGACGATAGCGGCATAGATCATTCCTGCGAGGAGACCGCCGAGAATGACCACTAATATTGCGTACCTTATGGGCCGTATAAGGCCTAGACGGCGAAGCAACAGGATGTCGAGGATGTACCAAATCATTTCTATGCCCCTCCCACTGCGGCGGTCGTCGCCGCTTTACCTATGATGTTCGCCAAGTTGCCAGCCATACCGGCGGCACCTCCAAAAATTGCTTGGGTCATGCTTGGAATGAAGAGCATGTTGATGATGAAGGCAATAAACACCATGACGCACGGGATCAGGTTGGCGAGCCACATCTCCATCGAATAGTTGCCATTGAAGGTTTGCTGAATGAAAGCGTTCATAAACCCGCTCCACACGAAGATAAAGGCTGCGGCAACGGCACGAATCATTGCGAAGCTGATGAGCACATCAAGGAAATGGAAGAACTTGCCTCGGAAGGTCTTTGTCATCAACAACGGGATGAAGACCGGCCCGAATAGCGCCGTCACGCCGTAAAGGATGAAGGCGCTGCAGTTGATGAGAAACAGGATTGCAGAGGCCAACCCAAGAAGGATCTGCACAAGGAAATAGCAGAGGATCTGGACAGGCGCCGTAAACGAAGGCATGGCGGTTTGATTGCCGGCAGTCTTGAGCAATTGGAGCAGCGAATCAAGCGAACTCTGGTCGAAGGCTGCAACCATCGCCTGGGCAATATACGAGAAGAAGTGATTGATGCCGAAGCTCGCACCAGGGAACGGATTGACCCAGTAGGTCTCCAAGAGGCAGCAAATGATGAGCTGCAGCAAAAATTTGGTCAGATCTCCCACTTGAATCGGGTGATGATGCAGACGGAACGTCATGGTTGAGGTCTGCCAGTTGACCACCATGCTCACCAACATGAAGAAAGAGATGCAGGCTAGTTCGCTCATCCCAAGCTGAGTCAGAGCACCGCCGTTCTGCGTCGTGAGATTGGTCAGATTGTTGGTGAACTGATAAAGCCAATCGACGCCGGAACTCGCGCTTGGAAGGGCCTGCGCTAACAACACAATGGAAGCCATGACGGGTGTTCTCTCTCAGTAGGGTTAGGGGATGTAGGTCTTCCAGGTTTTGCCTTCATGCGCTGCGGCGGAGTTGTGACGCTTCTTGTCAGCTTCGACCTGCTTCCGTAGCGCCTCATCCTGCTGCTTCCGGTACTCGTCGTCATCCCGCTGTACCTGGAGGATGGCCGCTGCTTTAGCGGCTGCAGCGGCTGCCTTGGCCGCTTGGTCGCGTTGATAAAGGACGGCACCGCCAATGACGGCCAGTGCCGCAAGGATTGCAAGGAGAAGCTTCGTGTTGATAGCGTTCAGCATTTCGTCTCCGAGTTAGGGCAGGTACGTCCGCCAGGTGCTGCCTTCGTTGGCCGCGCTGGTGTCATTGGCTGCCCGCTGGGCCTGAATCGTTGCTGCCGTATTCAGGTCCTGCGCCGCGGCGTTCCGCTGTTGCATGTTCGCCACAGTCATCTGTGAAGCAAGGCAGACCTGCATTGCTCCCTGGGACTGTGCCTCGGTCAGTTGCTGCGCCTGCGCCGCATTGAGTAGGTTCAACTGTTGAACCTCACTGTTCGTGGCAGAAGTGGAATCGAACTGCTGCTGCGCCAACGACCCGTTCGCGGTCGTGTTCTGGCCGCGCGCCGCCCGGTACTGGCCAACTGCCGTAAGGCAGTCCGGCGAGATCGAATCTGACATCTCGACCATGGCGAGTTGGGAAAGCTGTGCGCTGTTCCCAACCGTCTGACCCTGGAGATAGCTGGTTGTCGTACTGTTGACCGGGACATTGGCTGTCTTCCAAGCCACCATCGAGGTGCTCGGCGAATTGGTGTTGAGCGCGATGCTGAATCCAGCCGTCTCGCCAAACATGTTCGCCACGTTCGCGTTCTTGAGAGCCGACAGCGTTGTCTGCCATTGCTGTTTGAAGGAGAAGTGAGTGATGTTGTTCTTGAGCATGTTGTATTGGGTATCCAGCGTGGTCAGCTGGGACACAAGACTGGCATAGCTCGTGGGGTCAAAGACGATATCGCCGAGGCCGAAGATCGCAAAGCTTGGCGTCGCCGTCGCCAGCAATAATCCGCCGGCGATCAGGTACTTCTTTCGCTTTCTGAAGTTGAACTTCATAAACACTCCTTGGGTTAGAACTGATTGCACTCGGAGCAGGTGGGATCCATCCGCTGCGGGAGCGTCTTTAGGTTGGTCACGACCTCGTACAGACGGGCAGGCACGTTGGCATAGAACATGGCGCCTTCAGTGACATTGCTGAACATGGGCGTCCGAACTGCCTGATAGGTGCAGCAGCTGACAGTGACGGCCAGGGCGAGTGACAACCAGATTTTGGGAATACGGGACTTCATGTATGCCTCCGTGGGTACCTAGAACGGTGGTTAGAGAGTGGGATCGACTCGATGATCCGCGTAGGACGGGATCAAGATGTCGGTGCCGATATAGACGCGAGCTCGCGAGCCTTCTTTGAGCGTGATAACGGGCAAGCGGTTGAGGAAGTGGTTGAGGATCTGTTCACCCTCATTCGCTGACTGTTCCGAGATGCCGTTACGAATCTGCGTCGAAGGCGATAGGACACTGCCGCTGTTGCCGATCTGGGCGAGTCCACCCAAGCCGCCAACTGCTGCAGCAGCCGCGAATGCCTGGAGGTAGCCGTGGTCGATCTTGGTGGCAAGTCCCGTTGTGCCGATGGGGTCAAGCCCTACGTACTTGTCCAACTGGAGCGAGAAGCCGTCCGGGCACACCGCCCGATGAAAAGTTACGAAGATCTTGCGCTGTTGCGCGTTCCCGACACTCTGAACTGTCCCAATCAGCCGAGTGCCCTGCGGCATGAGAAGCTGCTGATGGTCGTGCGAGTAGTAGTCCGTCGTCAGCATGATGAGGATCGGCCCAGCCAGTCCGCCGTCGATGTGGTTCGTCACGACTCCTTCAAGCACCGTGCCCTCAAACACTCGATAAAGGTGACCCTCATAGCCGTCAAAGGGATAAGGTGCCAACGGGTTTGCTTTCGCAACGGCTTTAGGCTGCTCGAAATCCGCTGTCTTCGGGGCTCCGGCGACAGTGGGGTTAATTGACTCTGACGACGCCGTAGATGTCATTTCCTCCCGCTGACCCAGTACCGCAGCCGCCTGAGCCGGCGAACCCGGCGTGACGGTGCTGGGATGGCTAAAGTCGATAGCGACAGTATCGCTATTCACAGCGTCCTGATGCACCTTCTCCCGCTCCAACACCTTCTGCTTTGCTTCAGCCTGGGCTTGCGAGACGTTGGAGGTCTGCTTCGGAGCATTGGAACTGTTGCCGTAGATGGCGTCACGCTGGGCGGCGGTCATCTTCGGTGTCCCATCGGCCTCCGGGCCGGGGACAGCTTGCTCCTGCTGTAGTTGCTGCATCTGAGCCGCAAGTTCCTGCTGCCTTTGCCGGTCGTCGAAATCCTTGCGCACCTGCATCTGCTGCATCATCTCGAAACTGGAAACCTGCTGCGCGTTTGCAGTGGAGGGGCGCATCGGCAAAGCGCTAGCCGGAGCGGACTTCTTCTTGCCACTGACGAGGCTCGAAATGTTGGCAATCCCGATCAGTGCCACGATGGCGATCAACGCGATGACGGCGGGGGTGCTTTTCTTCACCGGTCCAACGGCTTCACGTTGGGCAGGAACTGTGGCGTCTGGGGTCTGGTTGAGTTCAGGCATGGCTAGTTCTTCTCCTGACCGCGGTGGAAGTCCACGCGCTTTTTGCCGATTGCGAGGTAGCCGTTATCGAGTTCCTTCGGCACGGTGTACAAGCCCGCGTTGTAGTCGAAGTTGATGAGCGACCCCTTACCGTCCTTCAACTCGTAGAGCGCAGGCGTCTCCTGAAACTGGCCGCGCAGGTAGGTGAACTTGTCGTCATGCCAGATCTGCTGCAGGCCAAGTTCCTTGCCCTTTTTCGCATCCCACGTGAAATCGAAGTGAAGGCTCCCCGGATACTGGCTGCGATAGGTTTCGGCTTTGCTCGCCTCCGCCTTCAACTCGGCGGTCTGTGCAGCTTTCGCAGCCGCGGCCTCTTGCTTTGCCTTCTCCAGTTCCGCTGCTGGCACGAAGACCGGAAGATCGGTCAACCTGTCTTTAGCAGACTTATCGCCCGGAACGATGAATACCTTCGAATCGAAGTGGACGTCCGCGTCGTTAGAGATCTCCTGCAACTGCAAGGTGTACTCGTTTCCATGGTCGGAGACGATGTGGATGTCGGTCGTCGTGTTTGCGAGTTTCGGCTTGATGCTGATGAAGCGGCTGGCAACGTGTCCGGCGTCAAACATCCAATCCACCGTGTCACCACCAAATACCGTGGCAATCTTCTCCTCGGCGGGCAGGAGAATGAGGGTCGATTGGAGCAGGCCGGCCCGAATCACAGGAGGCGTTTGCGCCTCGGACACGGTTACGGAACGCGGCGCATTCGGCTGGAGATGATGTGGTTTGGGTGTGGTCGCGGCCTGCGCGTGGCCACAGGCAAGCGAAAGAAGAGACGAGACGGCAATCGGGACGGTGAAGCGGATCGGCGGTTTCATGGGTGGTCCTCGTGGTGATGGTTTGGAGATGGGTTAGACAGCCTCGCCCTCGGCGAATCGAGTAATGCCCTCGGTGAGTCCGTACTTGTCGATCAGCTTCGTCCGGCGCACCCGGTCCTTCGGCTTGGTAGAGAACGTTGCGTAGCTCCGGCTATCCAGATTGAGGGTGACGACCTTGGTCAACCCGTCGCGCCGCATGTACAGACCTTCCCGGTCCTGCAAGCTCTCGAAGAGAGCGAGCTGCTGCTCGTTCATCTTGAATAGTTCGGCATAGCGCTTCCGGTTGAAGGTGGCATCCTTCAGGAACAGGAACGATGTGCAGGAGTTCACGATGCTGTCGGCGTTCGCTCCGAGGTCATCGGCGGATTGGCCGATCAGGGTCACGCCGCCAAGGTTTTTGCGGACGGTCTTGATTGAAGCCAAAGCGCCGTCAAGCAACTGCTTGTTCTTCATCAAAGAGAAGATCTCTTCGATCAGGATGTGCTTCGGCACTCCAAGATTGACCGGGTTGTAGAGCACGTCGTTGATTCGCCTGAGCAACCAAACCATCAGGGGCTCGACCAGGTCGGCATACTGCTCGTTATTCACTCCCTGAAAGTCGAAGCACTGGAGCCGAGATAGCGAGAGGCTGTCTTCCACGTTGTCGAAGACGGCGTTGTAGATACCAGTCCCAATCCACTTCGACAGATAACGCTGGAGCTTCTTGGGCAGGTAGAGATTTGAGAGACGGCGATTGGCGGCGTCCAGCATGTACATGTCCTGCACAGCCTTATGGATCACATCGTCGTCTTCCGGCTCCAACTCTGCGCCGCCGTTCGTAAGCAGCAGCTTCACAAACGAGTACTGGAACTTGATATTGCTCTCGGTTGGCTCCAGCGCAAACGGATTGATGCGAGGACCGTCTTTGCCGACTCGGTCGACCTTCCCGCCATAAAGCTCGACAACACTCTCATAGCTCCCGCCGATATCGAAGATGTAGGTGAATCCGCCATACTTCTGCTCCAGCGAGATGATCTGATTCCCGTGAACCGATTTGCCGGTCCCGGTTGGGCCAATGATCAGCATGACCCGAACGCCGTCCACATAGACGTCCTGGAAAAAAGGCGTCCGCGTGCGTGTCTCAAAGATGTTGAGGTATTCGGAGTCCAGGTCCTCGGACTGCGGGTGCCCGATATGCGAAGCGAACACAGAGGAGAGCCGAGCATGATGATCCTCGGACAACCACATCGGGAAGACATTGAACTTCTGATTGCCCGGGAACATGGCATAGAAGGCCGAAAGGTTGCCAAGAGTTTCTTCCATCACCTGGGCGCAGGCGTCGACGAAGACGCGATGCACAGCCGGCGAACATGAGCGGAGCTGCTCCGGGCTGTAGGCCGCGATCAGCAGGCGCAATGAAAATTCGCCCTGAGCCTTCTTGTCCAGCGAACGAATAACGTCGCTCAGGTCGTCAACACTGTTGTTGGCGGCTTTGGCCCCGGCTCCGGTGTCAAAGGTAGCTGTATCCCGTCCACTCATGACGCGCGTCAGGACACCGACTTTGAAGAAGGAGATGAACTTCTCCTGGGCATCTATTTCGCTGCGAGCAGCGGAGGCGGACTTCACACGCCATGTGGAGCAAAGCACGCTGTCACAGTCGAGCGTGAGCAAACCGGAGAACTGGCATGGACGTGATGCCTCCGGCGTCGTCTTCAGAGAGAACATCTGGACGTGCCGCTTGCCAACCTGAACGTGATCGCTGTGCCACGAGACGGGACTCTTTACGATCTGGCGGTCAACGCCTGTGTCGCCACGAAGTTGGTCCTGACCTGCCCATTCCTCAAGGTTGAAGAGGTAGCTGAAGAACTGGAAGGCATCGCCTTTGTCGAGTAGCTTCAAACCGAGCGAACTTCCCAGATGGCCTGCAAGAAGGGTCGCGGTCTTTTCCAGGTCAGAGAGCATCCGCGATGTCTCAATGGCATTCTCCTGGGGCTTCCGCTCCAAGGGTTTGAGCTTGGATGGCTCAAGAGTGAGGCACCAGTGAAGATCGATCCGACGAAAGGCCGCATTCTTCTTGAGGAACAATAAGCGATCACTAGCGAATGCCTCGGTGACCTCACTCAAATACTGCTTTTGCCTTGGGAGGTCGAAGCCGGACATCAGGCGGGTGTACTGATAGAGGCACGATCCCTCTGGCAGGGTACGCAGCGCACCTTCGATTTGCCGGACACGCGCATCAAGCTCATGTTCCGTCAGGCCCTCTTCATCTAGGCCTGTCAGAGAAAAGAGGCAGCCATAGCCTCCACCCTTAAATGCGAAGATGCTCGGACCAACGAAGTGCGAGATCGGCACGATGCTGCACGCCGCTCCAGCCTTCGCAAACCACGGATTACGTTTGATCTGTTCAGTCTTTGCGCGGGTCATAGTAGCTCTTCTGGCTGAGGCTTAGGCCCCACAGTTGGAACATCTTCGGGTGACTGCGGACGATCAGCCATGCGCCGCCCGCGAGTGTCGGAAAGCTCAGGATCGCGAGCATGCGGAACCCGACGAGGAAAACCGTTACGCAGACAAATATGATCGCCATCCATGCTGAAAGGTCGAGTCCGAGCTTGGCTCGGGGCCTGTTCAACGCCTGATTGATTGGTAACGGTTCTCCCCGCTTGGTCGTGTGCATGGCACCTCCTACATGTTCTGTCCGGTAAGAGAGCCAATCCACCCCGCGCCCCATCCCAGAACTCCAGCGCCAAAAAGCGCGCCAAAGAGACCCGGAATAGCATCCTGAAAGCGACCGCTCATCATCCGAATGCCGGCAAAGATCAAACCGCCAAAACAGATGACAGCACCCGCATAAATGGCGAACGTCTTGAAGGTTCCCATCAGCGTGGTTGCACCGGAGAAGTCCATCGTTCCCTGGGCATGGGCAACGCCCGCGAATGCGAGAGCGAATAAAGTGGGAGCCATCACGCGGGCTGCGTGGGCAAAAGATTGCTTTGACAAGGTTGAATGCTTGCGTGGGGCAAGGCAATCTGGGCGACTTACTGCATGGTTCCTGCGAGTCATCGGCATCTCCATCGACTGGGTTGCAGTCGTGATATGCCCTGACTTTAGGTGCCGTATTTCCCAGCGTCCAATCGTTCTTTGCTATCGCCCGATAGCGGTTCTTGATGAGGCGTCGCCGTCTTCAACCCGTCTTTTCGATCCCGGGCTGGTCGGGCCTTACGCTCTGGCTTGGTCGCTTCGGAAGCTCCTGTTTCTCTCTATCGCGACAGAGCTGAGACATACGGTACGCAAGCATCGGAAGCACAGGCCTTTTCTGCTCTTTGCGAAACAATAAAGCGGTTGTAATCCGAAAATCCATTCCTTCGATTGGCCGTGTGGTCAACTCCGCATCAACTGGAATTCCAGCGCGAATCAATCCGAAGCATCCCTGCGTTTTCACCAGAAACTGCATGTCTGGAGGTGCGGAGAAGGTTTCGGTAGGCCTAATGGTAATCCCAGCTTTCTTGAACGCACCTCGGATTTGATCATGCAATTCGGGGTGATAGGTGCGGTTGAACATGATCTTCAGATTGGCCGCTATTTCCTCTTTGGGGACTGCGGATAGGGCAGCTAGAAGATTGTCTCGCCTCAAGCAAATCAACACCTTATCCTCACAGACGAAGTGCTCGATGAAGTCGGATTCGCTCGTTGGGAGGGTGACGATAGCAGCGTCCAATCGTCCGTCGTGAAGCATTTCAATCAAATGCTTGGTGCAATCACTCGAAGAGTTGATTCGGCCGTCTGGAACAATTTCCTTATACGCTTTCAAAGCCTCCGCCATTAGGTCGTGATTCATGAACGGGGTATAGCCAAGTCTCAGGGGCGCATCACGATCCGCCAAATGGTGCGAAGTCGCCTTCACTGCGTGGGTACGCAGATGCAGCATCTGTCTGGCATATGGAAGGAAGTTGCGACCTGCCTCAGTGAGTTCAGCACCCTGTGGGACTCGCCTGAAAAGCGTTTCTTGGAGGCCATCCTCTAGCAGCTTTATGTGGCCGCTCAATGCCGGTTGTGTCGTGTGGAGTCTCTCCGCCGCCTTACCGAAGTTGCACTCTTCAGCAATGGTTACAAAGGTGATGAGGTGACGGAACTCTGGGCCCTCGTACATGGTTGCACCAACCTGATTTGGCTTTACTCGGCGGGCCGTAGCGTGCGCGGTCAGCTGATGCTGATAGGTAAGTTGCTTCAAAATGAGTACGAGTTGCCCATTCTGATTCCCCGAGCTTGTCGCCAGGCAACCAATTCATATTGTGGAAAGCGGGGTGCGAAATGTTTCATCACTTTCTGCTATCACCCCATAACGAAGGACGATTGGACGTCCTTGGACCGCCCGGGCAGTATGACCAGAGATGTTTCTCATCCTTTGGAGGTCCGAATGCCATCCGCCCATGATTTCCCGCTAGAGAAGCTGCCCGCTTCGCCGCTGATCTCATCTGGCCGTAATTCTTCGACTACGACCGAAGATGTGAGCTTTCTTCGCCTGCCAGAAGTCAAATTGGTGACTGGTTTATCGAAGTCCAGCCTGTACGCGTTGATCCGTGCGAACAGCTTTCCCGCACCAGTCCAACTGGGACCGCGCACCGTTGCATGGGTGCGGTCCGAAATCAAGCAATGGGCTGCCGAGCGCATTACGGCGTCAAGAACAGCCGTGCCCTCCTCGAGCCCGAAGCGTACGCCGCAGCGCGTTAGTGAGCCTTGGCCGGCCGTGAAAAAGTGGGCTTAGGCGCGGACGCTTTCCTGCCCTTAGCGAGCTGTGCATCTATGTAGTCCGCCCACCATTGCATCATCTCTGTGCGCTGCTTCAGATACTTCGCATGGTTGTAAGCCGCGGCGACCTTGTTGCGTTTCGTGTGGGCGAGCTGCAGTTCGATATGCGCCTCGTCGAATTCATGCTCATTGAGGATGGTCGATGCCAGTCCACGGAATCCATGGCCCGTCATCCGGTCGCGATAGCCAATCCGATAGAGAGCGTAGAGGATCGTGTTGTTGCTGATAGGCTTCTTCTTGTCGCGAGCGCCAGCGAATACGAAGTGGCCATTGCCTGTGATCTGCTTGAGCGCCCGCAAGACCTCCACGGCCTGACGGGATAGCGGAACGATATGCGGAGTCTTCATCTTCATGCGCTCCGCCGGTATGGTCCAACGAGCCTCATCCAAATCGAACTCCGACCACGGAGCTTCGATCTCTTCGCTGGTGCGTACAAAGGTATACGTCATTAGCTTCATAGCAAGTCGCGTGATTGCGTCCCCGTTATAGTCGTCGATCTTCACAAGCAGTTCGGGCAGTTCCTTAGCATCCACGCGAGCACGGTTCTCTGTCTGGGCTTCGGCCAGAATGTCACGCGGCTTGAAATCTGCGGCCGGGTTGCGAGTGGCAATGTCGCGAGCGATCGCAAAGCGAAAAATCTGCGATGTCGTCTCGTGGATACGTTTGGCAACGTCCCGGGCATCCCGCTTCTCGACCGCGATCATGAGTTGGCGCACATCCGCTGCCGTCACTTCATTGATAGATTTGTGGCCGTACGCTGGGAACACGTCAGCTTCCATCCGCCGCATCGTGGTATCCGCGTGTCGAGGCGACTTGCCGATCAACCACCACTTCCACCACTCACGAGCGACATTCTCGAAGCTGTTTTCCGCTTCACGCTGTCGAGCCTCGACTCCCTTTTGCTTAGCCTCACCCTCCGCCTTTCGCTCGGCCATGGGATCGATTCCGTTCGCGAGTGCTTTGCGCGCATCGGAGTGACGTTCGCGAACTTCCTTCAGAGTGACGAGGGGGTACTCCCCCAACGCCATCATTTTTTCCTTGCCATCGAAGCGATACCGCCATCGCCAGAGTTTCGCACCGGAGGGTGGGATGAGAAGACAGAGGCCGCCGCCATCTGCCAGTTTGTAAGGTTTGTCGGTTGGCTTTGCGCCGTCAATTTCTTTGATTGTGAGTGCTATGGGCCCGGCTCCTTACGAGGTACGTTTTCCGTACCCACAAATTTCCCCAATGATACCCGCATCCGTACCCACAGAAAAAGCAGGCTGTCCTCGCACCAGCGCGCACCTCCTTAGACGACTATTTTCGTACGCCAACAGCTTTTATGACAATAAACTGCTTTTTTCTAACGACTTATGTCGTGCAAGGAAGTGCGATGAGGTGCGCAGAAGGGCAAAGAAAAACGCGCGCCGGAGGCGCGCGTGCAGGATTTTGGTTGCCCCCCAGGGATTCGAACCCCGATCGAGCGAGTCAGAGTCGCTAGTCCTACCATTGAACGAGGGGGCACCGGCCAAGAAATTTATTGCCGGCGTCGCGAACAACCATATTCGCTGACTGCCTCCTAGAGTGTACTGGCCACGTTGACTCGGGTCAACGCTCGCGGGGGATAGGAGACAGAGGACTCCGAAACTGTCCCCCTCTGCATAGTTCAAAATAATGGGTATTCTATCGACAACCAAATGTCATCAATTGATAACTAAAGACCGTGAGTTGATGATCGGCGAGAATTCGGTCTCTATATCCAGTCCTGCGGTCGATGTAGCTCAGAAACTGTAAAGCTGAGCCACTATCCCAGTACGCGAATGTTCACTCATCACATCGCATCGTTGGCCGTGGGTCTATACTGGGCTTTCCGTTTCACGGAAGAATTACAACTTTATTTTGCAGCACAGAAGGGTCATACCAAGCATGTCAACTCCCGGAGCCGCAATGCCAGACGCGGCCAGCATCAAGCCTGCAGCAGGAAAACTCGGCATCATGACTGCCGGCATGGGAGCGGTTTGCACTACGCTCATCGCCGGAGTAGAGGCGATCCGCCAGGGACTCGCCAAGCCAATCGGCTCCATCTCGCAGATGGGAACCATCCGACTCGGCAAGCGCACAGACGCCAAGAGCCCACTCATCAAGGACTTCGTTCCGCTCGCCAAACTAGACGACCTCGTCTTCACCGGATGGGATATCTTCGGCGGCAATCTTTACGACGCAGCGAAGACTGCCGGCGTCCTCGACCGCGACCAGCTCGAGCAGATTCGCCCCTTCCTTGAAGGGATCGAGCCCATGCCGGCCGTCTTCGACCAGTACTATGTCAAGCGGCTCACCGGTAAGCGCATCAAGGAGGGCAAGAGCAAGTGTGACCTCGCGAGCCAGATTCGCAATGACATCGCCGAGTTCAAAACGAAGACCGACCGCCAGGTGCTCATCTGGACCGGATCTACTGAGATATTCATGAAAGAGAGCGCCGTCCATCAGTCGCTGGCAGCGTTTGAGAAGGGCCTCGACGACAACGATCCGGGCATCGCGCCCTCTCAGATGTATGCTTGGGCCGCACTGAAGGAAGGTATTCCATTCATCAATGGAGCGCCCAACCTCACCGTCGATATCCCTGCGATGAATGAGCTCTCGCGCAAGATGAACGCACCCATCTGCGGGAAGGACTTCAAAACCGGGCAGACGATGATCAAAAGCGTTCTCGCTCCCGCGTTCAAGACGCGAATGCTCGGTGTCTCCGGCTGGTACTCCACCAACATCCTGGGCAACCGCGACGGCGAAGTCCTCGACGATCCCGAGTCGTTCAAGACTAAGGAAGAGTCTAAACTCGGCCTTCTGGAGATGATCCTTCAGCCCGACCTGTATCCCGACCTCTACAAGGACATTTACCATAAAGTTCGCATTAACTATTACCCGCCCCGAGGTGATAATAAAGAAGGTTGGGACAACATTGATATCTTCGGCTGGCTCGGTTATCCGATGCAGCTCAAGGTCGATTTCCTGTGTCGAGATTCCATACTTGCCGCTCCGCTGGCGCTCGATCTCTGCCTCTTTATGGACCTCGCCGCGCGCACTCCCAGCCTTCGCGGACTTGGCATTCAGGAGTGGCTCAGCTTCTACTTCAAGGCTCCCGACAGCGCCAAGGGCGTCTACCCCGAGCATGACCTATTCATCCAGTCGATGAAGATGAAGAACACGCTCCGTCACATCATGGGCGAGGATCTGATCACCCACCTCGGCCTTGAATACTACGGGCAATAGTGAGGGTGCGATCAATATGGAGACCCTGCGGCCCACAACCGCAGGGTCCCTCACGTTTTGAGCGATAGAAAGAGCCGGGCTATGCAATTGGGAGACATACAGCACGAAGCAATGCTCATCTATGAAACCCTCATCGATCTCCGCGAAGATTGGTCTGGTTGCCTCGTTCTCTGTTGCGGTTCCGGATGCGCAGACGCTGGAACGCCAGCCGCGGTCAGCATAGCTGGAGGAGCCTTGCTGGCAATCGACTCAGAGGCCGCCGCGATGAAGTCGGCCATGCGCGCTGGCTATCTCGACTTCGTCGTCAGCACGCTGGACGAGGCCTTGCGCACGCTGAAGAACGAGATTCGTCAGAAGCGCCCGCTCAGCGTCGGCCTTATTGCCCCCGTAGAACCGACACTGGACGAGATTGTCGAACGTGGACTCCAGCCCGATATCGAGCTCGTGCCCCCAAGCTCCCAATATCTCAGCAACTCCGGAATTCAGAAGCTTCGCGCCCGCGGAATGCCGTACCGCATTCTTCCTTCCGAGGATGGTTTGGACGGTCGCCCAACCCGCCCCTCGATGCTGATCCTCGACCAAAAGCGGCACAACGAATATTTTTTCCCAGCGCCCGACGCGACCGCACAGCGCCAGATCGACGCGGATCTGCTTAACATCTTGCCCGCAGAAGACATCGTCCGCCGCCGCTGGGTGGAGCGAGTCCCAAAGTATCTGCGAGAGGCGCGCTCAGGAGGTCGCTCAGGAGGGCGCTGGATCTGGCTCAGTGAGGACGAGCGACACCAGTTCAGTGATTGATTCGAATCAATCGGTCACAGCCATCAGCCGAGCCCACAGGCTTTTGGTGCCTGCTTCGGCTTTAGTCGCTGATACTGCCAGCACCTCATCTACCTCGTGCTCGCGCTTCAATGCCGCAATGCTCTTTGCAAGGGCATTACTTCCGAGCCGGTCCGATTTTGTTCCCACGACCAGATACGGACGCTGAGTCAGCTTGAAGAAGTCGATGAGTTGCTTGTCGCTTGGTTGAGGCGGAATGTTGGTATCCACGAGGCAAATACCCAGCGCCAGCGTCTCCCGCTCGGCAAGATACGGCTCAATGAACTTCGGCCATTCAGCCGAGATTGACTTCGAGATCTTCGCGTAGCCGTAACCAGGAAGGTCAGCGAAGATCAGCGTTGGCCGCTGCTTCTTCTTTTCGCCAACGCCTTCGTGCAGTGCAAAGAAGTTGATCGCGCGGGTTCGCCCGGGAGTGGACGATGTATGCGCTTGCTTCGATCCCAGCAGCGCATTAATCAGCGATGACTTGCCCACATTCGATCGCCCGAGGAAGGCTATTTCCGGCGCGCCAAAAGTCTTTGCCTCAGTAGGGAAGTGAGCGACATCGGTCGCGGAGAGCAGGAAGACCGGAGTCAGTCGCATCGTTCCAGTCTAGTGCATCCATGTGCAATCATCATCCTTAGGAGATCAAAAGCCATGCCGTTGCAGTCGCCGTCGCGCGTCTTTCACCATCACATGCTGCGCGAGATTTACGAGCAGCCCTCCGCCATCGTGCGCACGCTTGAATACTACCTTGACCTCTCCGGCCCCGTGCCCCGCTTCCGTGACGATCGGTTATCCGCCGTTGCTGCGCTGATCCGTCATCATCCGGATCTGATCATCGCTGCGAGTGGTTCCAGCCGCCACGCAGGCCTAGCTGCTGAAATTCTGTTGGAGGATCTCGCAGGCCTGGTCGTCGATGTGGAGTACGCCAGCGAATACGCGTGCCGATCGACCACCCTTCGCCGCCATCCCGACAACCCGAGCCCTGTGCTGGTGCTATCGCAGTCGGGAGAGACGGCAGACACGCTTGCGGCGCTCCGCGAGGCGGCTCGGCGCGGCCACCCTACCATTGCCGTCACCAACGTCCATGGCTCGACCATGGCGCGCGAAGCAACGGTAGACCTCGCCACACTAGCTGGCATAGAACTTGCAATTCCGGCTACCAAGAGCTTCACAACCCAGCTCGCGTTGATCGTGGTGTTGGCTCTGCTGGCTGCAGATGAACGCCGCGCGCTTCAGCCAGCCGAGATTGAGGAGCGACTGGCAGCGCTGGTCACTGTTCCCACGTCGATCGCGGCGCAGCTTCCCACATGGGAGCGGACGATTGCTGCGCTTGCTCCAACCTATGCGGATGCGCGAACTTTTCTTTACCTTGGGCGCGGCGTGCATTACGCGATCGCTCGCGAGGGCGCGCTGAAGCTGAAGGAATCCTCGTACCTGCATGCCGAGGGTTATCCTAGCGGGGAGCTCAAGCATGGACCAAATGCTCTCGTCTCTCCTGAAGTTCCGCTCGTGGTGCTGGCCACTGTCGACACCGACGATCCCGAGTCGCTGCTGCGCTATGAGAAAACCGTGTCTCTGCTTTACGACATGCGTGAGCAGGGGGCGCGTGTGCTGGCACTCGCCAATGCTGGCGACGCGACCATTGCGTCGCTTGCCTCCCACACCATTCCCATTGAGCCAGCCGCGGAAGCGCTGCTGCCCATGTCAGAGGTTGTCCCTCTGCAACTTTTTGCTTACTTCATGGCAGTCGACCATGGCGTCGATGTCGATCGTCCCCGCAACCTGACTAAGGCTGTCACCACGGAATAGATACCAGTTGAGCCGTCATTTCTGGCTGAACCAAGCGTCAGAGGGGTGTGGTACGCTTCATGGCACGGTCCCGGAATTCATGAATTCCAAACAAAAGTTTTAAGGAGATAGTGATGCAAGCCGACACCTACGCTGCAGCCCCGTTGAACCCCGGCCTAGTTTTTGACATGATGCAGGCACACCAGCGAACGGCCGCACTGAGAGCTGCAATCGAGCTGGACGTCTTTCGCGCTGTAGGCAAGGGGCCGGGAGATGTGGCCTCCATCGCGCGCCACTGCTCGTCGTCGGAGCGCGGTATTCGAATCCTGTGCGACTACCTCACAATCAACGGCATTTTGGTCAAGCAGGACGGACACTACAAACACACTCTCAGCAGTGCGGCGTTTCTTGATCCGGAATCGCGGGCGTGCATGGCGTCGATCGTCCAGTTCATGAGCAACCCCACAATTCTGGAGCCATACCTGCATTTGGCGGAAGTCGTACGCACCGGCCATACGAATTTGCCGGGAGAGGGCAGCGTTGAGTCGGAAAATCTTATATGGGTGCAATTTGCAGAGACGATGGCGCCGATGATGGCCCCCATGGTGGGCCCACTTGGTGTGATCGTGCTGGAGGGATGCGTGGGACCAATGCGGGTTCTGGACATCGCCGCAGGCCATGGCCTCTTCGGCATCGAGATCGCTAAAAAGAACTCCAAGGCTCGCGTGACTGGTCTTGATTGGGCGCCTGTGCTGCGCGTTGCTTTGGAGAATGCTCGCAAGGCCGGTGTTCAGGACCGCTACGACATGCTACCTGGCAGCGCCTTCGAAGTCGACTTTGGTGGCCCGTATGACGCAGTGCTACTCACCAATTTCCTGTACCACTTTGATCCTCCAACATGCGTGACTTTGCTGAAGAAGGTGCGCGGAGCCCTAAAGCCCGGCGGCCGAGCCGCCACGCTGGAGTTCGTGCCCAACGAGGACCGGGTTTCGCCCCCTGTGCCGGCCGCTTTCAGCATGATCATGCTGGCCACGACCACCGCGGGCGACGCCTACACCTTGAATGAACTCACAACAATGTATACAGACGCAGGTTTTTCGGGCATGACAGCGCACCCTATACCCATGAGTCCTCACACGGTGGTCATGGGGCGCGCGTAGTTCTCGGGAATTTAGGCGAATTCTGACTGCAAGGTTCTGCTGGAGTGAATCCGAATTGAGTGTCGTTCTAACATGCGCATAAGTTAGACTCGCCGGGGTGGTGACGATGAAGATTATGTTTCTCGCAACGAGTGGGCTGGCGATATTTCTATTGCCGGGGGTTGCCGGATCGGGACAGACCGCATTATCGACCGCAACTGAAACACCGTCGACCGCTGCTAGCTACGTGAATGAGAACTCGACCGACCCTGCTCCTCTGAAGCTGAGAAACGTCAACGGAGTCGTCCGCGGCTTGGGCGGGGACGCCATGTCCAGAGCGTCGGTCTCGTTGTTTACAGAACAAGGGCACGCACTAATCGGTACCATCGTGAGCGATAGAGATGGAAAGTTCCGGTTCGGCAGAGTTGACAAGGGACTCTACCGCATCGTCGCGCGGATCGAGGGGCTGTGCACGGCCAACATCCCGATTGTGGTCGAGTCTTCACTGCTGGCACATCGCAGGGTGGTGATCACGATGCGCCCAAAAGACATCGACACATGCAGCTACGGCCTGGCGAAATAAGCACTTCGTGCCATTGTCGACGCTTCGCGTGAAAAGCAAGAAACAAGCTGTTAATTACTGGGCGGCGAGGTCAAAGACCTTCTCCATTGGGGCCCAACGGCGTACCGGGTCTGCGCCTGCAGGGACTGCCTGAAAGTTTCCCATTAGGGCCTCCCACTCCATCACCTTGGGGTTGGCGGCGTCCATGGCGGCCTTTTTCTCGAAAGAGAAGTTTCTGCTGACGTCCATGATCATGAACATGCGGGTGCCGTGCACGTAAATCTCCATTCCCGTGACGCCTGAATCGAAGAGACTATCGCGAATCTCCGGCCAGATTTTTTCGTGGTGGAGCTTGTACTCAGCGATCTTTTTGGGATCGTCCTGCAGGTCGAGCGTAAGGCAATATCTTGACATAGATCTCCCGTTCGTGTTGTAGGGTATGCGGCTATTGCGTTTGGCGGACAGCATTCGCGTAGGTTGTCGAGAAATATGGCCGTCGTTCCTTGAGCAGGCTACCATTGCAGTCATTCGACCGCAAAGTTCGTGCGAGTGCTAGTCTTAAAGACGGACCGGAGCCGCGTGAAAATACGCGGGAATCAAGACAAAGAAGCGAATGGGGAAGCCGAGCAGCACCAACCCAATGCGCGAATCAGCACGCCTGCCTACGGCGCCTCGCGGTAACTTCGCGCGCCTTGGCGTGGCGATGGTACTGGCGACTTTTCTGGCGTGTCCAGCGCAAACCGAGACCCAAACTGCTTTACTCCCGCTGGTGCTCCCATCTGCTCTTGTGTTCGACGCTCAAGGCAACCTCTACTTTACCGAGACCGGCAATCACATAGTCCGAAGGTTCTCTGTGGCGGGGATTGTGACCACCGTTGCGGGCAACGGAACTCAGGGCTTTGCGGGCGACTATGGACCGGCGACAACTGCGGAACTAAATTCTCCTTCCGGGCTCGCTATGGATACAGCGGGCGATCTTTACATAGCCGACTCGCACAATCATCGGGTGCGCAAAGTCGCGGCTAATACCGGCACCATAACGACGATCGTTGGTACTGGTGTGGCCGGATTTTCTGGCGATGGCGGTTCGGCTACCATGGCACGACTTGATCTGCCTACTTCGCTTGCTGTTGATGTGGCCGGAAACGTCTATGTTGCGGACACGGACAACCACCGCGTGCGCAGAATCGCAGCGGGCACGGGACTGATCACGACGGTCGCAGGCAACGGTGTCCAGGCTTTCGCTGGAGACAATGGTCCGGCTACAGCGGCCGCGATCGACTCACCCAATGGTCTGGCGATCGATGCTGGCGGGAATCTGTATTTGGCGGACACGCATAACGGCCGAGTACGCGAGGTCAATGGGGCTACAGGCATCATCACCACCGTTGCGGGATCGACAGCTCTGCAAGCGTACGGCGGTGATAGTGGCGCAGCAACCGCGGCCGGGCTGGCATTGCCGCGCGGGCTGACTATCGATGTCGAGGGCAATCTCTATGTCGCGGACAGTGCGAATCATCGCATCCGGCGCATCTCGAGTCTGGGAGTAATCACTACGGTCGCAGGGCAAGGAGCCCAGACCTTTGCTGGTGACGAAGCGCCAGCAGTGGCAGCGAGCTTGAATACGCCGCGTTCGGTTGCGATTTCGCCAGCCGGTTTACTTACGCTGACCGATAGCGAGAATCAACGCATCCGCCAGTTGGACGCATTGCCCGCGCCGGGGCCGGACATCCACACCATTGCAGGAGTAGGAACAATCTCGCCAGGGCTACTGATGCTCACCGGGCCTTCGGTGGTTACCTACGGAAGCGGCAGAATAACGGCGACACTGAGCGCAACCACACATGCTACGGGCATCATTACGTTTTTGGATACCAATGCAAGCACCGCTGTGACGGCAGGCGTTACGACGTTGAGTGCTAACTCAGCCATGCTCGATACATCAAGCCTCGCCGCCGGTCCTCATAGCGTGGTCGCGATCTACGAGGGCGATGCAACTCACCCGGCCGCGCAGTCTTCCGTTCTGGCACTGACGGTGATGCCGCTCAGCGTCACAGCTACGGCTGGTAACTTGTCGATCCTTTACGGTCAGCCTATCCCCACGCTTGGCGGTGTGCTCAGCGGCGTACTCGCGCAGGACGCGGGTAAAGTTACCGCAGTATTCTCGACGAGTGCGGGGCCCTTGTCTCCCGTGGGACTCTATCCCGTCGCCGCTACCCTGACCGGTAGCTCGGCAGGGAATTATGCGGTCTGGATTACAACCGCCGACCTCAGCATTGCCCAGGCTCCCACATTGATAGCGCTGTCGCCCTCGACCAGTACGCCGGGATTGGGTCAGCCATTTACGTTGACCATCCAGGCGGTGAGCACCACCAGCGGCATGCCGACCGGCAGCGTTACTTTGCTGGACGGAGCGACAGTAATGTCTGTCGCGCCACTCTCGGGCGGGGGATTGACGATTGGCACTAGTACTCTTGGGCTAGGAGCGCATAGCTTGAGGGTCAATTATTCGGGCGACACAAATTTTCTTTCCAGCACATCCGCTGTGGTGGCTATTACGGTCGGTGCGACGTCCGACTTCACACTAACTTCCACGGGTGCTATCTCGCAGGCCGTTCCCGCGGGCAGTGCCGCCACTTTCAGCTTCTCGGTGGCGATACAGGGAGCGACGATGGCTAGCCCGATTACGTTCGCTGTACAGGGAACCCCGCTTGGCGCGACGGCATCTCTAAGCCCGGCGTATCTGCCTCCCAGCGGCGCTGTCACAAACTTCACGCTGACGATCCAGACCCCGCTTGCGGCGCTGAAGCGGCCATCCTGGCCCTCATCGCCAGGCAATGGAAAAATTTCTGGGCTGGTGTTACTGGGTATTCTGCTATTTCCGGCAATCGGTCTCGCGCGTCGTAGCTCACCGAAACGCTGGCGTGGCCTATCCATGATTTTCGTAGCGGCTCTATCCTGTTTGCTACTTGCAGTGGCGGCTATCGGCTGCGGCGACCGCATCAACACGGCGTCCGAGTCAGTCAACGCGAAGACTTACACGATTACCGTTACCGGCACCGCCACCAGTTCCATCGGGACTGCTTTACAGCACTCGGCGAACGTTACGTTGAAGGTGCTGTAGTCGAGCGGTGGTTGGGCCTAACTCATCCCGGACCCAGCAACCGCAGCAGGAAAAACAGCACCACACCGCCAAAGAAGACTAGCGCCATGCGCACACCAGGCTCGCGATTAACCTCGGGGACGAGGTCGGTCGCTGCGACGTAGATCGTTACCCCGGCGGAAAGTGGTAGACCGGCTTTGACCCAACCCGGTTCGAGGTTGATGGCAAGCACACCGAGTACCGTCATTGCACCGAGGAACAGGGCGGAGTTAAGAGCGGCGTGACGTCCCTGTCCGCCGGCGAGCATGACGCTGGCTACGGTGAAGCCCTCCGGAATCTTGTGTAGAAAAATCGCGACGAAGAGCACCCACCCAAGCCACGTCGAGATTACAAATCCTGACCCGATGGCGATGCCGTCGAAGAACGTATGCGTGGCCAGCCCGAGCAGCACCGAGTAGCTACTCTTCTTCGAGATGAATTCGTGGTGATGCGTCTCCTCGCCAAAGTGGAAATGGGGGACCAGCGTGTGCTCGAGGAGATGTACTCCGGAGTAACCCGCAAGCACCAAAAGCGCGGCCCAGTGCGTATTGACTGCGAAGGCCTCTGGCAGCATCTCCAGCAGCGCCGCTGAGAGCATGAAACCGGCTCCTAATGCCACAAAATAGCGCAAGGCTCGCGCTGAAGGAGATTGCCGCACCAGCAGAAATCCGCCCACGTAGTCTGCCAGCCCCGCGAAAAGCCCCAGTCCGAGCGCTAGCCAGAACCTGGATGCCGGCATCATTCCAATAGTCATGAACTATGATTCTACCCGTCCTGCGAATGCAGCCTCTCGCCTCCCGCCTGCTAATTCAACATCGCGGGGTCCAACGAGCGGCAACTGCCTCCGCATGAACTATCCTGTAAGAGACACTTTCACGACGCCAACCCTCGGCTCGCATCTGCTCGCGGCAACACGATCGAAGGAAACAGCAAAACATGCCTCTGAACTGCGGAATCGTTGGGCTTCCCAACGTCGGAAAAAGCACCATCTTCAACGCCCTCACCTCGGCAAAGGCGCAGGCCGCCAATTATCCCTTCTGCACCATCGACCCGAACACCGGCGTGGTCACGGTGCCCGATGTCCGGCTGGATAAGATCTCCGAGCTCGTCAAACCCAAATCGCTCGTCCCGACCAGCATGGAATTTATCGACATCGCCGGCTTGGTCGAAGGCGCCTCGAAAGGGGAGGGACTCGGTAATCAGTTCCTTGGTCATATTCGTTCCACGGACGCCATCCTCCACGTCGTCCGCTGCTTTGCCGATCCCGAAGTAGTTCACGTGGCTGGCGGTGTGAACCCGCTGCACGACATCGACATAATCAACACAGAGCTTCTTCTGGCCGATCTAGACACAGTGGAGAAACGCCACGCCAAGGTCGAGAAGCTAAATAAGCCAGCCAACGCCGATCACAAGATCAAAGTCGAATTTGTGGCACTTAGCAAGTTGAAGGAGGCTCTGGAAGCGGGAAGCCCGGCGCGCACCGTAGAACTTACCGACGAAGAGTTGCCGTATACCCGCGACCTACATCTCATTACTGCCAAGCCGCAGCTCTACGTCGCCAATGTCGATGAGTCGGGCCTAACTGGGCACAATCCCTGGGTAGATGCGGTTGAGAAGCGCGCTGCTGAAGAGAACTCGCAGGTGGTCCGCATCTGCGGCTCGATGGAGTCAGAGATCGCCCAGCTCGATGCGTCGGAGCGCGATGAATTTCTAAAGGAGATGGGATTGCAAGAACCGGGACTGAATCGCTTGATTCATTCAGCCTACCGTCTGCTCGATCTCATCACTTATTTCACAGCCGGGGTCCAGGAGGTTCGCGCATGGACTATAGTTCGCGGTACCAAAGCTCCGGGTGCGGCGGGCGTCATCCACTCAGACTTCGAAAAGGGCTTCATCAAGGCTGACTGCTACCACTGTGATGATCTGTTCAGATATGGCAGTGAACAGGCGGTCAAGGAGAAGGGCCTTCTGAAGTCCGAAGGCAAGGAGTACACCGTGAAAGACGGCGATATTCTCTTCTTCAAGTTTAACGTGTAACGTTTGTCATTCCCGCCGAATCTGCTTCTGCGTTGCAGTCTGATTTACGTTAGGCGGGTGGAAGACCGTCGGTATTGCTGTCCTCGAATCCCATCATCACGACAACGGCGAGTCCGAGAAATAGTGCGGAGCCCTCCAGCTTTTCCGACAGCGGATGTAGACGTTCGAAGTCCAGCCGATCTGGATTATCCGGAGCCGCTTCATCGACGTCGCCACCCGCTGCGAGACGGTCCCGCTCCATCGCGGGAACAATGCTCACCTGCACAACCATCGTTGCCGCAAGCATTAAGACGACAAGCAGCATTTGCGTGACGAAGATTCTCCGTCCGCGAGCGCCAGCCCTTAGCCATGGGCGAATTGTTGCAAAAAGAAATGTAAAGCCGCAGGCATGTCCCAGTTCGTTCAAGATTCGCAGGGTCGCGCCTACAACCGTGCCTGCCTCATGCTTCGAGGGCAACACGTGGAACGCAATCGGCGCGAGTACGAACGCGAAGAAGACTAGGCCGCCTACCCACACCACCATCGTCAGCAACCGCAGCACACGGAAGAAGACAGTCATACATTCATGTTAGACGATTCATTCGGTCCGGTTGCGGCCGTGTGCCGGCATGCACCTACAGCGGTTCAATGCGGCTGAGCGCTCGACGGAGGACGACATTGAACGCAGCCTTGTACTCCGCGTACTGGGCCTCGCTCAACTTGCCTGACAGACGATCGGTCTCCAACTCAAATAGTTCGTCTCTGAGCCCCTGCAATAGCGGATTCGCAGTCGAGAGTGGGACTGAGGAAGGCGATGCCCCTGCTGCCACGCCATAACTTCCAGCAGTCGAGGCCATGTCGCCCATCGGTACGGGGGGCACACCGGCAACAGTGGGGCTGGACTTCAGCAGCACACCTGCGCCACCGGCGAGGGCCACGCCAAGAGCCCCGAGAATCCACCACTTGTATTTCGCCCATGGATCGTTTGTCCCTTCAGGATCCTCGGGTGCGCCTAGCCCGCCGCCTGGACGCGTCGCATTGGCTGCAGACTGGCTCGCCTGAGGCCCATTGCCGGACTGGTTGGCCCCGCCCTGCGCTGATGCTCCCTGCGACTCATCCGGCAACTGGCCAACTCCCGTTACTGAAAATTGAATCGGTTGCGCGATCCCAGGATTATGCGCGTCAAAACTCTTGGAATTTGGATCGGGATTGATGGGTTGAAACTGCGCCGAGCCCTCAAACTGCATCGTCTTCGGCAGCATGACGGCGACATCGCCGGTGGGCACGGATAGTTTTAGCGAAAAGGTCTGCTTGCCACTGTACGGAAGGGTGTAAATCACCTGAAAGCGCGTCTCGCCCGGGCGAATCGGAAACGTAAAAGCATAGTGTCCGTTTGCCGCGTCGATGGGGGCGACCTTGCCGTTGGTGGGCAGGCCGCCAGGAGCGCTGGCCAGCGACTGCGTGACCTGCGCGTCCTTGGGTAGATAGAAATCGAATGTGTTGCCGCCCACTTCCGTCCGTGGCGGCGTCGAAGTATTTTGTACGAAGAAGTTCTCGGACACATTCAGAGTTTTGCCGGCGGTGTCCGTCTCCACACGCAGTACCACGGCTTCACCGGTGATGCCCGCGATCTTCGTCGCTGAGTCGTAGACCTCGATGGCTACGTTGCCTGTATTGGCTGTAACGCTCTTGAAATACTCCGCGCCGCGGTGCGTAATGTGAAGCAGAATCTGCCCGCCATCGGGAGCGCTTACGTGGAAGTTGCCGGTTGCGTCCGAGGTGACCTTGGCGATCTCATCCATGCTTTGCGCTGTATTGATGACCGCGACTGTGTCGCCCGACGAGGGCTTGCCTGTCGTGCCGTTAGTAACCGTGCCAGTGATGGTCGATGCAAAGGCCGAGGCACTGAAGAGCAGCACACAGATGGGCGATAGGAGGGAGGGGAACATTCTCTTCGAAGTAGACAAGGGTTATTTGGTCCAATTCTCAATCGCTAGGATTGGGTATGCGGCTAAACTCGCGTTTCATTGTTGATCGAGAGAATCAGCCCGAGTTACGGTAAGGAAGTCGTATTCAACATAGGAGACGAAAGCCGGCGAGTTATGCCCTAGCCCGGCCGCTTTTCATTCCGCGAGCGACGAGAGATTCCATCTCGGCAATAGTTTGTGCGGCCTCATCTTCGAGAGCGCGGCGCTGCTCGTTGTAGTCGGCCTCGGGATACTTACCGGCAAGGAACTCAAAGTTCAGGTCGCGGAGGTTCTCGTAGATTACTTCTTTCCGTTCGCGTAGATAGTCGACGCGAGTCTTATCAGCTTGCACGAAAGGATTGCGCTCGGGCCAGAACATGAAAGCGAAGCAGCCGACAAACAAAACGATGATTGCGATTAAGCTCATCAGTACTCCGTCTCCCGGCGGATGCGCTCACGCAAGCCCCCGTCATCCATAATTCCTGCGCCCGCGAGAATGCCGCCCGTGCCGTCAGACGGCGGTCCTCCGCTTCGGCGCTTCCAAAGCCAGACGACTGCAAAGGTTCCAGCAGTGGCCAGCAGGAAGACTGCAATGGGAACAATCCAAGCCGCGTTGTCGAAGCCTCCGCGAATCGGCGCCGCAAGCACTATGGCTCCGTACTTCGCCGTGAACCATTGAAGCACCGCAGTCTCGCCAGAACCCGACGAAATCTGCGTACGTAGTTCATCGATCATGCCCGCCGAACTGGTGCAACCGACATGGTTGCACTCCAGCAGGATCTGTCCACATCCGCAGGTGCACATCAGCTCGTGGCCGATACGGTCGAACGATGATCTGCCAGCGCCCAGCATGGCTGCCGTGACCACGCATAGCAGAGCTATCTGAACTGTTCGCGCCCAGAAGATGGGACCGCTCCGGAATTGCGCGCGCCTAAACATGAGGAGCCTCTACTAGCACGCCCGGCGCGCCCAGCGTACCACCCATGGCAGAGGCTACATCTTCCTGCCGTTGCCGAACCGGCGAGCGTACCAGGTTCGGGGCCAGCGCGATGAACGTGCCGATGACCACAATCACGACGCCGATCCAGATCCACGCAATCAGCGGATTCAGGAAGACCTTGATGATCGGCCTGCCTGTGTCCGGATTCTTGCCTTCGAACACCGTGTAGAGGTCGGCCTGCGCGGTCGAGTGCAGCGCGACGATGGTCGATGACTGCTCATGGTCGGTGCCGGCGAAGTAGGAGCGCTTCTCAGGCGAGAGCTGCGTAATTTTCTTGCCGTTCTTATATACATCGAGCAGCGCGTAGTCGGTGTCGTACTCCGGCTTGGAATCCTGCGTGATGCTTTGGCAGACCAGGCTGTATGGGCCGATCGATAGCGTGTCGCCGTAGCTCATCTCCATTTCGCGCGCCTGGTTGAACGCTCCACCGGCGATGCCGATGAACATCACGACGATGCCAAAGTGGATGATGTATCCGCCATAGCGACGGGTGTTGCGGCGGGTCAGCAGCACGATGGACGACAGGATATTCTTGCCCGTCTGCGTGCGCACCACTCTTGCACCGCGTAGAAACTCCTCGGTGATGGCGGCTATCACGCCGGCCGACAGCGTGAAGGCGACAAGCGAGAAGATGGTGGCGTGCATGTCGTCTCCATCGTTCCATGGTCGGAGACCGCCGATCATCAGTCCGATGGCCGCTAGAGCCATGGCAATCGATGGCAGGATAAAGTTGCGCCGGATTGAACGCAGCGTTGTAGAGCGCCACGCCAGCAGCGGGCCGAGGCCGGTAAGGAACAGCAGAAACAGCCCGATGGGGATATTAACGCGGTTGTAAAACGGTGCGCCTACCGTGACTTTTGAGCCTTGCACATACTCGCTGAGCACCGGGAACAACGTACCCCACAGCACCGTAAAGCACGCCGCCAGCAGGATCATGTTGTTGAATAGAAAGCTGGACTCGCGGCTTACCAGCGACTCAAGTTTGTTTTCCGACTTCAGATGATCACGCTGCATGAAGAACGTGAACAGGCAGACGGCGAAGACGATCGTGATGAAGATATAGAACCATGCTCCGATGGCGGACTGTGCAAACGCATGCACCGAACTGACCGCGCCCGATCGCGTCAGCAACGTGCCTAAAATCGTCAGCATGAAGGTGGAGAAGATCAGCCACACATTCCAATTCTTCATCATTCCGCGCTTCTCCTGCATCATGACGGAATGTAGAAAGGCGGTCCCGGTGAGCCACGGCATCAGCGAAGCATTCTCGACCGGGTCCCAGCCCCAGTACCCGCCCCAGCCCAACACTGAGTACGCCCAGTGCGCGCCCATAAAAATTCCACAGGTAAGGAACAGCCATGTCACCATGGTCCAGCGGCGCGTGATGTGAATCCACTTTTCTCCGGGGTAGCGCATCATCAGAGCACCCAGTGCAAACGCGAACGGCACCGAGAAGCCAACGTAGCCCAAATACAGCATCGGAGGATGAATTACCATTTCCGGATACTGCAGGAGGGGATTTAGCCCTGCGCCATCGGCCGCAAGCGGCCCAGGAGCAATTGAGAATGGAGGCGCCGCCACCGTCAGCAGCAGCAGGAAGAATGTCTGCACCGCGGCCATGATCGTCGAGGCAAACGCTGTCAGGCGAACGTCAACTCTATGGCGCATGCGCAGGACAAAACCGTAGGCGCTCAGCATCCAGGCCCAAAGAAGCAGCGAGCCTTCCTGGCCACTCCAGAGTGCAGCAAACTTGTATGCCGGGTTCAGTGCGATATTGCTGTGCGAGCGAATGTATTCGACCGAAAAGTCGTTCGTAAACGCCGCCCAGACCAAAGCGAATGCCGCGCAGCAAAGCACAACAAAGCTAGCCAGTCCGGCGCGTCGAGCGGTTTCCCCGAGGCGATTCCACGTTACTTCGGATATCGCGGTCGCAAGGAGGCCCCTGGGCGAAGCGCCCCACAGCGCAAGGCCGCCGAAGACAAAATTGTAAATGGTTAGAGCGAGACCCAGGTAGAGGCAACCGCTTCCAAACTCCGGCATAGGATGTGAAATCATCTCAATGCCATTCTCGCAGATATGGAACTAGTTCGTGGCGTGATGTGCGTCACACGATGAATGTCCACGCGATATTCGACGCTGCGCAACGACTCAACGGTGGCGGCCTAAGCGGCGCCCTCTTGCTCCTGCTGGATCAAGTAGCGCAAATTCGAGAGCAGCAGATCTGGCGACAACGGCTTCAGCAGAAAGCGCACGTTCATCCCCGCATACTCCTGCTCAGCCTCTTCCAAGCCGCTAATTACCATGATCGGAAGTACTGGTTGAAATTTGCGCACCTCCCTGACAAACTGTGAGCCGCTCATGCCAGGCATGATGTGATCGGTAATGATCGCACTGATTGACGCGGGGAATGCGTCGTCTTGGAATTGTTCGAGCGCTCGCACTGGATTGAGCGCCGCAATTACGTAATAACCTGCACGCCTCAGTATGGCCTGACGTGTTGCCGCCTGGATCGCATTGTCATCGATCAGGAGCACGGCGAACGCGGTTCCTAGGATCATCTGCTGGTTGTCCTGCATCATCGAAGAAGTTGCCTGCCTGCTTTGAATACTGAGTTTTCGGTCAGTCACCAGCTTATTTCCGTTCTGATGATTGCCCGACAATGCCTTGTGATGCATAGAATGGTGGTCGGGATACCCAAGCCACAATTTTTTAGAGATGTGTTCCTGTAGTGTTGTCCTGTGGGTTGGCACGGCCATATTTTGCGCTAGACTCCAACGGGTGCAAAACTTTACATTTGCCCGCGGAAACATTAATCTCTCACAGCAAGCCCTAGGGAAAATCTCGAAAGAGGACAGCACAAAGTGAATATTACTTATATTGACTGGCTTATTATGCTGGTCTACTTCGTCTTCGTTCTGGGCATCGGTTTTGCTCTGAAGCGCTATATGCGCACCTCCAATGACTTTTTTCTTGCCGGGCGATCGATCCCAGCCTGGGTGTGCGGCCTGGCTTTCATCTCCGCGAATCTGGGTGCGCAGGAAGTGATCGGAATGGGCGCGTCGGGCGCTAAGTACGGCATCGTCACCAGCCATTTTTACTGGATTGGTGCCATCCCGGCTATGTGCTTCGTCGGTATCTTCATGATGCCGTTCTATTACGGCTCGAAAGCGCGCTCCGTCCCCGAATATCTGCGCATGCGTTTTGACGAGAAAACGCGCGCGGTCAACGCTTTCTCGTTTGCCTTTATGACGGTCTTTTCTTCCGGCATCTCTATGTACGCCATGGCTTTGCTCATCCAGAATCTGGGCCTCTTTCGCGGAATCCTGCCAGAGGCGTACATCTTCCACGTGTCAATTATTCTTTCGGCGCTGATCGTGCTTGGATACATCTTCCTCGGCGGCCTGACGAGCGCGATTTACAACGAAGTTCTTCAATTCTTCCTCATCGTTGCCGGCTTCGCACCCTTGGTCTGGATTGGCCTGCGCAACGTCGGCGGCTGGGAGGGAATTAAGCGCACCTTGCCGGCAACCATGACCCACTCCTGGGCCGGCATGGCTCACGCCTCTACCAACACACTGGGTGTGGAATGGGTGGGGCTGGCCATGGGGCTTGGCTTCGTACTCAGCTTCGGATACTGGTGTACGGATTTCCTCGTAATCCAGCGCGCCATGGCCGCGGACTCTGAGGTCTCCGCGCGCCGCGTGCCGTTGATCGCAGCTATACCCAAGATGTTTTTCCCCTTTCTGGTCATCCTGCCCGGACTGATCGCGATCAGCGTGACCTCGCACATGGGGGTCAACACCCCTTCCAGCTATGCAACCACCGCCCCCAATGGCCGTCCATTGCCGCTGGATGAGCAGCATCCGCACGGCATCATTCCGCAGAAAGTCGATCCCATCAGCGGTCTGCCGCAGGTCGATTCGAACGGCATTCCCGTCTATAACTACGACCTTGCCATCCCGGTGATGCTGGTTCATTTCTTTCCGACTGGAATCCTCGGACTAGGCCTGACCGCACTGCTAGCAAGCTTCATGTCGGGAATGGCTGGAAACGTCACCGCTTTCAACACCGTCTGGACCTACGACATCTACCAGGCATATATCAACAAGACAGGCACTGACGCACACTACCTTTGGATGGGTCGGATGGCGACCGTCGGAGGCATACTGCTTTCGATTGGGGCCGCCTACACCGTCACCAGCTTTAACAACATAATGGACGCGCTGCAGTTGGTCTTCTCCGTAGTCAACGCGCCGCTATTCGCCACATTTCTGCTGGGAATGTTCTGGAAGCGGACGACAGGCCATGGAGCATTCACAGGGCTGTTGGCCGGCATCGGGGCCGCGCTAATTCATCATGGGCTGACCCTTCCAGCCGACGCTCTTCCGGGTATTCACGGGGGATGGATACATGCGGTTCACCACTACCCAAGCGATATGGCTCAGAACTTCTGGACCGCCATCTTCGCCTTCACCATCAACCTCCTTGCTACCGTTGTCGTCTCGCTTGCCACCAAGCCTCGTCCGGAGAATGAACTGGTAGGTCTGGTCTACTCTCTCACTCCGAAGCCCGTTGAAACTCACCTGGAGTGGTATGAGAAGCCTGCGACTTTAGCGATAGCGGTTCTCGCCATCCTTGTTGTCCTTAACTTAGTCTTCGCGTAGGTCGTTCCCCCGAACTGCATCAACAAACTGCAACGTACTACAACATTTGGGCAATAACAATTGGGACCAAATCCCCGTCTACTGGAGTTTTATGGGACTCGATATCCGCATCCCTCTCGGACTCATCTTCCTCATCATTGGCGGAATTATGGCTCTATTTGGCATCATCACCCACGGCGACGCCACGCTATATCAGAAGTCCCTTGGCGTGGATCTGAATCTAACATGGGGCGGGATCATGTTCGTCTTCGGTGCGATCATGTTCTTCGTCGGCAAACGCAAGAAGTGGCAGGATGATCCAGTAACTCCAAGACCATGGGAGCGCGATCCCAAGGCAAAAGCTCGGCACTGATCTATGCATATTGAATACCGGATATCAGAGAAGAGCTATCGCATCGCCGCCATGCTAGCCATGCGTAAGCGCTCGGGCATGTCTTCGTTGGATTACTACGGCCCCTACATCTTCTGCATCGTATGGCTGGCCGCGAGCTTGATTCCAGCCTGGCTCGACCCCAATGCCGAACTCGATCTGCTACTTACGCTGGGAGTGCTCCCCATCGTCCTGGGATTCCTGGCGATGCGACGAAAAAGGATTAAACAGGAATTCGCTAAACTTAAAGCATTCCACCTGCTCCAGGCTCTCGACCTTGACGCGGCGGGTCTGCGCCTGGTTACCACTGCCGGGACTTCGCGGTCATCCTGGCAGGTTTATTCCAAGTTCGCGGAAGACGCTGCTTCCTTCGTCCTTTATATTCAGGGAAATCTATCGTTTCTTCCCATCCCGAAGAATGAACTGACGATGACCCAGATTGACGAACTACGCTCCTTGCTGGACGCCCGGCTGTCTCGAGACTAGCGCGATCACCGCTGCGCCGGCACCACGTACAGCAACACCGCAAAGTAGTGCGTCACGCTACCCGCCAGCACAAACAAATGCCACAGCGCGTGGAAGAAGTGCAGCCGGTCGTTTGCGAAGAAGACAATACCCAGCGAATAGGCCATCCCTCCTACGCCGAGCCACAACATACCGTGCCATGAAATTGCATGTAGCAACGGGCGCGCCCCGAAGACAATGCACCATCCCATCAGCAGGTACACGGACGCCGAAGCAGCAGGGAATCGGCCAACGGCCAGGCTCTTGAATACAACTCCCGCAATTGCCAGCGCCCACACCACGCTGAGTAGTGTCCAGCCCACCGTCCCGCGCATCGATACAAGCATGAACGGCGTATAGGTGCCCGCGATCAGCAGATAAATTGCCGAGTGATCGAGCACATGAAATACATGGCGTGCCCGAGTCCGAACCAGCGAGTGATACAACGTGGAGCACACGTAGACGAGAAACAGCGTCGCTCCGTAGATGCTGCAGCTAACGATCAGCCAGCCGCTTCCATGTGTCGACGCGACGATGAGGTACACCGCTCCCGCCAGCGCGAACGCCGCCCCAACGCCATGCGTAATCGCGTTCGCAAGAATATCCCCCAGCCGATACTCACTTATCACGGTAGTAATCATATTCCCGACCTGTCTAGAACATGCGTGTTCTCGCGCACATCGGGTCATTCGTGTGCAGCGTTTACAAACCTTCCACCGGTAACCTTGCGATAATCAATATATGAAGCGCCGCACAATTGGGCATTACGAATTCCTGCGTAAGATCGGCGCGGGCGGCAGTGGAGTTGTGTACCTCGCGACCGACACGCTGCTTCAGCGGCCCGTCGTCCTCAAGCTGCTCAAACGCGGTGCGCTTTCACTTGAACAAGTCCGTACTACGCAACTTCGTGAAGCCCGCCTGGCCTCGGCCATCGACCACCCAAATGTTTGCGCCATCTATGACGTAGGCGAAGCTGAGTCCGACACAGGCGGCGAAGACGAAGCTTACATCGTCATGCAGTACATCCCCGGCAAATCGTTGGACAAGGTGATCGCCGAGGGTCCCGCCAGCCTGCAACTTGTACTCTCTGCCGGCATCCAGATCGCCGATGGGCTATCCGCTGCTCATCAACTCGGCATCTTCCATCGCGACCTCAAGCCTGCAAACGTCATGCTCACCGATGGTGGCCTGATCAAGATCCTTGACTTCGGTCTCGCCCGTAAGCTTAATCTCGACGAAGCCGACTTCGACCCCGCCACACCCGGCCGACGCATTCCGCCTCCGCCCGAGGCGACCTACACCGCGCGCGGAGGCACTATCGCCTACATGGCGCCCGAACAATTTGTCACTGGCCGCTCCTCCGTCCAATCCGACGTCTTCGCTCTCGGCCTGATCCTATATGAGTTAGCCAGTGGACGCCATCCATTCCACCGCCCCGACGCGCCCGAGTTCCAGACCATTCGTGCTACCCAATTCGCCGACCCGCCCGACCTACGCCAGATCGTCCCCGAACTTCCCGTGGAGCTCGAATCTGTCATCCTTCGCTGCCTGGAGAAGCAGCCCTCCGCCCGCTTCAGCTCTGCCGCCGACGTCCGTGAAGGCTTGCGCACGGTGATGAAGGCACTCCAACTGGACTCGGTTGGCATGCCCGGGGACTCCATCTCACAACTGCCTACGCAAGGGCGCCTCGAGCTCGAATCCCCCGAGGAAGAGAAGCGTGCCACTGGCATTCTCTCCATGTTGGCCGAGCGTTTTCGCGAATCCGGTAACACCGCCGCCGCGAAGCAGAACTCCATTGTGGTGCTGCCATTCATCAACTTCGGAACCTCCGCGGCAGCCGATCCCGAGACCGTTCCCGCCCCGCTCTACGGCTACGCGCTGGCCGATGCCATCGCCGCACGCCTTGCCCGAATGACCTCGCTCGTGGTCCGCCCGTCCAGCTCGCTGATGTCCATCCCGGCTCAGCAACTCGATCCTCTGGCCATCGGTAAAAAGTTACTGGTGCGCTTCGTACTCGCCGGCAACTTCATGCGATCCAACGCTGGATTCGACCTCAATTGGCAACTGCTCGACATCCCCACGCAATCGGTGCGTGCGGGCGGATCGATCAACGTCGCCTCCTTCGATCTGATCAGTGTGCAAACAGAAATCTGCAACGAAGTTTTCTCCACATTGCAAGGAGTCGGCGACCTCGAAAATCCGGCCACTTCCACCGAAACCGCACGCGACACGCTGCCTTCGCTCTCGCAGAATCTCTCGGAGGAGTACCTGCAGGCGCGCGCTGTCCTTTCATCCTTCATGTCGCGGACGGGATCATTGGATGATCTCAATCGCGCCCGTGGCATGTTCGAGAGTGTCGTCAAGCAGGACGAAGACTATGCGCCCGGATGGTCAGGCCTGGGCATCACCCATCTGCAATATGCTCGTCACGGTCTCGGCGGCCAGATGCACGTCATCGAAGCCCGCCGAGCCTTCGACAAAGCGCTCCAGCTTGATCCCGGGTCGGTGGAGGCAAATCTCTACCGCGTCTACATGTTGCTCTCCCGCGGCGAAAAAGAGTCAGCCCGTCACGGCATCGAGCACCTGCTGCAAACCGCGGCAAACGACTGGAACGTACATCTCGTCGCCGGTCTCACGCTCCGTATCGACGGGCTATACGAGGAAGCGCTCGACCAGTTCAACACTTCTCTGCGTCTAAACCCCGCCAACGCCGCCATCATCTATAACCACCGTGCGCGGGTATATCAATATCAAAATCAGCTCGAACTCGCGGGCGACGAGATTGAGAAAGGCCTTACCCTCGAACCCCGCCAGCCGCTCCTCCGCATCTCGCTCGGCTATCAGCAGATGCGTCTCGGCGATCTGGCTCGCGCAGTTGCGACGCTCGAAGGCGTCATCTCCGACGAAGCTTCGCTGCGCATCGTCTTCCCAACAATCGCGCTCTGCTACGTCCAACTAGGCGACCGCGCCAAGGCCGCGAGCTTCATCCTCGAAGAGACGCTGGCCGCAGCCGAGGCCGACGGCGAGATGGCCTACCGCCTCGCCACTTACTTCGCCGTCGACGGCGACGAGTCCGAGGCGCTGCATTGGCTGCGCCGCGCCATCTACCTCGGCAATGAGAATTACCCGTGGTTCACCAAGAATCCAGCATGGCGCAATCTCAGCGGTCACTCCGACTTCGAGCGAATCCTCGAAGACCTAAAAAAATCCTACCGTCGCAACCAGAAAAACTGGAAGCGTCTACTCGCCCAGGTCCGCGACTAAGTTCATAAGACCACTCACTGCTGATGGCCTACGCACGCCAGCATGACTCCCGCCACAAAAGGAAAGCCGCTCAATCCATCTGAGCGGCTTTTCATATTTCTGCATCGATTTTCTCTTCTCATCTACTCCCCGCCAGCCGCTCCAACCTTCAAAGGAACAATCGCTGCGCTTGCGGGAGTGATGCTCATCGGCTCAGTCAAACTAAACACCAGACCAAGATCTTTCGGCAGCTGCGCTTGGCGATCCTGTTTCAGCCACACCACGGTGCTCACTCCCGCGCCGACTCCCGCTCCGATCACCGCGCCGGGAACGCCGCCCATCATCGCACCTGCGGCCATGCCGCCGCCGGCAGTCAACGCCATGATTCCAACGTTGCGCTTCTTATTCTCGCTCCGCATGATCGTACCTTCGCTGTCAACCTTCGTATTTTCCCAGCTATTTGTATCGATGACGCGTGCCCGCAGCACATACAGCGCGCCGTCGGGCAAGGTCACTGTGCGTGGCTCCAAATGAATCGCCGCCGGACCACCAATTCTCTTACCCCCCCTAACCCAGGTCACGCGCCCTTCCATCATTGAACCAACAGGGACAATCACTCTGCCGTCGCGCATCACCGGCTCGCTGACCACGGCGGTAAACTTCGTGCCTGGCAAGGTCGTCAGCGTGGATAATTCTTCGCGCAATTTGACCTTCACCAGCGAGCCCTCAGCAATCTCCCCAGGCCGCGTGGGCACATGGGTCACAATGCCGGCGTCCACGTCGGCCTGGACCGCCGCTGCTCCCGGTCCGCTAAGCAATCGCCGATCCGCCTGACCTGCCGTCGCTGCAGTCACGATATTTGCGTCTGGATCGAATGTCTTCGCGGCCGAGTTTTGTACCGACGATCCGGCCGGACGGTAGGGAACATACGACCCGTACACCGTCTCCGAATTAGCCTTTGTAGGAGCAGTCGCTGGAACAACCGCCGAAGGCTTCGCAGCGTGGACTGAAACACTAACCGGCGCATCGCCCGAATCGACCGTGATCACCGTCGGATCGGGTCGCGCGACGCCGCTGCGCTGATCCTGCGCCAGACCCGGCATCGCCGCGAGCATCCAGGCGGCCGCCATGCATGCCATCCCCGCGATTCTAATGGTCGCGTCTAACCTAACTTCTTGGACTGCATTAGCAATTCTCATGGTTACTCTCCTTCGATTGAGCCTTAGGGCTTCGTTCGCACATGCATGCACCGGACGATAGAGCCCAACTGACCGGGTAGCTTAGGCTTCAGGGTAGAGGCGCCCCGGCCACCATGGGTGAAAATCGCCGGTAGGGAATCGAGACAGCTAACAAGCAGTGGAACTAGCTCGGCCTGCCTATGCTCGTCTACAAAAAGTAAGGGCAGCCCCTTTTTCTGGGCTGCCTTCACCTTCCCGGAGTACACAACGATAGAAACCGAGCGTTCGTTTCTCCCGACCAAGAGAGAACTCACGCATTCGGAGTTGCACAACGGTGGTAGCAATTGGCGCGCCATAACAGGAGCCCAATTTCTCAGGAAATTCCAACATTCATTCCTCGCCAACTCCGGTATGCGCAATATTTTGCGCAACGTCGCCGAAACTCTTTTCCGGGGTTCGGATCTTCGCGTCCGTTTATCGGCGGAAAGCGGCGGTTACCGAGATTTTGTTAGACTTCGAATGGTGAAACATTCTGCTGTTGACCTCATCACAACCATCCACACCGCCGGCGGACCGGCCATTCCCGTAGACCGCCGCGCCAAACTGAACGAACGCATGCAGCACCGCGTCGTCGCATCCCAGAACGGCGTCAACCCTGCACCCGATCGCGCAAGATTCGATAGGAGCAACATGACCGAGATCGTCTCCATTTCCGCACGCGAAATCCTCGATTCCCGAGGAAACCCCACCGTTGAAGCCGACGTCACCCTCTCCGGCGGGGCCATGGGCCGCGCCGCTGTTCCATCCGGCGCCTCCACCGGCGAGCACGAAGCCGTAGAACTTCGCGACGGCGACAAAGAACATTACATGGGCAAGGGAGTCCTCAACGCGGTGGAGAACGTCGAATCCATCCTGGCGCCCGAACTCACCGGCATGGACGCCTCCAACCAGCGCCTCATCGACGCCACCATGATCGCCATCGACGGCACCGAGAACAAGTCAAAGCTCGGCGCCAACGCCATTCTCGCCGTCTCCATGGCCTGCGCCCGCGCCTCTGCCACCGCCCTCAAACTGCCGC
>JANYLK010000004.1 GCA_025357875.1 Granulicella sp.
ACTAAATAAAATGACGACAAGGCAGCACGCCATTGACTATTTCAATAGCCAACAGGGCCGCGAGCTGATGGTCAAGCCGTAGAAAGCAAGGTTCCGCTAGGCTGTGCTGAAGGCACTGAGTGAACGGATTAGATTTAGTTAGTCGAAGCACTGTAAACTATTGAATATAAGCAGTATGCGAGGAATTGCGACCGCCGAGCGAGCGTGTCGAAGTAGGTAGTTTCAGGTTATGCGTCAATTCCCGACGACAGTTTCACCATATGCGGACACCCAGTTCCAAGTTATGCTGTCAGCTCCCGCTCAAGTCATTGATAAGCTGTGAGGCGCAGTTTCACCTTTTGCGTAAACCCACAAATAGACCCTCTGGGAAGTCGCGGTAGCCTTTTGCAAAAACGATGTGCGCAACCAACGGGATTCGTTGAGGGAGTCGGCGGTCGTCCAGCTTTACCTGTTGGCCCAGCATCCTGACACGGCAAAGGCAGCCATCGAGCAAGTTGTAGAGCTGGCGTCCGATTCGGATCCGCGCATAAGGCAGGCGGTTCTCCGGAACCTGGCGATACTGTTCGCGCAGGCGCCCGCGAAGGTCTGGAAGTTCGCCGAGTCTTTTACGAAAGATGAAGAGATACCTTTTGTTCAGGGCCAGTTGGTCGCAACTTGCCTCGGCAGCCTGCGGAATCAAGATCCCAGGCGTGTGAAGTCCATGGTGCTGCAGATACGAGAGAGATTCCGTACGCGCTGCCAAAAGGGGATGGGGATCGCGATCCCAGGGCCGGTCTTTGGAAAGTGAGTGCAAAGTTCTTAGCTGGCCTCTATGTTTGGAACAATAGAAAAAAGCCCCGCGACGAGTTGTTCGATTGGGCAGCAAAGCCCCTGGTTTACGAGGATCAGATCCGAAATGCCCTTCACTTCGTTCTTCTAGCCGCATCTCAGGGCTACGATTCCGACGCGCCCGAGTCCAAGGCTGCTCGGCTGCGGGCGCAGGAGCTGCTGCGAAGAGTCATCGATCACTCCGCTCCAAGGCTGGAGAGCTATCGCACCCTTGGTGCAAAGGCGCAGGAGAAGAGAAAAGAAGAGGGAAGGAAGCACCAGAAGCGTCGATTATGCGCTGTGGCTCGACTATCCTTTCGAGCAAGATGCCACAATGGATGCTTGAGTGCACCAGATCTTCGGCACAGCCGATTAAGCCGGGTGCGGGCAGTTCTTCTGGAGCGCATACCATTGCCCAAAAGGGCGACCTAGAAACATGATTCGCTGAGGCCGCTTCATTTAATCACGCTTGCATCATTCCCGGACGCTGCGAGCTCTTGAGCGTGCTCTTCGATCCATTGGAGGTCAATGAATTGTTCCATGATCCCAAGTGGAATTCTGTTAGGGCTTAAGGATGAAGAGCGCAGTTCTATGAGGTCGAGGTTACCCAGCAAGGCTGGACGCTGCGCGATCTCAAACGCCAATTCAACTCCGGCCTTTACGAGCGACTCGCGCTTAGCCGAGATAAGAGGGCGATTCGCGATCTCGCCCACCAGGGACAGGAAGTCTCCAAACCGCAGGACGTTCTCAAGGAGCCCTATGTCCTTGAGTTCCTCGGGCTGGAGGACAGGGCAACTTATTCTGAATCTGATTTGGAAGCGGCGATCGTCGAGCACGTTCAATATTTTCTGCTGGAACTTGGCAAAGGTTTTCTTTTTGAGGCGCACCAGAAGCGTTTCACATTCGACGAAGAACGCTTCTTCATCGACTTGGTTTTCTACAATCGCCTACTTAAATGCTACGTTCTTGTCGGCATAAAAATCGAGATGGTAGGGGCCGTTCACCTTGGGGATGGCCATGGGAACGTGGACGGTCTGATTCGGCGAGCCGAGCGGGTTGAGAAAGCCGCGCGACTGGATGAAGTTGTTCGCGTCGATCACCCGGTACTCGAAGAGCTGCTTCGGGTGGGTGTCCATGCCCGTCACCGTGAACGAGAGATCGTCGTAGAGGTCGGAGCCGCCCTTCGCGGGGCCGTGAAAGCGATCGAGGTTCG
>JANYLK010000048.1 GCA_025357875.1 Granulicella sp.
CTTTGCACTGGAGCTCCCACCCTCCTGTCGCGATAATGGCGTTATGGTGTAACTGGTTAACACGTCGCCCTCTCAAGGCGAAGAGTCCGGGTTCGAGCCCCGGTAACGCTACCAACAACTTCATTCGAGCAGAGAGCCCGCTCAAACCCAGTGATTTGAAACTAGTTCGGCTCCAGACTCAATTTCGTCCTCTTCGTCTGCAATGTTCAGTCGCTTTGGCATCAGTGCGACCCACGATTCGAAGCAACAACGGGAAGCACATCATAGAGCGGACGTGCTGGCTTCACTTCTGGGTTCTCGTCCGCAAGCGAAATGGCAAGTATGCGAACGCTTTCATTGTTCGGCAACTTAATGGTCTTTGCTCCGGGCGGTAGGTCGATCTCATACCCAAATAAATACGAGTAGGCATAGTCGACATTCTTTCCCGCCGCATCGTGATGGTGACTGCAGTACCAAGCCAGGTCGGCCCGCTTGATGAAGCCAGGTTTAAGCCCCGTCATTTCGCCATAGTGATCGTGCGAAAGGTCGGTGGAACTCCACTGCCGGTCATCCCACTGGCCGATGAAGCCGCCCCAGTCCTGAATGTTCAGCTCGGTCTTCTTGCCGTCAATTTCGAATGCCGCTTTCTGATCACCGTTGCCCGATGCCGCGAGTAAATAGACGCGATTGTAGTGACCTTCCGGAAGACTGACTGTTTGTCCTCGTGCGGTCACTGCATTGGGCGTTCCACTCTTGAAGGAAGCCAATTGGAAGCGAACATCGTTGAATTGGATCTGCGCAGGCAGCATCTCTGCTGGCAGCGCGTTGCCCTTGCCGTCAAACCCTACCGCCGTGCGGTCGCCGTCGCTACTGGCAGCTGCGACGTCATAGGAGAGAGTCACCGGGGTAGATCGCACCCCCACGGCTCCGGTCGCAGGCGGTGTCAGTTTTAGTGCGAAGGTGCGCGGCTGATAACCTCCAAATGATGTGACAAGTGCGCCTTGTGCCACAACTGCCGCTCCAACTGGCTGTTCCTGTCCGTTGACTTCGCGCGCGCTGGAGATCGGTGCGGCAAATGTTAGCTTCACATTGGACTGCGGTTTACCATCCAGTTCCACAAGGCGCACGATGACTTCATCGCTGAGCTCTGCTTTCTTGACTGCCAGAACCCGTATCCGAGGATTGCTAACCTTGAGTAGAGAGAACACCCGGCCCAGCGTGCCCTCGTGCTTCGACGTTGCGAAGGCGAAGAGCGGTGCGTTCAGGCGCAGTGCTTGCCAATCGGTCTGCGACGTGCGCCAGTCGGCTGAGTGGCCGGCGAGACCATAAACGAATTCATGGTGTCCGATATCCTGTGTAGCTTGATCCGCATAACCCCCCGCCACTCCCGGAGTGCGAAGGAGCGTAAGGCGCAGCGTATTGTCGGTAGGCTTATCCGATCCGTTCTTGCTGTCCGTCAGGATCGTCGCTCCATACTGGCCGCTCATATCCGTTAAATCGATCCACTGATGGGACGGTACTTCAAACTTCTTCGGCTGTGCAGTCGGCCGTTCGATGGTGCCGATGTCCCAGTTATAAGTCGCCATCACATTTGTTGCGGTGAGTGGGAAAGTCGCCTTGAGATTCGACTCCCGTGTCTTCCAATCGATCACGTTTCCGAACTCCACGCGCTTCCCGCCATCCCCGGCCAAGAGACTAATGGTTTGAACGAACTGCGAACCGGCGGTTTGCCGCGCGACTTCGATGCTTACACGTGCAGGACCGTCTTCGACGATGCGAATCTGTGCAGGGCCTGAGACGAATGCTTTGGGCGCCGCCTGCTCCTGCTCCCAATCCATATTCCAGGCCGGCCACTGTGCAGGATTGTCATAGGAAATCGCCAGGCGAGCGGGAGAGGATAGGAGTTCCCTGCCGTTCTCCTTATCGAAGATGCTCGAGACATCTCCATCCTGGTTTAGCCGAACGCGATAGTACGCATTCTCCAACTCATCCTTCAAAACTTTTAGAGGTGATGGAGGACCAGTCAAAGCGTCAACAGGCTGGACATCGTAGACGGCATATCCCACCGATGGCACGTTCGCCGCAAAGATGACCTTGCCCTTTGAGATCTGCGCCGGGACGCTCTTTCCATCCGGACCCGTGACGCGCACCGCCTTCGGCATCCCGTTGGCGAACTCCACGTTCGCTTCAACAATATCTTCGCGTGCAATATTGAGTGGGTTGAAGACAACCAGCGGCACTCCTTTGGTCTCGGTGTTTAGAGTTGCAGCCACTCCCTCGACTGCGTTATTGAGCACGCCCGCAAATTGATTTAAGGCGATCACGTCGTCGTTCCACGCGAACTCGTAGGACCGGGGCGTCGCGGTCCCAGCCGCAAGATCATGGAAATGCGCGCCCATGGCGAGCGTCCACGCGTCGTTCAGTCGCTGCAGCGGATACGGCCGCGCACCTAACCATTGCGCCGCAATCGAAGACTTTTCCGCGGCATCGGCCAGCAGTTCTTCATGCCGTATCCAACGCTTCTGATACCCCTGCGATGTCAGAGAACCTGCGGAGTGATTGGTCAACTCCATTTCGCCTGTATAGCGAGGAAGCGTCGATGCTTCCGTGGGGGTGATGTCCAGGAACATCTGATCGGCGGTCGCGGAGATCACTTGCACCGGACCATCGCCAACTTTCATGGCAGGCGACTCGGGCTGGGATTGCTCGCGCGGAGTAGCTCGTCCCTGCACGGGCAGGCTCACGCTACCCTTCGTGACGATAGCCTCTAGTCGTTTGACGGATTCCTCACGCGGAGCGCCCCCAGTGTCCCCAGTGCCGTAATAGTGATAGTCCGCAAACAAGCCGCTGACTTTACCGTTGTGCTGTACGCGTGCGCCCCAGTCGCCCTGGAATCGCTGTAAATCTCCGTCCGCCTGCGCCTTGATCAGCGCAGTGCGTTCGCGACGCATGGTGCCTAACGCCTGGCTGTCCTTCTCATCGATTGGCTGACCGCTTTGCCTCGCGGTCTGCAATCTCCCTTGCACCTCACTAATTTTCTTGTCCAGGTCGACGAGCGCCGGAGTGGCGGCCTGCGCTACCAGCGGTTTGCTCAGATCGGTGTCGATGTTGCCGTTGTAGTCGCCTGGATTTAAACCGGCGATGACACTTTCCCCGTCCGGACCAACCCAAACCCCTACGTTGAAGGGCGTCCCTTCCGGTGTCCGCTCCAGAGACTGCACACCTCCCCCGTCGGCCGATGAACCCCAAACTAGTTTCTGCGTCGAAAAGCCCTTAACACCAGAGTGCGCCAGGATAGTCGGCAAGGAAGACGGGAATCCAAAGCAATCCGGCAACATGTACTCAGCGCTCGCTTTGCCAAACTCGGCGCGGAACCAATTGTTCCCATAAAGGACCTGCCGGATTATGCCCTCCGCGCTGGGCGCATTCACGTCACCCTCTTCCACCGAAGAGCCTGCGGGAAACCACCGTCCGTCATCCACGTATTTCTTCAACTTCGCAAAGTCAGCAGGAAAGTATTCCTTCATAAGCCGGTAGCGGTTGGAGCCACTGAAATTGAAGGTATAGTGCGGATACTTTTCAAATAACTTGAAGTTATCTTGCATGGTCTTGCGAAGGTATTCGTCAATGACCTGCGGATACTCCCAGCGCCATTCGGTGTCCAAATGTGCGTAGCCAACCACGTAGAGGGTGGGTTGCTTGCTGAGGTCAGGCTTTTGCGTGGTCTGTGATCGTATTACCGCAGGCGAGGCAACAGCGAGCAGCAGCGCCGCACTTAAAACAATTCCAAACTTTGGCATCACACTCTCCAATGCGAAGATCCTAGATCCGAGCGATCCTGCGGCTACTTCACTATAGACAATTATGTTAAGGATCGGACTTGATTGTTCTCACGCGGGCTAGGCTTTGTACTATTGAGTCACTTCGGCGTGAACGAGGCGTTTCCGCCCCAAGCCTAATCTTCAATCTTGTTTCTAGTTATTGCGAAAGTTCATATGCAAAGAACGATCAGAGATGCCCCATACAAAATCAATTCGGGCGACCACACTCGGCGACTCCTGTTCCCAGTCAGGAGTTGTGGTCAGGCAATCCTTAAATTGACGAAGGCGCTGACGGAATGCCAGGATGATCCACAGCCGGACCATGTCCGCTCCCTGCGAAGGGCATCACGACACCTGCAAGCACAGTTCACGCTTCTCCACTTGCTCCAGGACCAACTCACGCCAGTTTGCATGAATCGCATAAGGAAACCGCTGAAGCGGGTTGGGCGTGCGGCGGGTAGGGTTCGGGATCTGGATGCTCAAGCAGTGCTGGTTGCAACTCACGCTTCACAAGAGCTAACAGCCAACCCTGATTATCATCAGACGGCCATAGCCAAGGAGGCAGCTCGCCTGAGTAAACGCCTGTCTAAACGCAGGAACGCGGAGGCGCTGAAATTGATTCGGGTTCTAACTAATAAGGGGGAGGATTTGACAAAGGTCCTGCGGGATGCGGACGACGCCATGCAAAACTTCGAAGACCACAGCTTCACCGCGGAAGGCCTGAATATTCGAATACAAAAGTGGCTTCGTGCAACTGTGCTTCGTCTTTACGAACCACAAGGTAAATTTTCGCCGCGCCCTCCCCGAATCGGAGGAAAAAAAACGGAACGCATGGACTTGCTCGTGGTGGAAAGACTTCATGAGCTGCGGAAAGTTGCGAAAACAGCCAGATACATGGTCGAGGTCCTCTCCTCCAATACCGCTGGAATCAAGCAACTGATCTCAGAGCTAAAAACCATTCAAAAATCCGGCGGGGAGTGGCACGACTGGCTCCTGCTCGAGCGCATAGCTGCTAAACACTCCAGCGAACGAACTGCGTTGGCGAAACAATACGCAAAAAACCGAGACGCCGCTCTGGCCGACTACGTCAAGATCCTTGAGCGTCAAGGCTGGCTCCAGTCTGCGATTCGATCTCGCGCATCAGGCTCGCGCATTGAACCAAAGGCCGTGAAATCCAGATGAGAAGCCACGAAAAAACTCTCGAGTTGGAAGTTTCTTCCTGACCGCGATACCGCCGAGCTTCTCAAACGCCCACACATCCTGTTCATTATCAGTAAATTTTGCGGAACAAGCAGAAAGGATAGAGACTTGCTTAGGCAATTTGAGATAGGAGTATTTGAGATAGGTGTTTTCGACGAAGACAAAAACATTACGGTGGGACGTGCGCGCATTGTCACATTCACGGCGTAGGCTGATGGTCAAGATGGGTTGCCCTCGACTCGGACGGCGAGCAGTTTGCCCAGCCTACAAACAACAACCGTGCTGCCCGAATGAATAAGGGGAGGATGCGCGATGCTAGAAATAATTGAGTCCAACAAATTTCAACTTGAACCTTGGCATGATGCCGCTGGGCTCCACGTCGCTGTCAACGTTGAGAACTATGATGGCTCGTGGTCCGTTGCTCCGAATAGCCCAGTTCTCTTCGAGCGCGTCGCCTATCAACTTGAGCATCTCCTGGGAAAATCCGTCGAAAATGTAAGACAGATTGAGGCGGAGCTTAATGCGGGTCGGTGGGTTCTTGTTGACGGCCACTGTGCCCGAGAACGACTGATCAACGCGGGGTTTGTTGAACAATAGGCTGTGCTCGCCAGCTTCTCCGCCAATCCGACAATCACCGGTCCTTCTCGGCAAGATCTATCATAGAGATGGTCTCTGTGAATGTTGGGTCTGACAAATATGAATTTTTCCTGCTTGGCTACTGACTACGACGGCACGCTCGCGGAGGATGGCAACGTCGCCAAACCCACGATCAAAGCTCTTGAGGCATTTCGCCGTTCCAGTCGAAACATTATTCTTGTAACCGGACGCGAACTCCCGCAACTTCTTGAGATATTTGATCGTACCGACCTCTTCGACTGGATAGTTGCAGAGAACGGCGCGCTCCTTTATCATCCAGCCACCCGCCGAAAACTTCTTTTGACGGAGTCGGTCCCACTTCATTTTGTCGAAGAGTTGCGAAGTCGTGGTGTTTCGCCTATCTCAACTGGAGATGCCATTGTGGCAACCTGGAGGCCGCACGAGAACACTGTTCTTGAGGTGATTCAACAGCTCGGCCTCGAACGCAAGATTACTTTCAACAAAGATGCGGTGATGGTCTTGCCCGTCGGTGTGGATAAAGCCAGCGGCTTAGGTGCAGTTCTGAAGGAAATGACCATCCAATGGAAGAACGTTGTCGGTATCGGAGACGCCGAAAACGACCTCGTGTTTCTTCACAGGTGCCGACGTTCCGTGGCCGTTTCCAACGCAATCGATTCTGTCAAAGCGCAGGTGGATTTCACGACTCGTGCCGCCCGCGGCGAGGGAGTAGTTCAACTAATCAATGAAATTCTAAAAGACGATTTACAATCGCGCTACCCGATCCAGTGCGAAGGATCAGTAGTTATCCCCTCCAACCCAAGATCTTAGGCGACCCGATGCGAATTTTGAGCTGGCGATTGATTCTCGCGCTGACCATAGGATTGTCGCTCGTCTCGCTCGCCTCGTCCTGGTATGAGATTCGCGCACAGAGAAATGCACTCCGTCGCGACCTCGACTCCAAAGCTGAAACCGTCAGCGACAATCTCGCTGCAACGGCTGAGTTCTATCTCGCGAACGGTAACCACGATGGCCTTCAGAAATTAGTCGAACTCTCCGGCAAGAGGGATCACCTCGTAGGACTCGGAATCTATGGACGCGATGACTCTGCACTCGCCCTGACGCCCGGACTGAATGGTTCACTCCCGGTTCTCACTCAGTTATTGAAGAATGCCATGCAGGACAATCGCGACATAAGCATCTTCACTGAACTGAGATTCAAGCGCGTTCACCTGCTTGCCGCCCCACTGCAAGCAAACAATAAAACGGTCATCGGCGCGCTGCTCGTAGTGCACGATAGCGGTTACATCGATACTGAGACATTCCGCATATGGGGCCATCTGTTCCTCCGTATGGCGATTCAAGTGCTGGTGATTGTAACGATCACTCTGCTGATTATTCGATGGAGTCTAACCGGGCCTGTGGCCCGTGTCGCCGTGTGGATGAGAGCCCTACGAACAGGACAGGATGCCGTTCCCCCTTCCGCGACCGATCTGGATTTTCTCTTGCCACTCGCCCGCGAGGTCGGGCCCCTGGCGGAAAGCATGCAGCGTGCACGCTCTGCAGCAGAAACCGAAGCAGGATTGCGCAATGCCAACGAATCCCAATGGACAGCTCAGAGACTGGCTGACCATGTCCGCAATAGGCTGGGCAAAAGCAACCTCTTTGTAGTTTCGAACCGTGAGCCCTACATTCACGCCCGCCGTGATAACACAGTTGCCGTTACCGTTCCCGCCAGCGGTCTCGTCACCGCCCTCGAACCAATTCTTTGCGCATGCAATGGGACTTGGATTGCCCACGGCAGTGGCGACGCAGATGCGGAAACGGTCGACGCCCACGATCACCTCAAGGTCCCCCCAGAAGATCCCCGCTACACCCTGAGACGCGTTTGGTTGAGCCGTGAGCAGGAAGAAGGTTACTACTACGGGTTCGCCAATGAGGGCCTGTGGCCGCTCTGCCACATAGCCCACACCCGCCCCATCTTTCGCGCCTCGGATTGGGAACACTACTACGCCGTCAACCGAAAATTCGCCGACGCCCTCATTCAAGAGATCGGCAGCGAAGAAAATCCCGTCGTTCTCATTCAGGACTACCATTTTGCGCTGCTTCCGCGCATGTTGAAGGATCGAATCCCCAACGCTCGCGTGGCGATCTTCTGGCACATCCCCTGGCCCACACCCGAGGCATTTGAAATTTGCCCCTGGCAACGGGAATTGCTCGATGGCCTCCTAGGCGCGGATCTCATCGGCTTCCATGTGCGCGCTCACTGCAACAATTTTCTCAACACCGTAGACCGCATACTCGAGTCGCGCGTGGATTGGGAACACTTCTCCGTCAAGCGCAACAATCACTTCACCTCCGTGCTCCCGTTCCCAATCAGCGTGGAATTACCGTGCGATATTCCGGAAGCTCGAAGCAACTTATCAGCTCAAGAAGAACGCAGTCTGCTGTTCGCCGAGTTAGGAATCGAAGCAACATTCCTCGGTATCGGTATTGATCGCGTCGACTACACCAAGGGCATCATCGAGCGATTCCAAGCAGTCGAATCTTTTCTTGAAAGATACCCAGGCTACCAAGGCAAATTCACATTCATCCAGATCGGCGCTCCTAGCCGTACCCACATCAAGCGATATGCCGATTTTCAGTCCGAGGTCGAGGCCGAAGCCAACCGCATCAATGCGCGCTTCAGATACGGCAGGTGGAAACCAATCGTATTCCTCAACCGCCAGCACGACCGCCATCAGTTGGAGCACTACTACCGAGCTGCCCACATCTGCATGGTCACGTCACTGCACGATGGAATGAATCTTGTGGCCAAGGAATACATCGCTGCCAGGCAAGACGAGCACGGCGTACTTATTCTCAGCCGCTTCACCGGCGCTGCGCGTGAACTGCATGATGCCATCATCGTCAACCCGTATGACGTCAGCGCTACTGGCGAATCAATCGCCGAGGCACTCAAGATGGATCCGAGCGAAATCGTCGAACGTATGCGCCGCATGCGGCGATCGGTCAAGGAACACAATATCTACTGGTGGGCCGCCAGTCTCATCGGAGCACTCTGCGAGCTTCGCCTCGATTCCATCGGAGACGCCAAATCCACCGCGCCGGAACGCGTTCTAGTAGTGAAATAGTGGAGGCATGCCTCACCGTTGCAGCTATGCCGACTTCCGCCTCGGAGCTTTCGCGGGCGTCTTGACCAGCCCAATCCCCTTGCGAGCATCTTTCTCGCTCGCTACCGCCTTCTTCGCCTTGGGGTCCAATGCCACGCTCTTGCGAAGCGCGTCCATCAGATTGATGACCTTGCCTGGCGTAGCTTTCGGAGCTTCGTCCTTCGGCACTGGCAGATGATTAATCTTCGCTTCAACAAGTTCTTTTACCGCAACTTCGTACCCATCCTCAAACTTGCCGAGGTCGAACTTGGAAGCTCGCTTCGCAATCAACGCCTCCGCCAACTCTAAAGAATCCGCGCTGATCTCCTGCGGCTTAATGTCACGGAAGTAGTCCTGGGTATTCCTCAGCTCGCTCTGATAACGAAGCGTATAGGCCATCATTCCCCGTCCATCGGCAGGCGTAATCGCCACAATATGCTCCCGGCCCGAAAACGCAATCTTCCCAATAGCTGCTTTCTTCATGTTCACAAGCGCCTGGCGCACCACCGCGAAAGCCTCCGCCTGCGCCTCATTCTCCGGCACAACAAAGTACGGCTTTTCGACGTATTCAGGATTCAACTCCGTAAGGTCGATAAACTGCGAAACCTCAATCGTATGTTTTGAGGGAACGCGGAGATTCTCCAGTTCGCTCGGCTCAATGAGGATGTACTCGCCCTTGCGATGTTCGTACCCCTTCACGATCTCGTCCTTTTGAACCACGGCTCCTGCCTCTTCGGCACCGCTGTCTAATGCGCTTTGCAGTACCTTCTGGTGGCGGACACGTTCGCCGGTACTCCGGCTGATCTGGTGGAAGCTGATCTGGCTCTTTGCTTCGGTGGCGACGTAAAGGCTTACGCCGAACGAGACAAGAGAAATCTGGATGTGACCTGACCAATAGGGACGTGCCATCGATAGCCTCCTGATTTTTCGCAGCGCTCAGTTTAGCCGGTTTTTTCCACAGGGACTAGTAGGTTACTAAAATGCAAACAAACCGTTCATCCACTTATTGTCTGCGTTGAGCAAAAGTTGAGCAGATTTGGACAGACAGGGTGGCGGCCGAAGAATGGCATTTTGCCCTGTTACTCGGAGGGAAGTACGCACCAGCACGCGCCAATCTTCGGCCTCCTACACACCAGCCCTGCAAATCGCCTCGCCCAGGAAGCTTAACCGGAGGTAGTTTTCTCCTCCGATAAACAGAGCGCCGCCTAACTCACTCCGCCCACTGAACGCAGATGCCCCTCGTTGCTGCGAAAATAACGTATGCAGCAGTTGCGATCCCACCTACCCGTTGTCGGGATCGACTTCGGCACAACCAATAGCTCTATGGCACTCGCGACCGAAGATGCAGGCGTCCAACTCGCCTCGTTCGCGACCCGCACCGGTGATACATCTTCCTTCCGCTCCATCGTCTACATGGAACAAATGAAGGAGCAGACCGGCGTCCGCCGCGTGCACTCCTTCACGGGCCCAGCCGCAATCGAACACTACCTCGAAGCCGAAAAAAAAGGCCGCCTGATCCAGTCCCTCAAGTCCTATCTCCCCAGCCGCACGCTCACGGGCACAAGCATCTTTGGCCGCCACTACACGTTGGAACACCTGCTCTCGCAAATGCTCTCCGACCTGCGCGAGAACGCCGAGAAACAGTTCGCTAAGCCCATCCGTCACGCCTTGGTAGGCCGCCCGGTTCGCTTCGTCGGAGCAGAAACCGTTGAGGACGACATCTACGCCGTCTCCCGTCTTCGCAGTGCATTCGAAAACGCTGGCTTCGAAACCGTAGACTTTGAATTTGAGCCCGTAGCCGCCGCATATTTCTACGAATCTACACTGGACCAGGATGAGCTAATCCTCATCGGCGACTTCGGAGGCGGCACGAGCGACTTCTCCCTCCTCCGTGTCGGCCCCGGAGTGCGTAGACGCGGACGTACGCCGCAGGACATTCTCGGCATCAGCGGCGTGGCACTCGCCGGCGACGCATTCGACGCTCGCATCGTCCGCAAGCTGGTCTCGCCGGCCTTGGGATCGGACTCCTACGCGCCCTCCATGAACAAAATGCTTCCCGCCGTACCCGCGTGGATCTATTCCAACCTCGAACGCTGGCACTACCTCTCCTTCCTACGCACTCGCGACGTAATGGAGATCTTGCGCAGCGCCCGCCTTCGCGCGCTTGAGCCTAAAAAAATTCAGGCCCTCACCGACCTCATCGAGGAGGATCTTGGCTACCAGCTTCACCAGGCAATCCAGCGAGTCAAGTTCGAGCTGTCCCACTCCAACGCTGCAGAGTTCAGATTTTCTGATGGCAGCCTGGACCTGCGCATCCCAGTCACACGCGCTGATTTCGAAGCATGGATCGCGAACGATCTGCACACAATCGAGGCATCCGTCGATTCCCTGCTTCAGTCTTCGGGGGTCGCTCCACGCAACGTCGACCGCGTGTTCCTCACCGGAGGAACGTCCTTCGTCCCCGCAGTCCGCCGCATCTTCACATCGCGTTTCGGCGAAGACCGCGTCCGCGGCGGCAACGAATTCACCTCCGTCGCCCACGGCCTTGCCCTATCCGCAAAGGGTCGACTGAGATAGTCTCCGCGCGAGTTGCCCACCAAGCCGCGTCATTCAGCCCGCCCTCATCCATCCCGCCGTCACTGGATACAGTCAATTCCGCCACCCAATGCGACGCTTTTCCGCCATTATATTTAGGTGCCGGGCGAAGGTGTCGACAGTACCATCCGCGCCGCAGGCGTGCTCAAGGAACTCGTAGTTTCTCAAAACCCCGTTGCCAGACACTTCGCTAACACTAGCCAATTTCAGGGCATCGGGAGTCCACTTGGCCGTATCGACACAGAGCAGTGAACATTTGGAGCCATCTAGTAGTCGATTCCCTTCCAATACCCTGGGGTCTCCACATACTCAAATCGGTTGGGATCGGATTTCACGAGTGCCGCGGCGGTGTCGTTCCATGTGGTGCCATGAGCATTGTTCTGGTTATCGAGGATGACGGACTGGTCAAGAATGTAGTTGGAAAAGCCCTGGCTGGTGCGGTCCATGACGTTGTTGCGCTGTTCAAAGGACGACTGCCGCTCGGCCATCTGCCGATCAGATTCTTGAAGGCGCTGAGTCACCTGGCGGCCAATCTCGTGGATGGCGTCGACTCCTGGCTTGGCGAGCGCTGCGGCCTGCGCATTCACGATGTTGTTGTTCACCTGGAAGCTAGCGAGCATGGCGCGGAGAGTTGCTCGATCCCGTACTGCAAACTGGGCGGGGGCGAAGGAGAGATTCGCGAGGTTCATAAAACCTCCGTCCGTGTCTTGCCCCTGGCAAAACGTCCCTTCGAACTGCAACGGCGGCGCGCCTGCAGCGGTCCCCGAGAGAATGGCGCAGTGCGTTGCGCCGTTGGAGCGGATTGGCTGCACCTGCGTGACTTGCACCGCCGCGACCGACGGACTGCCTACACGACTTGCTTGCGAGTTGAGTTCTGCGAAGGTGCGGCCAAGATCAGCGCCGTACGGAGCGAAAAGAGCTTGGGCGTAGGTCGTGTTGCGCCCCTCCGGAGACATAGCGAAACGCCGCGTCTGCTGGGTTTGCGGGTTATTTGTATTAAAAGCGAGGTAGGGGAAGCCGAGCGCCAGCTTTTCGCCGTTAGGACCTTCCGCAAGAATGGTTCCTCCACCGCTTTGAGGCGAGACGCGCCAACCCTCCGCAAGCATAACTGCGGCTGAGCCGTCCTGGAGACGGTAAGGACGGAGGGGGCTGATCGGACCAGAGCCTTCCACGTTGGAGTGTGTGCCGGTATCCTGTGCGTTCTGGCTCGAAGCTTGCAGGGATTTGCCGCCGGGCCTCCAGTTATTAAAGAGCGTTTGCAGCATCGGATTGATGGAGCTGCCAAAACGCGAGGCGTCGTCCGAGAGGAGCGCGGCTTCAATGTGGCCGGGAGCGCTTGAGACCAGAAGCATGCCGGCGATGGGCTTCATCGAGGAAACGTGGGGAGTGAGAGTAAAGAAGACCGCGTCTGAATCCGTTCCGCGAACTTTGAACACGCGTCCCACCACAGGACGCTCGCCATACTGGCGATGGAGCTGCTTGAGAATGCCGCCCATGGCGGCAGGAGGTGTGCTCGCGCCGTCGACCGTGCCGTAGACGATAATGCCGCCCTGGGGACCGGCCATGTTGCGCAGGGGAGTCTGCGAAAACAACAGCGATGAAGCGCATGCGAGGAGGACTGCGACAAGCGACCGAGAAGAGCGCATATTTTACCTTTCTTGGAACCTGCCCGTGCAGGCATGCGATGCATCGCTCGACTCAGCGACCTAGATTGTAGCTTATTGCCAAGGTCAAAGCCGCTAATGACCCGATGCCGCTACCTTTGGTCGAGTGCCACAGCAACGAATCGTCGCCTTTTAGAGGACCAGCGGGCTTCAGAGGGCGATGAAAAACTCCGTTTTGCTTGATGGTACGGATTTATCTATGTCATAAGGATGCAGAACAATGCGGCACTAGCCGCTGAGGCTGCCGATACTTTTTCAGCATCTTCCCTCTGAGGGCGGCGGAAAGTCCCTACGATTTTCTTTTGACTCCCCGCCATTTATGCCCCGATATCCACAGAACCGCTTGACACGCCGCATATACTTATAGTGGTTCCTTAAATAGATAGCAGTGTCGTGCCTGAAGTCACTTAGGCCGGACCTGCGACCACCAGATCGCCAAACCATTTCGATTCACAATAGCTTTGATTGTTAAGATAAGTGCAATAGAATGAAATATTTGACTATAACGCACATCAAATCAGATATTTGCGGCGATCGATTTATGCATACCATTGCAAACATGCGACTTAGCACCACCACCCCCCGGGGGGTACCGTGATCTCAGGAGACTCGCACTTTGTGACCGAAGCGGAAACGCAGAACAGTCACATGTAACGAAATCAGATCAGTGAAATACTTGGGACGGCATAAAAATTGAACACGTCCCAAGCGGGACGACGATTTGGAGAGAGATTCATGGAAAAGGCAAGTTGTGACATTGGCTTAATTGGTCTGGCGGTCATGGGACAGAACCTCGTCCTCAACATGAACGACCACGGATACAAAGTAGCGGTCTTCAACCGCACCGTCTCGAAGGTGGATGACTTCATTAAGGATGAAGCCAAAGGGACTAAAGTCGTCGGAGCCCACTCCATCGAAGAGATGTGCGGTCTGCTCAAGCTTCCCCGCCGCGTCATGATCATGGTCAAGGCCGGCGAAGTGGTCGACCACACCATCGACCAGGTCCTTCCCTACCTTCAAAAGGGCGACATCATCATCGATGGCGGCAACTCCCTGTTCACTGATTCGAACCGCCGAACTAAAGATCTGGCAGCGAAAGGAATCCTCTTCGTCGGCACCGGCGTCTCCGGAGGCGAAGAAGGTGCCCGCTTCGGCCCGTCCATCATGCCCGGCGGTAATCCTGAGGCGTGGCCACACGTCAAGGAGATATTTCAGGCCATTTCCGCCAAGGTCGACAACGGTACTCCCTGCTGCGACTGGGTCGGCGAAGACGGCGCAGGTCACTACGTCAAGATGGTCCACAACGGAATCGAATACGGCGATATCCAGCTCATCTGCGAGGCCTACCAACTGCTCAAGGATGCCCTTGGACTTAGCGCTGACGAACTGCACGACATCTTCGCCGAGTGGAACAAGGGCGAACTCGATAGCTACCTCATCGAAATCTCCACCACCATCTTCGCCAAGAAGGACGACGACGGCAAGCCGATTATCGACAAAATCCTCGACACGGCCGGCCAGAAGGGCACGGGCAAGTGGACCGCAATCTCCGCGCTCGATCTCGGCATGCCAGTGACACTGATCGGCGAGAGCGTCTTCGCACGCTGCCTCTCCGCATTGAAAGATGAGCGCATAGCAGCGTCGAAAGTCCTTACCGGCCCGGCGAAAACAAAGACCATCGCAGAGAAGAAAGAATTCATCGAGGATGTTCGCCGCGCACTCTACTGCTCAAAGATGATCAGCTACGCGCAGGGCTACATGCTTCTCCGCGCCGCTGAGAAAGATCAGGGCTGGCATCTCAACATGGGCGGAATCGCACTGATGTGGCGCGGCGGCTGCATCATCCGCAGCGTCTTCCTCAGCAACATCAAGGCAGCGTTCGACAAAAAACCCAGCCTCGCCAACCTGCTGCTGGACGACTTCTTCTCGAGTGCGCTGAATAAGTATCAGGCAAGCTGGCGCAAGGGGATCATCCACGCAATTGAGATCGGCGTGCCGACTCCAGCGTTCTCCACCGCGCTCGCCTTCTACGATGGCTATCGCACGGAGCGGTTGCCGGCGAATCTGCTGCAGGCGCAACGAGACTTTTTTGGTGCGCACACCTACGAGCGAGTCGACAAGCCACGCGGCGAATTCTTCCACACCAACTGGACCGGTCGCGGCGGTCGCGTCTCCTCGTCTACGTACAACGCCTAAAAACGGAGAGCCAGCTTCGCGGTAACGAAGCTGGCTCTGCAATTTCGAGGCGTTTCCTACTGAATCTTGTGCCACGCATCCAGCGTGTAGATGCCGATAATGAGCACGGTCAGGACAGCGGAGAGAGCCCCGGTTGCGCGGATGAAAGGCAGAACCCTGCGGATCTTGGTCGCAATGGAAGTTTGTATCTGCTTTTCGTTGGCGTTGATATTTTCGAGGAAAAGCTGATTCTCCTCGTATCGTGTGATGGTGCTGTTGTAAGCGAGCAGCATCAGAAACAGACCCGTACACACGGCCCAAACGACGATCAAGGCAGGTAGTGAGTTCATCAAGGGTTGCCTCTTTCTCTAATGCTTGCAGCGACAGGACAATTGAAATTAAGATTTGGGTTGACGGCCCGAAATGCGAGTGGATCACCACAGGCCAACGGCCATATGATACGCCCGAGCGTTCCAGCTTTCCAGAAATTCCTGTGATTATGAACATGGCCCGTACCGAGGCAGGTTCCGCCTTCAGCGACTGAAAGCAGAGCGCAACAGCAGGGCAACCACGCCAAGCAGCACTAGCACAGTTGCGAGCATGATGGCAATGACGCGGCCGGCTTTGGTCGAAGCGGCGGGAGACGGCGGCGTAATGCCGAAGGTGTTGACGAAAGCGTCGACTAGGAGGCGAAGAAGACTCATTTTGCTGTTGGATGGATCGGGGCAACGTGAGGATGCGGAATTCGGCTATGCAAGCAAGCGACTGCATCCGCTTAGGGCTTAGAACCATCCAAAGAAGATAAGGCCTGCTTGCGGCGACCGGATTGGTCGCATATACTTACATAGTGCAGGTTAAAGGAGATTTCTAATGTCCACGGCAACGGTCACACCCACCCCTGAAGTCGTCACGGGCGCCCCTAAGGCACAGCCAGTTTCGCTGACCCCCTCGGCGATTGCCAAGGTAAAAGAGATCATGGCCACGCAGGATCCGGTTCCGGCAGGGCTACGGATCGGCGTTGTTGGTGGCGGATGCTCGGGCTTTCAGTACTCGATGTCTTTCGAGAATCAAAGCGGCATGATGGACAAGGTATACAAGTTTGAAGACTTGAAGGTGTTTCTCGACGCGACCTCGGCGATGTATCTGAACAACTGCGTGGTCGACTACGTGGAGACGCTCGAAGCAGCTGGATTCAAGTTTGAGAACGCCGCGGTGAAGAGCACCTGCGGCTGCGGATCGTCGTTCAGCGTTTAGTTCGGAGTTAGTTTGTGCAGGTTGAGGCACCCTTTCGAGGGTGCCTTTTCTGCGTGTGATCGGATCGTTCACCTTGGCGGGTGGGAAAAGTGACTCTTCCCACGATAGGCGCAATGAGACTGCGCCGATCATGGGGCACCCAATTTCAGGGGGCGGAGTTTGCCGATGCGGCCGTGAGGTCCAACTACGAAGGGTAACGAAAGGGCGTTCCAATGCTGATCTTCGGAAATCTTGTCCGGAGGTTCGGGGAGCGATGGATCGGGGTGAAGCGCGCGCCAGTTGCGGCCATCGTCGGTGGAGATGTCGGTGCCATTGGGGCCTACTGTGATCCAGGCTTTCACAGCAGCGTCGTAAGCTACGGCCGAGCGATAGCCGTGGGGCGGGGTGGTGGCGTGTTGCGGTCGCTCGAAGTAGCTGGAGAAGGGAATATGAAAACCGCTCCGAGTTGTGAAAACGATCACATCAGCGGGAGCATTAGGCTGAGTGTAGTCCCCTGTTGCGATCACAAGCTTGTTGGGCAGCCATTCTTCTGCCCAACCGGAGCCAGCCATTGCGAATGCGCCTGCCGAAACGCTGCGGTTATTGGAGGGGATAGTTTCCGAGATGAAGCTAGTCGAGCAAGGTGGACCATCCCACTCTGAGTAATCGCTCAAGAGGAGTCGCGCACCAGATTTTCCTCCCGACACAATGAGGAAGCTTCGCGATGACTTGAAGGTGAGTGATTGGTTGCTGGCCGCGAAGAGAGCTTCGTTTTAATTGGCCTTAAGGTTCCGTTCGCCGCAAGGGCCTTTCCAACCAGAACCTTTGATGCCCCACTTCCTCCAAGTATTGCCAGCGTCTGCGGTAATGAACATAGCGAACTTACCATCAACGGGATCACCGAGCAGGAGTCCCTCACGACACGGACCTTCGCAGAACAATCCGAACTGAATTGCGTCCCAGAAGCCTTCGGGGTCAGGATTGGTGAAAACCAAGTGCCACGTTTGGCAGGCGTCGGTGGTTTTGTAGAGGCGGGAGAGCGGGCCTTTGCCGCTGGACATGACGATGGCGGTGCTGGCGTCGAAGGCCTGGATGCCTCGGAAGTCGAGGTGGTCGGCTTCGGGTGGCGTGGTGCAGCGTTGCCAGTTCCTGCCCTCGTCGGTAGTGCGGAGGACGGTGCCATCCGATCCGGAGGCCCAAACAATTCCCTTTCCGACGTTGTAGATTCCGCGGAGGTCGGCGGTTGTGGGCGGGGCTTCGATTTCCCATTGAGCTTCGGCGCAACGACAGGACAGAGTAGCGAAAATAAGTGAGAGTGTGGCTATTGAGACACCACTAGCAATATGTGCAAGTCGAGTTCGGAGTTATGGTGCTTGATTCATTGCTGGTATACCTACTCCTCAATTCTCTTGCAAAGTTTTCAAAAAAATAGGCTTACGTCGGATGCCTAAATTTCTAACACCAAGCAACAATTCAAAATAAATGACTTAGGCTGTACCCACCATGCAAGTTTTGAAACAGGCGACTTAGGTTAAATTGTAGGACCTAACGGACCTGCAAACTCGTACATAAATGCCTGTTTTCAAAACTTTGCTCCCAACTTTTATTTTACTAGCCGTGTCAAGGGATTCGGTCGCTTTGGCAGCTGACGGAGCAATGGTAGAGCAAAGCTGATTCCTCCGTTGTGCTGCGGAATGACAGGTGGGCGGGGGACCCGACGCGACGATAACCTTGTCGGCTGGTGATCGAATGAATTTCCCAAAAGGCCGGGGAGCCAGCGGCTTACATCCCACTCTTCGCAAGAGCGCGAAGGATGGGGGCACACGAGCGAAGGAGGGGTACGCGAAAGATGACGGACCCCGCGAGAGAGGTAAGTACACGCGCGAGGAGGATGAGTCTCCGAAATTCCGCGGTATGCTGGTTGGGCCGAAAGAGCGGACGGCTGCGGACCACTGCGGCAGGGAGCGGGTATGCAGTTGAAGAGTTGCTTGGGAATTGCGGCGGTCATGCTGTCGACAACGCAGGGGGTTGGGCAGGTTACTCCTGCGCCGAGACATGTGGCGATACAGGCGGCAGTTGCTCCGGCAGGCGCACCGGCGGCTGCACAGGTTAAACAGGGCGTAGGGCGGGGATTCGGGCCGGCGGTGGGAGTACCCGTGCTGGGTATGCCTTTTGTACATGATCCGTCTACGGTAGTGCGGTTCCGGGGCAGATATTACGTCTTCTCTACGGGGAGAGGGGTACCGTTCTACTCGTCGCCCGATGGAGAGACATGGACACGCGAGGGCAGCGTGTTTCCGGCGATTCCCGACGCGGTCCATGCATCCGTGCCGAAGAACGATGGAGTGGGCGTATGGGCTCCGGACATTGTTCGCATGAACGGCGAGTTCTATCTGTATTACGCGGTGTCGAGTTGGGGATCGTTCCAGTCGGCGGTGGCGCTGGTGACGAACCCGGTGCTTGATCCGAAGGACCCGGCGTACAAGTGGACCGACCGCGGCGTGGTGGTGAGTTCGGACGGTAAGGAGGATCTGAACGCGATCGATCCGGGCGTGATCCTAGCGCCGGACGGAACACTTTGGATCTGCTATGGGTCCTATCACGGCAGCATACGAGTGACGCAGCTTGATCCGAAGACGGGGCTGGCGCTACGGCCGAGGGAGTTGGGAGCGCCGGTCGCGACGGCGAGGGAGTCAGAGGCGGCGGACATCATCTTCCACGATGACTACTACTACCTGTTTGTGGATCATGGGAGTTGCTGCAAGGGCAAGAACAGCGAGTACAACATCCGCGTGGGGCGGGCGAAAGCTATCACGGGACCGTATCTCGACAAACATGGCGACGCGATGGAGCAGGGTGGAGGCTTGCTATTTCTGGCTGCGCACGATCACCGTATAGGGCCGGGACACTTTGGACGAGTGTTGGATTACGACGCGAGTCCGGACGGAAGCCTGGGTGGACCAGAACGATTCAGTATCCACTACGAGGCTGACCTGACGCGTGGCGGGCGCTCAGTGCTGGATATTCGGCCACTGCTCTGGTCGGTAGAAGGATGGCCAGTGGCCGGTGACAATTTAACGGACGGCACATATCAGATCGTGTCTCGGCAAAGCGAGAACTCGATGGAGGCGCACATTCCGACGGCACCGCCACGTCCAAGGCCAGCGGGAACTCCTGCGCCGACGGGACCGGTACAGGATGTGCCGGGAGATTCGATTGGGCCTGCTGCGCTGCATCTGTCGCGATACCTTGCGCTGGACAATCAGAAGTGGACGATTGCGCCAGCTGGGGGCGGATTCTTGAAGATTGTGAACCTGGGGACGGGCGATGCGATTGGAGCGTCTACGAGCGGTGCGGTCGGGTTGACGGCTTACACTGGCGCGGACGGCCAGATGTGGCGGCTGGAGCAGTTCCCCGATGGCGGCTTTCGGATCCGCAACAAGGCGACGGGTCTGTGCCTGACGGCAGCGGGTGCGGAAGGTTTGACGGTCAGCGAATTTGTACGCAACGACCTGCATCTATGGACGATAACTACACCCTAATCGGAAGACGTCGGACTGGTGTAGACGAGCGCAGCGAGTTAGTTTCAGATGCTGGGGATCCCTCGCTGCACTCAGGATGACAACCGTTAATTCTGCACGTTAATTACGCGTGTGACCTGACGACGTAAACCGGGTACTGCTTGATGTGTTGACAAATCCGTAGGCTCGCAAAAGGTGGACGTCGTCTGGGCGAGCTGACGGAAACGTGTCAAAATCGATCATGCAGCGGAGGCTGGTAGCGGCATTTGCGGTAACAGTGATGGCCTCAGCCTTGGGCGTGGGGGCTGAGAATTTATCAGCGCGCGCGAAGCAAGCGGATCTGCCTGGGCCAACTGCGACCGCAGAGCGCTTCGACGGCGCGAAGACTTACTTTGATCGCGCGAGGAAGCTGGGATTTCCAGCGGCTGGTGCCGGGCCGGCGTATATTATGTGCGCGGAGTTCAAGACGCGCGGGAGTTCTGGCACTTTGGAGACCGGGACGTATACGGACACCTGGGTGAGCGATCGCAAGTGGCGGCGGGAGGCCGTCCTTGGCAACAGCCGTTTTGTGCGCAGCCGGAATGGCAAGAAATGGTATCGGCTGGATGAAGGGCCGGATGCCGCTCTGCTGCAGTTTGTGCTGACCGCGATGGAACCTATTCCGACCACAGATTCGTTCAAGGAATCGAACTGGATGATCAAGCGCGACGTGGTTGATGGGGCGCGGACGGTCCGCGTCGCGAAGGGAAAAGAAAATGACGACGGTACCATCGATGCGAACGAGTCGGAAGGATATTGGTTCGACGAGACAGGGCAACTGGTCGCGACTCGCCTGAACGAATTGCAGACGAGACGGTCAAGGTTCGAAGACTATAACGGAATTGGAGTAGCACGACGGGTGGATACTTTGGTCTCTGGCAAGGTGGGCATGCGGATGGATGTAGTCGCGCTGGGGCCGGCGGGCGTGGTGGACTCGCACATCTTCGTGATTAGAAAGCACGACTGGTTGCGGCAATTCGCTGCGGAGGCACGCTAGGTGGTGCCGTGGTCTCTCGAGTCTCGACCTGATGCGGGGATGGGTCTGGTAACGTAGCAACCATGCCCTCGACCTCGCCGCTGAATCCCGACAAAGTTTCTGTGGAAGAAGCGGCTGAGCAATCGTCTTCGGTGCGGGGAGATGAAGGCTCGACGTGGAGAACTGCTTGGCGGCTGTTGCGCTTCACATTGGCGGTTGACAGGCGGGCATTTTGGCTCACCGTCGCGACAGCGCTAGTGGGCTCGCTGGCCGAGGGTACGGGACTGGTGCTCCTGCTGCCTCTGTTGTCGGTTGCTGGTATGAACTTCAGTGGATCGCCGACGGCAGGCTGGTTCAGTTATCAAACGCAGCGTCTGCTAATAGGTAGCGGGATCCCGCACTGGCTATGGCTTCCAACAGTGCTGGGCGTCTTCCTGGCGACGGCGGGAGTGCGCTCGGTGTTGCGCAGGTCGCAGTCGACCATGGTGTATTCGACAACGACGAGGGCCGAACTGGCGCTGAGCCAGCGTGTATATGGCGCGGTGGTGCACGCTCAGTGGGGATTCCTGGTACGCCAGCGGTCGGGACGGCTGACGCATCTGCTAACGGCGGAGCTGCGGCGTGTGGCGGAGGCGATCAGCCTAGCGCTTTCATTGATTAATCTGGGCTGTCTGACGTTGCTCTACTTGTTGGTGGCGCTGAAGCTTTCCGCAGCTATGACGCTACTTGTGCTCGCGATGGGCGCCGTATTGATGCTGCTGCAGAGGCGCTCGCTGGAGCGTATGCGGAGGAGCGGCGAAGACCTGTACGAGAGCGTTGGCGAGGTCTACGCGGCCACCGAGGAACATCTGCTGAACATGAAGAGTGTGAAGACCTATAACGCCGAAAATCGTGATGTGCAGCTCTACAGCGAGTTGTGCGACGAGGTTGCGCGACACAGTGTCGACAATGCGAAACACCAGGCTGCATCGGCGTTCCGTTTCGAGGTGGGATCGCTGGTGGCACTGGGGGCGGTGATCTTTTTTGCGCTCAGTGTCCTGCACGTGCAGGCTGCAGCGATGCTGCTTCTGCTGGCGATTTTTACGCGGTTGATGCCGCAGCTCGCCAGCATGCAGATCCAGGCGCATCAAATTGCGAGCATTCTGCCCTCGTACGATCATGTGCTGGCAATCGAAGCGGAGTGCTTGCGGAACGCGGAGAAGGGGTTGCCTGCAGCGGGAGCGGAAGCGTCGGCTCCGCTGCGGATAGAACGCGAGTTGCGGCTGCAGGATGTGTGGTTCGCCTATCAGACGGCTGTGCAATCTCGCGACCCTCTGAGCTTGGCGATTAAGCCGGAGTATGTTTTGCGCGGAATTGATTTGCGCATCGAAGTGGGGATGATTACCGCCGTGGTTGGTGCGTCGGGTGCGGGCAAGAGCACCATTGCAGATCTTGCGAATGGGTTGCTGCAGCCGACGCGCGGACTGCTTTTGCTCGATGGCTGTGCGCTGGGGTTGGACAAGATGAGGCAGTGGAGGCTACGGGTAGGATACGTAGGCCAGGATACGGTGCTGTTCCACCAGAGCGTGCGCGAAAACCTGCTGTGGGCTTGGCCGCAAGCGAGTGATGATGAGTTGCGCGAGGCTCTTCTGCTGGCGTCGGCGGGCTTCGTCTACGACCTTCCTGGTGGGCTGGAATCGGTGGTCGGGGATCGCGGAATCTTGCTTTCGAGCGGGCAGAGACAGCGCATCTCGCTGGCGCGTGCGTTGCTGCGGAAACCGACTCTGCTGATTCTGGATGAGGCGACGAATGCGCTGGACGTGGAGAATGAGGCGGTTGTGCTGGATGGGCTTCGAGAGCTGGTGCAGACTCGCCATGGCTCGCTAACGGTCTTGATTATTGCGCACAGGGCCAGCGCGATCCGCCGCGCGGACCGCATCTTTGAAATGGAAGATGGGCGAATCGCACGCGTCGGGACGTGGGAAGAGTTGGAACTAGAGATGAGGCGATGACGTTGCTTGCTAAGGTCGCGCGGCGCGGACCCGCAGATCTGCTGATGGTGGCGGAGGCGCTAATGCTGCTCGCGTTTTTCCGTGTCTGCCTGGCGGTGGTTCCGGTGCGTAGGATTATCGGTACCGTCACGCGTGGCAAGGCGGAACCGAAGCAGGACGATGCCGCGAGTATCGATGCACGCGAGTTGTCGGCGGCGCAGCGAGTGCAATGGGCGGTGGTCGCAGTGGCGAGGCATTCTGTGGTGGAATTTGTGTGCTTTCCGCAGACGCTTGCAGCCTACACGATGCTACGCTGGCGCCGGGTTCGGAGCAGGATTGTGTACGGCGTGGCGCGATCGCATGAAGGCGAGTTGATTGCGCACACGTGGCTTGAGGTTGGCGACGGGTATGTGACGGGCGGTGATGAGGCAGGAGGATTTGCAGCGATTGAACGATGGGCATGATACTGGCTTGATTGGCAGGATAGTTCCCCGAGGGGAATATTTCCAATCCATATATCTACTCTGCTAGCATGGCGAGCGATATGAAAACTTTCGACTCCGCCCGCCGCGATCTCTTGAAACTGAGCAGCATGGGTATTGCTGCCTCCGCCGTGTACGCCATCCCCGCGCTTGCTGCAACCAAGAAAGCCGCGACGATGGTTATATCGCCGCTGATGTTTGACGTCCGTACATTTGGCGCAACGGGTGATGGCAAGACTATCGACTCGCCTGCGATCAACACGGCCATTGATGCGGCGGCGGCAGCGGGCGGCGGCACCGTCGTCTTCCCTTCCGGCAATTACATGTCGTTCTCCATACGGCTGAAGAGCAGGGTCGATCTGTATCTTGCGCAAGGGTCGGCTATCATTGCGGCGGATTCGCCGAAGCCCGGTGAGACCACGGGATACATGAGCGGCGCCTACGACGCAGCTGAGGCGAAGACCGCGTGGGACGCTTATCAGGATTACGGCCATAATCACTGGCGCAACTCGCTCATCTGGGGCGATGGCATCACTGACTTTTCAATTACTGGGCCGGGACTGATCTGGGGTAAGGGTCTAAGCTTTGGATCGGGACCTGGACGGCCGCCAGCGGCCGCGGGCGCTACCGGTGTGGGATTTGGGCCGGAGCGGATGGGTTCTGCCGCGGTGGCGGCAACGGCTGCTGGAACGGGCGCGGCGGGAGGCGCTGTGACAGTCCAAAACGCGACTTCGGCGGCGAGGCCGGGCGGATTTACGCCTCGCGCGCGCGGCAACTACCCGATGTATCAGGCGGAGCAGGCCGGCGTCGGCAACAAGGCGATCGCGCTGAAGAATTGCCGTAATGTGATCCTGCGTGACTTCTCGATTTTGAAGGGCGGGCATTTCGGTCTGCTGCTGACAGGTGTCGATAATCTGACCATCGACAACCTGAAGATCGATACCGATCGCGATGGCATGGATATTGATTGCTGCAAAAATGTTCGCGTGTCAAACTGCACAGTAAATTCGCCTTGGGATGACGGCATCTGCCCGAAGTCGAGCTTCGCGCTGGGCTACAACCGCTCGACCGACAATGTGAATATTACCAACTGCTACGTCACTGGCTGCTATCAGTTGGGGACGGTGCTGGATGGGACCTGGAAGAAGTTCACGATGGAGGCCGATCGCAAGGTGGGCGGCACAGGCCGCATCAAGTGCGGAACGGAATCGAATGGTGGATTCCGGAACATCAGCATCTCGAACTGCGTCTTTGAGGGTTGCCAGGGGCTGGCGCTGGAGACGGTGGACGGCGCGCTGCTGGAAGATATTACCGTCACAAATATCACCATGCGCGATATCATCAGCTGCCCGATATTTTTGCGGCTTGGCGCGCGGCTGCGCGGACCGAAAGGCACGGGCGATCAAAGCACCGTCGTAGGCACTCTGCAGCGCGTGTTGATCTCGAATATCAATTCATACAACTGCGCTGCGAAGTTCGGATCGCATATTACGGGCATTCCGGGATTCACCGTGAAGGACATCAAAATTGCGGACGTCTACGTTCAGAATGTTGGGGGAGGCACCGCAGCGCATGCGAAAATCGAGGTCCCAGAGAAGGAGAACGCGTATCCGGAGCCGACCATGCTGGGCACGCTGCCCGCTCATGGCTTTTACTTCCGCCATGTCGATCGGTTGGAGATGAGCCACGTTGAGATGCAGCCTGCCACAGCGGATGCGCGACCGGCGATCTACACCGACGATGTGCACCGGGCGGACTTTTTTGCGATCACGGCGCCAAACACCCCGGCGGCGTTCTCGTTCAACAAGTCGACGGACATCCGCGTGCTGATGAGCCGTGCCGCGCCGGATTCCACCATCGCGTAAATCGGTGGTCGGTCCGCGAAGCCTGTTAACATTGCCATGACGAAGGTGCGCGGCCGAGATAGTCTGCGTGCAAAAAGGCGGGGCGTAGATTGCTCTATTGGCTGCTGTATCAGAAACTGTTTCCCTACTTCCGCGTGTTTCGAATCTTCCGGTATCTGACGTTCCGGACGGTGTTCGCCAGCCTGACTGCGCTACTAATCGGGTTGCTAATTGGGCCGTATGTCATCGATCGGCTACGCGAGTTTCAGATCGGTCAATATGTGCGTGACGATGGCCCGCAGACTCACCTGAAGAAGGGTGGGACGCCGACGATGGGCGGTGTGCTGATTGTCATTTCGATTGTGGTGCCGACGTTGCTGTGGGCGGACCTTTCGAACTCCTACGTATGGATCGTGATGCTGTCGACACTGGGGTTTGGGGCAATCGGGTTTGCCGACGACTACATCAAAGTGGTCCGCAAACAGAGCAAGGGACTTACCTTCTGGCAGAAGATTGTTTTGCAGTTTACTGCGAGTGGGTTGGTGGCAGTCGCGCTCACGGTGATGGAGACCAGGGGGACGTATTCCACGCGCCTTGTAGTTCCATTTCTGAAAAATTTTCGCCCGAATTTGATATTTGATAGCATTCGGCATATTCCCCATGTGGGATGGCTGGCCTTCTTTCCGTTTGTGATCTTCGTGATGCTGGTGGTCACGCTGACGAGCAACGCGGTCAACCTTACCGACGGACTGGATGGGCTGGCGATCGGCTGTACGATCATCGCCGCCGGTGCGCTAACGGTACTGACGTATGTATCCGGCCACGTGGTCTTCTCCGACTACCTGGAGATACAGCGCATGCCAATGGTGAGCGAGGTTACGATCTTTTGTGGGTCAATGGTGGGCGCGAGCATCGGCTTCCTCTGGTACAACGCTCACCCGGCCGAGGTCTTCATGGGCGACGTTGGATCGCTGGCGCTGGGCGGCGCGATTGGGACCGTCGCGGTAATCATCAAGCAGGAATTGCTGCTGCCTTTTATCGGGGGCGTTTTTCTACTGGAGGCGGCAAGCGTGATTTTGCAGGTGGCGAGTTACAAGCTGCGCAATGGGAAGAGAATATTCAAGATGGCTCCGCTGCACCACCACTTTGAGTTGCTGGGCTGGAGTGAGTCGAAGGTGATTACGCGGTTCTGGATTATGGCGCTGGTGTTTGCGCTGTTCGCGCTGACGACCTTGAAGCTGAGGTGAGGGATGGAAATGGGCGGGAAGATGGAAGCTCGTTTCGGCGGCTGATCAATCATTTATGCGGGATAGCCGCTATTGTGCTCCCGGTTTTACGTTAGCGAAGAGCCCCGCCCTAAGAAAACTATTTGACCATAACGCTCTATTTATAACGGGATGGATATTTGCGGTCCTATTGAGTTTTGCGGTGAGTCTTCTTACTTCGCGTAGATACCTATGGCTCACCGGTTTGTTGTTAGGATTTCTCGCTTTCCAGCTAATCCTGAGCCTATTCTGGTATGGCGGGCGGTTCGGACCCTAAGATGATTGGCTGTGATCTGCCAGACTACTTATCCGGTTGCAAGCAGGCCCATGCCTCATGCTCTTCCGGGCGAAGCCAATCTGCAAGCGCCTTCTCCGACATGAGGGCCGGATAAAGATCTACGCGTTCCGGCCAGGTCAGGACGGCCCTACCCGGTGGCAGCTTCAGGTTCGAATCGAGAGCGTGAATGGCGCCCGCTTCATCGATCTCGACTTCAATGATCCTCGCCATGGTCTACTCCCGTCAATCCTGCGGCGATGATACCAGTGGGATGTGCGTGAGATCGGTGTATGAAACGCTATAAGATCATCGCATCATGGAACTGAAAAATAAGCGCGTGCTGGTAGTGGGGTTGGGCAAGTCGGGGATGGCGGCGGCGTTGTTTCTGCGCGACAAGGGTGCGCGGGTGACGGTGTCGGATTCGCGAAGTGCGTTGGCACTGGCGAAGGATATTCCCACGCTGCTGGATGCGGGGATCATGGTGGAGGCGGGTGGGCATGGGTTGCTGACGTTTCGGCGGCAGGACTTGATTGTCGTGTCACCAGGGGTGCCGTTCGATACGGCGGAGTTGAAGCAGGTGAGGGCGTTTGGGCTTCCGATCATCGGTGAATTGGAGTTGGCGAGCCGATTTCTGCAGGGTCAGATTGTCGCGATTACGGGGTCGAATGGGAAGACGACCACGACTTCGCTGGTGGGTAAGATTTTTGCGGATGCGGGGCGGGATACGCTGGTGGGTGGCAACATTGGCGTGCCGGTGATTGAACTGATTGAGAAAAATTCGGTGGGGACGATCAATGTTCTGGAGGTCTCGAGCTTTCAGTTGGAGACGGTGGATCAGTTTCATCCGCACATTGCGGTAGTGTTGAACATTACTCCAGACCACCTGGATCGGCATGGAACCTTTAAGAACTATGCAGCGATGAAGACGCGGATCACGGAGCAACAGACGGCTGCGGATTTTCTGGTACTCAACGGAGAGGATCCGCCGACCCAGATGGTGGCCGCAAAGACAAAGGCGCAGATTTTCTGGTTTAGCGGGCGGCGGCAGATCAAGCAGGGCGCATTTGTGCATGGTGAGAGCGTGCTTTTTATCCCGCGCGAGGGAGCAAAGCCGGAGCCGGTGATGCCTGTGGTCGAGATTACGCTGCGCGGAGCGCACAACGTGGAAAACGTGCTGGCGGCAGTGTGCGCCGCGCGGCTTGGAGGGATTGAATCAGAGTCGATTCGCACGTCTGTAGCCAGCTTCAAGGCGGTGGAGCATCGGCTGGAGTTTTTGGCGAACGTGCTTGGGGTGGAGTTTTATAACGACTCGAAGGCGACGAACGTGGACGCAACGAAAAAGGCACTGGAGGCGTTTACGGGCTGCGTTCATTTAATTCTTGGGGGCAAAGACAAAAACTCGGACTATGCAGAATTGAGCGATTTAATTCGCGCGCGCGTGAAAACTGTTTACACAATTGGTTCAGCGGCACAGAAGATCGAGCGACAACTGGCAGGAGTCGTCAAGATAGTTTCAGCGGGTACGCTTGGAACCGCGGTGGCGAAGGCGGCGGAAGCTGCCGTGGCTGGCGATGTCGTTTTGCTCGCACCGGCATGTTCGAGTTTCGATCAGTTTGAGAGTTATGAGCATCGCGGACGGATTTTCAAGGGATTAGTGAAGGGATTGGCGGCCGGCGGTGTGGCGAAGTAAGGCAGGTGACCGCAAAGAAGAAATGCGGGGATTCTTCGCTGCGGTCAGAAGGACAGATAAAGAGTGAGGCTCAGAAGGACAGAAAAGAAGTAGGGCTCAGGATGACAGACACGCAGTAAGCGAGGGTAGGAGAAGCGGGCGGAATGGCGAAGCGGGTTGGGGTCGACAAATGGCTGTTCGGGATTGTGCTGCTGCTGGTGCTGTTTGGGCTGGTGATGGTCTTCTCGGCTTCGGCGGTGATGTCGCAGGCAGAGTCGGGCTCGCCGTATAAGTACGTGGCGAAGCAGGGCATGTACGCGCTATTCGGCATGATGGCGCTGTTCGCGTTGATGCGTGTGGACTACAAGCGATACAACAGCTATCCAGTAGTGGCCTCGGTCGTGGTGGTGACGACGATGCTGCTGGTGACTGTATTCGGGATGCACGCGCTAAACCATACGCACCGCTGGTTCAAGTTGGGAAACTTCTTCACGTTCCAGCCGTCGGAAATTGCGAAGCCCGCGATCGTGCTGTTTCTTGCGTATTTTCTGCAGAAGCGGATTCATCTGATGGATGACTGGAAGGGCACGATCCTGAAGGCGGCGCTGCCTCCGCTCGTTTTCGTCGCGCTGATTTTGAAGGAGCCGGACTTGGGCACCGCGCTGGTGTGTGCAGCGGTGACGATGGCAATGCTGTATCTCGCCGGCATGCAGTTGAAGTGGCTTGGGCTGGCAGCGCTGGCTTCTACGCCAGTGATGTATTACATGCTGTGGATGGTGCCGTTTCGGCGTGCGCGCATGGAGATATTTTTCCATCCCGAGTTGGACCCACTGGGCAAGGGATTCCACACGATGCAGTCGCTGATCGCTGTTGGTACGGGTGGAGTGTGGGGGCGCGGCCTGATGGAAGGCGTGCAGAAGCTGTTCTATCTGCCGGAGTCGCATACGGACTTTATCTTCGCCAACATCTGCGAAGAGCTTGGCTTGCTGGGTGCGGTGGCGCTGGTGGGACTATTCTGCATGTTTGGGTATCGCGGATTGCGGGCGGCCTTCCTGTCGACCGATCCGTTTGCGCGATTCCTTGCGTTCGGGCTGACTAGCGCGGTGCTGATCCAGGCATTCTTCAACATGAGCGTGGCAATTGCGCTGGTGCCGACGAAAGGGATCACACTGCCGTTTATTTCGTTTGGGGGGACGTCACTTTTCTTCACGCTTGCAGGGATGGGTGTGCTGCTGAATATTACGCGTGAGATTGATTAAGTACAGCCATTAGCTTTTAGCCTTTAACTAAGAGCTAATGGCTAAACCTAGGAGCTTACCTTGCGGGTTTTGATTGCTGGCGGAGGGACCGGCGGGCACGTGATTCCGGGACTGGCGATTGCACGCGAATTGCGCGATACGTACGGCGGCGAGGTGCGGTTTGTGGGGACTGCGCGCGGGCTGGAGACTCGGCTGGTGCCCGTGGCAGGATTTAAACTGGAGCTTGTGCGATCGGGCCAGCTAAAGAATGTAAGCCTGGGAACTCGGCTGCGGACGATGCTTGATTTGCCGCTGGGTGTGGTGGAGTGCGTGCATCTTCTGCGCAAATTCAAGCCGCAGGTGGTGGTGGGTGTGGGGGGATACGCAAGCGGGCCGGGAATGCTGGCAGCGGTTTTGCTGCGTGTGCCGACGCTGGCGTACGAGCCCAATGCGGTGCCAGGGATGACGAATCGCTGGCTCGGACGGCGGGTGAATGCGGCAGCGGTGAACTTCGATCAGACGGCAAAATATTTTCGCAACGCCGAGGTGACGGGAGTTCCAGTGCGGACGGAGATCTTTGCGCTTCCACCGCGGCCGGCAAGCATCAATCCGAGACTACTGGTGACGGCCGGTAGCAATGGGGCGCTGATCTTCAATAAGACGATGCCGATGGTTGCGGCGGAACTACTGGAGGACGTACCTGGGTTGACGATTGTGCATCAGTCGGGTGCGCGGCAGTTGGATGTGACGCAGGCGGCATACGCGGGAAGTGGAGCCGATCCTGAGCGGTGGTCGGTGGAAGCATTCCTGACGGACATGCCCGCGCAGTATGGCGCGGCCGATCTGGTGCTAGCGCGGTCGGGAAGTACAGTGGCGGAGTTGTGTGCCGCGGGTAAGCCTTCGCTGCTGGTGCCCTTTGCTGCTGCAGCGGACGACCATCAGCGCAAGAACGCAGAGGTACTAGTTGAGGCTGGCGCGGCTGTCATGATGTTGCAGCGCGACGTGACGCCGGCGAGTCTGCTCGAGGCATTGCGAGGCTTGCTGCTTGACCCAAAGCGGCGGACAGATATGGCGATTTGCGCGAGATCGCTGGCCCGTCCTGGGGCGCTGGAGAGGATTACTGCGATGGTTGTGAGGTTGGCGCAAGGATCCTAAATCTCGCGGGTCGGCTATAAAAGAACAAGGGCTGAGGATAAATCCTCAGCCCTTGGCTTATTCACTGGCGACCGTTATCGGTGTCCACCACCGCCTCGTTCACCACCACCGCCTCGTTCACCGCCACCACTACCACCGCCACGTTCCCCACCGCCCGGGTTGTTTCCACCGCCTGAAACGCGTGACTGCGGGGAAGGATTACCGCCTCCGCCGGGGAATGACCTAGCCTGCGGAGCAGGACTACCGCCGCCGGGGAATGACTGACCTTGAGGGGACGGATTACCGCCGCCGGGGTAAGAGCGAGCTTGTGGGGAAGGATTTCCGCCACCGCCGGGGTAAGAGCGAGCCTGCGGGGACGGATTACCTTCGCCGCCGGGGTACGAGCGTGTCTGCGGGGAAGGATTGCCGCCGCCCCCAGGGTACGAGCGTGTCTGCGGGGAAGGATTTCCGCCACCGCCGGGGTACGAACGCGTCTGCGGCGAAGGATTGCCGCCACCACCGTAGTATCCACGAGTCTGCGGCGAAGAGTTTCCGCCGCCTACCGATGCGTTTCGGGCTGCGTCGCCGCCAGAGTTGCGATGTGCTGCGTCCATGTTGCCGTTTATAGCGGACCCGCGGTTGTAGCCTTCGCGGTTGTTTTCACCGCCACGGTTATAACCGTCAGAGCCGCGATTGAAGCGACGATCTCCGTCGCGGTCGAAGCCTGCGCCGCCCGGGCGGCCGTCATAACCTTCTACGCGGCGACGGTACACGTAGTCGTCGTGGTCCCGGAAGCCAAGGTGGTTGTATTCCCCGTTGTAGAAGAGGTGGCCTCGATTCCAATATCCGCCATAAAAACCTGTGCCGAAGTAGCCAAAGCCATAATTAATGCCTCCGTAGTAGCCTACGTTCCGTCCCCAATAGCCAGGGTTCCAGAAGTATTCATCTTCGCGACAATCCCAGTAACCAGGTGTCCAGAGTGCTTCAACATAAGGCGGATAGACCCATGCGCCATCAACCCAGTAATAGCTTTCGTCGCCGTAGGCCCAGTAGCCAGGGGTCCAGATGTATCCATAGCCGGGGGCGTAAGGCTGTTCGTACACTGGGATAACCGGAGGAGCGATGCCGACCGTGACGAATACATGCGCATCTGCGGCAGAAGGAGCTATAAGCATGGCTCCCGCAAGTGCCACCCCAACGATCGTGCTCTTTAGGACTCGTGCGATCTGCATACCTAACCTTTTCCTGTCGATCCTTCGCTTGCCCGGTCGAACTTTGAGGCGACGGGTTGCGCGGATTGCATGGGCTTGGGTTCATCCTTATCAGAGCGACTGCGATGAGCCTCTGGTGAGTTAGACACACGATACGCCAATTGGTTGCGGGTTGGCAGGGGCTAAGCAGGATCGGAATGTCTGGGTCTGGGTGGGTGTGAGAGAAAACGTGAAATACATATTGCATCTCTAACGTGGCGTTGAAGATAGCGAGCTTGAGGATTATTAGGCGCGGACACCCCGTCCGCTCGACGTCGTACAGGCCGGGCCGGGGGCACCTTGCGATCCGGCTTTACCGGAGTCCAAACTGCGGCCGCAGAACTGCCGCGAGGATGGGAACCTTGGTCGTAAAAGAGGGTTTGCCGACTACAAGAAAGGGCCGAGAAGCGGACCTGCGGTGGGCGGAGGACGTTCGCGCGGGACCTGGGAATGGAATGATCTTTGCGCGGATCGAATGTGGGTCGTTGAAATCCGTTGAGAGGAGCGGCAAGTCGGGCCGAGGGCGTCCCGGCGAAGGCTGGTAGAGTGAAGTTCGGGCGCCGGGGAATACTGACGCCACCGCGCCAAATATTACCGCCAGGAGGGAGTGCTTCCCATGTTTTTGCCAGGTCATTTTCTGTTCGCTCCGTCGCACCGCATCCACTTCATCGGCATTGGCGGAATCGGCATGAGCGGGATCGCGGAGATTCTGCTGACGATGGGATATGCGGTGTCGGGATCGGACCTGCGGCGTTCCACCACAACGGACAGGCTGGCCGGGATGGGGGCCGTGATCTACGAGGGGCATGCTGCTGAGAACGCCGCGGCTTCCGACGTTGTGGTGACTAGTTCGGCGGTATCTGCGACGAACCCCGAGGTGCTGGAGGCGAAGACAAGGAAGATTCCCGTCATCCAGCGGGCGGAGATGCTGGCGGAGTTGATGCGGCTGAAGTACGGGATCGCCGTGGCCGGGATGCATGGCAAAACGACGACGACCTCCATGATCGCGGCAGTGCTAGGCGCGGGAGGCGGCGAAGGGAATCTTGACCCGACGGTAGTCGTAGGTGGGCGCGTCGATGCGCTGGGGTCGAACGCTCGGCTTGGTTCGTCTCAGTACCTCGTTGCCGAGGCGGACGAAAGCGACCGCTCATTCTTGAAGTTGTCGCCGGTGCTGGCTGTGGTGACAAATCTCGATCGCGAGCACATGGATTGTTATCGCGACATGGCGGATGTGGAGGGCGCGTTCGTTGAGTTTATGGATCGCGTGCCATTCTATGGAGCGACGACGGCGTGTCTCGACAATGCGCTGCTGCGTGGCGTGCTGGAGCGGGTCCGGCGGCGGGTCTATACGTACGGCGAATCGGCCGGTGCGGACTTTCGCTTGCAGCTAGTTGAGCGCGGTGCAATAATCCCGATCAATGCAGATCGCCAGGCGGCTTTGGGGCACTGGCGGTTCGAGGTGAATTATCGAGGGTTGGTGCTGGGGCCTTTCGCGCTGCACGTTCCGGGGCGGCACAACGTGCTGAATGCCACGGCTGCAGTGGCGATAGGGGTGCAGCTTGGCGTTGCGCCGGACGAAATCGCAGCCGGGCTGGCGAGTTTCCGCGGCGTCGATCGACGATTCCAAGTGAAGGGGACAGTACGTGGCGTGACGGTAGTAGACGACTATGGACATCATCCGACGGAGATTCTGGCGACGCTGCGAGCTGCTCGCGACGCGGGATATGGGCGAGTGCATGTGCTGTTCCAGCCGCACCGGTATACGCGGACGCGCGACCTGCAGCCGGAGTTTGCGCGAGCATTTGCGGATGCTGACAGCGTGCAGGTGTTGGATATCTATGCGGCAAGCGAGGCGCCGATCGCGGGCGTTGACGCGCCTAGTCTGGTTGAGTCGATCAGCAGGACTGGCACGGTGGGTGGGGGGGTGGAGTATGCCGACTCGATGTTGTCCGGAGTGGATGCACTGGCGCGGGTGGCAAGGATGGGCGATGTGATTTTGACGTTGGGTGCGGGCAGCGTCTCGCAAGCAGGATCGATGCTGCTGGAGAAGCTTGGCCGCGCGGCTCAGTAAACATTCGTGTGCTTAACCAAGCCTGCGTCTCAGATGCGGGACGCACGCTGATTTGTTCAGTGAAATATCTACCGCGAGTTGCTGAGTGGGTACGTCTCTCACTTAGTTGGGTGCAAAATTGTGCGGTCGGGATATGATGGGCGTGGCGATTCCTCGCGACCTTTGCTCAAGGCCTTGCGATCAGGCAATTTGTTTTCGAAGCGTGACTCGGCGGTGCTCAATGCTCCGGAGCCGACTCACGCTTCCAGGGAAGGAACTTCCGCGGGCTTCAAACGCCGCGCGGCGGTAACGGAGATGCCTTTGCGCCGCGACTCTGCATATGCAGACGATTATGCCGACGGCTATGACTCCGATCCGGAGTTTGCACCGCATTCTCGACGAGCCTCGGTTCGTGTAAGCTTTCGCGGCGGCCTGGTTCCAAAGACGCTTTGGGGACGCATCGCGGCGGCTGCCGCGTTTCTGCTGGTCACCGGAGTTGCGATTGCGGGAGCGCTCGGCGTGCGAAGCTTAGTGCTGCATGATGAGCACTTCGTTGTGCCCACGTCGGAGTCGATCCAGATTGCGGGCAATAGCCATCTGACGCGTGCGCAATTACTGAGCGTTTTTGGCGAGGATGTCGACCGGAACATCTTCAATATTCCCTTGCCGCTGCGACGCGCAGAGTTGGAAAGTCTGCCATGGGTGGCACACGCCACGGTGATGCGATTTTTGCCGAACCGGGTTCGTGTAGCGATTGTAGAACGGACTCCGGTGGCGTTTATCCGCCAGGGAACACAGATTGGCCTCGCGGACGCGAGTGGGGCGCTTTTCGACCTGCCTGGACAAGATTCAGACGTGGCCAGCGGCGGAGCGGCGCAGGCTTCTGACTACTCGTTCCCGGTGTTGACTGGGATTTCGGCGGGAGATCCGCTTTCCACGCGAGCAGCACGGATGAGAATCTACATGGAGTTTATGTCGGCGCTGGATGCGACGGGCGAGGGTGTATCGCATCGGCTTAGCGAAGTCGACGTATCTAATCCCGAAGATGTGAAGGCAATCATTCCAGACGCTGGACCTGCGGGTGCGGAGGTGCTTGTACACTTCGGCGAGGAGAATTTTTTGGAGCGGTATCACCAGTACGAGGCGCACCTGGCGGAATGGCGTGCCCAGTATCCCAAGCTGGCGTCGGTCGATATGCGTTATGAGCAGCAGGTTGTGCTGGAGACGCAGCAGGGCGCTTCCACACAGTCTGCTGAACTAGCCGCAGCCAGCGCTGCAGCGGATGCTGCCGGGCCCTTTCATAAGCCGACGCCATCGAAAACTGCTGCTCCTGTTCATCGCGCAACTTCTGCCAGCGCCAAGGCACGTCCTAGTAAGATCAAGGGCAAGACTCTACGGCGTACTGATGCGATGGCGCTAAAGCGCACTTATCCGATCGTCACCCCGGTTCAGGCGGTGGCGCGATGAATCCTCGGCAGGACAATCTGATCACCGTCTTGGACGCCGGCAGCAGCAAGATCTGCGTGCTGGTTGCGGAGTTGCAGGATGGCGTGCTGCGTTACCGCGGCCATGGCATTGAGCCTTCGCGCGGGATGCGCAAGGGCTTGATTGCAGAGCTTGGACCTGCGGCGGAGGCGATCAACAAGGCTGCGCTGACGGCGGAGCGTGTGGCGCGCGCCGGGATTGAGACTGCCGTAGTCGGAATCGGCGGAACGCATGTGCGCGGAGTGAATAGCCGCGGCGGTATCTCGATGGGCAGCCGTATGCGCGAGATTACCCGCGAAGAAGTGCGAGCGGCAGTGGACCGAGCCCGCTCCGTCGCGCTGCCGCCTGATCGAGAGGTGCTGCACCTGCTGCCGCAAGAGTTCATCCTCGACGATCAAGCAGGGATTCACGACCCGATCGGCATGGTGGGCAATAAACTTGAAGTGAATCTGCATTTGTCGACCTGCTCGGGCGGCGTAGCGCAGAGCGTGGTGACATGCGCCAATCGCGCAGGGCTCGAGGTTGGAGACACCATTTTCGAGGGAATCGCCGCGGCGGAGGCGGTACTCTCAGCTGACGAGCGCGAGTTGGGCGTCTGCGTCGTGGACATCGGGTCGAGTACAACCGAGCTGGCCGTCTTTTTCGAGGGATCGATTGCCCATACTGCGGTGCTGCCGATTGGCGGCGACCACTTTACCAACGACCTTGCGGTGGGATTGCATGTCTCCGTCGAGGAAGCCGAGGAGTTGAAGCGTGTCTATGGGAACTGCGTTGTGACCGCAGTGCCGCAGCTGAACGAGATTGAAGTTGGTTCGAATCTGGCGGTCGGGTCGCTGAGTGCCGGCAGTCAGACGACTCGGCTAGTACGGCAGCGTTTTTTGGCAGAAATTCTGGAGCCGAGGGCCCGCGAGCTTTTCACCATGTTGCGCGACAATTTGCGCCAGGGCGGAGTGCTGGAAGCGTTGGGCGCGGGTTGCGTTCTTACCGGCGGCGGTGCACTGCTGACTGGGCTACTGGACAATGCGGAGAGTTTGCTGCGCGTTCCGACGCGAGTGGGATCGCCAGTGCCTCTGTCGAGGATGCCTGCGGAATTGGCTCGGCCAGAGTTTTCGGTGGCCATCGGCATGCTGCTGTACACGCATAGAACGCAAGTTCGGCGCGCCAGCGAAGAGCAGGGATTGCGTGCGAAGCTGAAAGCAATCTTCGCTGGCAGCTATTAGAACCACCTAAGGAAGGAAGCCCTTTGGGGCATTCCAATCGATAGCCTCCGCCTCTGATAACGGCCGTAGGCCGGCCCAAGGGACAAACGTGAGCCGCCGGAGTTGTTAATCAAATTGTAAATATTTTCGGAAACTCTGGTCAGACATCCAGGAAACCCAGTATGTTTGAGATTGTCCCCAAAAGCTGTGGCTAGGCCTGAGACGGCTATAAGTTGGCGACATCCGGAGTTCGATTGATAATCAATAAGTTATCGACGTCCTCGCGAACCAGATTGATTCTGTCGTTTGCCCTGTTTGCGGCGGCGGCACTGCTGCTTCTGACAGCGCCTGGCCCTGGAATTGTGTTGGCCTACCTTGCCCACAAAGGACCGGGCCTGGGGCCGCAAATCGGGCATAGTGATTTTATGATCTCGGCGGCCGCTGATGGATTGGCGTGGCTCGCGTGCCTCGCCGCTTCCGTTCTTGTTGGCGGCCTGACCTACCGCCTGCGCGATCGTGTGCCCTTCCGCCAGACGGTGTACCTTCTCGCCTTGTTTCTGGTATGTTTCGGCCTGTTGCGCCTAGTGGGCTATGCGACCTTGTTGAGTCCATTCGCAGTGCGCGGCCCAACGCTCCTCCTAATCCGAGCCGCGGCTTCAGTGGTAGTTGCCATGGGTGTTGCCGTGATGTTTCCTTATGCTCGCGCGATGATTGCGATGGTGATTACGGCGAACAGGGACCGCGAGAAATTCGTCGTAGCGGCCGAGAGCAGCCTGGATGCTTTCTATATTCTTGAAAGCGTTCGCGACGATGCGAACAATATCGCCGACTTCCGATTTGCCTACGTCAACGCGAATGGTGAGGAACGGATGCGACGGCCGCGTTTTGAATTGATAGGGCGCCTATTGAGCGAGCTGCTCCCCTACATCGTCAAGACGGGGCTTATGGAGAGATATAAGAAGGTAGTGCTCACCGGAACTCCCTTGACTGTCGAGCATATTGTTGAGCGCGAAGATGTGCCGCCCTATTGGATTGCGACACAGGTAGTGAAGCTGGACGACGGCATTGCAGTCACCAATCGAGATATAACCGAGGAGCGAGCGCGGCAGGCTCAGATCGCGGACTTAAACGAATTTACTCAGTCAATGATTGAGAATGCGCCGTTCAGCATTATCGCGACTGATCCGGCCGGCACCGTGACAGCGATGAATCCGGCTGCAGAAAGCCTTACTTTCTATCGAAAACATGAGTTGATTGGGCAGCACTCCGTGGTGATGTTGCACGACCCTGCGGAGATGAGCGCGCGCGCCGTGCAACTCAGCAAGGACCTGAATGAACCCGTGCAGGCGGGGTTCGGTTCGCTGATCGCCAAGCCGCGACAGGGACAGACCGACGAGCACGAATGGACCTACGTTCGCAAAGATGGATCACGGATATGGGTGAACCTGGCGATGACTGCGCTGAAAACCCATGGTGAAAAGATTGCCGGTTATCTTGGGATTGCGTTTGACATTACCGAGCGGAAGAAGCTGACGGAGTATGTGAATCACCTTGCGCACCACGACCAATTGACGGGGTTGCCGAACCGGGTACTGCTGGACGACCGCATGCGTCAGGCCATCCAGCGGGCCAAGCGCAACCGGCATAAAGTAGCTGTGCTGATGGTGGATGTGGACTACTTTAAGCGCATCAACGATTCGCTTGGTCACAATGCGGGCGACACTCTGCTCGACTCGATTGCCAAGAAGCTATGTTCGGCAGTACGGCAGACGGACACCGTGGCGCGCATGGGTGGAGACGAGTTTGTCATCGTGATGCCGGAATTTCGCGATGAGAAGGACGCTGAGCGATGCGCAGAGGCGATCATTCAGAAGGTATCGACGCCAATCATGCTCGGCAATCGTGAGGTCAACGTGACGGTGAGCGTGGGGCTTTGTGTCTTTCCCGATTGCGCGGATGATGCGGAGAGCCTGCTGAAGAACGCCGATGCAGCCTTATATGAAGCAAAGGAAGGTGGCCGCAATTCCTTCCACGTATTCAACGAATGCATGGTGGTGGCAACCGCGGATAAGCTGGAGTTTGAACATGACCTTCGCCATGCCCTGATCAATGGCGAGCTCTCGCTGCACTACCAGCCGCAGGTATCGTGTGTCACCGGCGCGGTGATCGGCGTAGAAGCGCTGTTGCGCTGGACACATCCGCGACGCGGATCGATCCCGCCAGCCCAATTCATTCCACTCGCCGAAGCGACGGGACTGATCGTGCCCATCGGCGAGTGGGCGATCAGGACTGCATGCCACGAGGGCAAGGAACTGCAGGATGCGCTTGGACATGAAATGCTCATCGCAGTGAACTTGTCGCCGCGACAGTTCCGTCAAAAGGACCTGACCGCGCAGGTGGCAAGGGCGTTGCGGGAGTCGAGTCTTCCGGCGCGGTGTCTGGAGATCGAAATCACCGAGCAGACATTGATGTCCAATTCTGCTGCCACCAAGGAGACGTTGAAACAGTTACGCAAGCTCGGAGTAAAGATTGCGATCGATGATTTTGGGACTGGATTCTCCAGCTTCTCGTATCTGCTTCAGTACGAAGTGGATCGACTGAAGATCGACCGCAGTTTCGTGAATCGGTCGGCGGAGGATCCCAACGCTGCCGCCATCGTGCGGGCGATTATTTCGATGGCGCATGGATTGAATCTAAAAGTCGTTGCCGAGGGCGTGGAGACGAACGGGCAATTGAACTTCCTTCTGCGCCGGCGATGCGACGAGGCTCAAGGTTTTTATTACAGCAAAGCCGTGCCCGCTGGAATGGTTTGCGAAGCGGCAAAGATGATCGCCATTCAGCGTGCCGCTGAGCCCGACCAAGCGATTGCCTACGATAGTTAGGAAATAGTCTAGCCAGTCAAATGCTTGGTCCACCAAACTACCGGGAAAAATCTTTGCCGCGCACGAGTGCGACAACAGCCTCCAGCGAGGCCGCCCACTCCTGCAACGCAGCCTGTTCGGTGGCTCCGAGCGCTCTGAGATACAAGCTGATCGCGTAGCCCTGTTGCGGACCTTCCAGATCGATGAGTGCGGGACGAACGACACAGTCGAGCGCAGCCGCGGGATACTCCAGCGGTGCAGCGAGTCGTGCAAGTCGCCTCAGCAACTGCTCATGCTGGTGAAACGAAGTGAAAAGAGAGCGTTCCCGCGCGACTAGATCGATGTAGCTACCGAAGCCTGCAGGCGCGTCTTCGGCGACCAAGTCCAGATTGAGTTGCAAATGTTCCAGTTCACCTGCATCAAGCCGCCAGGCGTCGCACTTGGCAGTGAACACCGGCGAACGAGCCGCATTGAGTGCACGCAGCGCCTGCATCAGCGGTGGGTGATGTTCAGCCTCGGGTATGGCGTCGAAGTCGTATGGATTTGCGCGAAGATCGACAAAGGCAGCCGTTCCGTCGGGGTCCTTCCATGGAACGACCAGGACCGGATCTTCGGCACAACACTCAGCAGACCACTCAGCAAGCATGGCTTGATTATCTCAGGATCAGGCGTGCGTCACGAGTGAGCGAGAACAAAGCGGAGGGCTGTGGATTCGGCCCAGTATCCATCGTCGCAGCGCGGGCGGTCAGGTTTGGCGAGGAAGGCACAATGGCCGCCATGCTCGGGTTGCAACAGGGTGATATGAGGATTTAGGTCAATCTCGGCGAGCGTCTCCGGCGTGATCGCAACGAACGGATCGTCTTGTGCGTGCAGTATCAGCGTAGGCACGGCGATGCGGTCCACGACGCGCGCTGCGGCAGCGCGGAAGTAGTAGTCCTCCGCCGACGCGAAGCCGGAGTAGAGCGCGGTTATGCGGTCGTCGAACTCGCGCAGTGAGCTGATGCCGACTGCCCGGTCAGGATCGAAGGCACGCGGAAAAAGCCGCACCTTATGACGAAAACGCTTGAGCAGGTTGCGCAAGAACCGCCGCTCGTAGAGCCGATTCTCAGCCCGATGCAGAGCGGTTGCCGATTGCCCAAGATCGATGGCGGGGGACACGCCGACCACCGAATGTAATTCGCGGGGAGCGTCTGCACCGAGCTCACCGGCGAGTTTGAGCACGAGGTTTCCGCCCATCGAATAGCCGATCAACGCGACGCTTTGGAGATGCTCGCGCCGAATGAAGTGGCGCATGACGGCGCCCACATCGCCGGAAAGTCCGGAGTGGTAGAGCGTGGGTGAGAGCCGCTCCGTCCCTCCGCAATTGCGCATGTTCATGCGAATCACATTGGCGCCTGCGTTCCAAAGCTTGTTCGCGTTGCCAACGACGTACTGCGAGTCGGCTGAACCTTCCAGGCCATGCACAACGATCACAGCCGGCCTTTGTGACCGCACCTCGGTTGGCTGCCAGTGGCATTGGCAAAGCACTTGCGTCGCAATCTGCGTGCCGTTTGCGGGACATACTTCAACTAGTTCGGGCGTGGGCTTAGGCAGATGATTTGGACGCGGAAGGAAGTTGCCGGCGATGGTCTGGACGTGGCCATTACTAAGAAACAGCCGCGGAATGAATTGCAGCGCTTCGAAATGCGTCACTGAAGATGCCGCATGAGCCTCTCGGCTTGCCCGGTTAGCCGGTATTGCGCCGATCACTGCTTCCCTGCCTTGACCGCGCAGGCGTCGAGGAACGCGACCGCATTCAGCGCACCGGTCGGCTCATCTTCGTGCTTGAAGTACACGTACACGTTCCTGTTTTGCGCGAGCGCCGAAAACTTCTCCGCGAACGCTGTTATCTCCGCAGGACTGTATCCGCCATTGCGCCGCAGGCGATAGCAGGCATGAGTGCTGGCACATTGAACATCGGGCGTGCGTAACTCGTCGCTCTCGGCGATGCACACAGCTACATTGTGCAAGCGAAGGATGGCGTACGTTTCCTCTGCGAACCAGGAATCGTGGCGAAATTCAAACGCTATCAACGGCGCTGCGGGGCCGGCCAGTGCAGGAGCGGTGAGGAAGTCCGCGAGAAGAACTGGATTGGCCTTGAAGTTGGGAGGAAGCTGAAAGAGAAGCGGTCCGAGCTTTCCTGCGGCACTAAATGGTTCAAGCACGTCGACAAACCTGCCGACAGGCTCTTGGCATTCGCGCAAACGGCTGAAGTGCGTGATTCGCTGCGGCGCCTTGAAGCTGAATCGGAAATCCGCAGGAGTGGCGGCGAGCCAGCCGGCAAGAGTCGTTGCAGTTGGAAACGCGCGAAAGGTGTAGTTAACCTCGACCGAGTTCAGCCGTGACGCGTAGTGTTCCAGAAAGCGCTTGGCCGGCAGCCCAGCAGGATAGAAAACAGGCTTCCACGAAGGATATGCCCAACCCGATGTACCTGCATAGATAGCTGTGACCATGGGTGCGACGATGGAATTCGCGGCGGCGACTTCGCCAACCGTGGGCTGCAACGGCTTTGGAATATTTGAGGAAGGCATCAAGATTGACTCAGTGCTCGTATGGCACGAGCGGTCGATCAAGAGATTATTGGGGCGGCTAGTGGGGGTCGAACCCACGACATCCGCTGCCACAGAGCGGCGTTCTGCCACTGAACTATAGCCGCCGTATTACCGAAGTATAGCATCTGATGAGGGATGCCGGAGATGGATTGACTGCGGCCAACTCAACTGATATCACGAATTGAACGTTTAGAAAAGGGGGATTTCTATGCAGGCTACCAGCAAACCGGAGACCCTTTCGCCACGCACGCGCCGTGGCGGCAAGGTGTTTGACGACGAGAACCTTGACCTTCTATCGCATCTGCTCGACGACTGGTTCCGCATCCCCGGCACCTCTATTCGCTTCGGGCTGGATGGCATCGTCGGTTTCATTCCCGGGGCTGGCGACGCGATCGGCGGCATCGCCTCCTGCATCATCATCATCGCAGCGTGGATGCGTGGCGTCTCATACATTACCCTGGCGCGGATGCTGTCCAACTGGGGTATTGAGGTGCTGTTGGGCACGGTGCCGGTGCTGGGCAACCTGTTCGACATCGGCTGGAAGGCGAACCGGCGCAACTACGCTCTGATGACCGGCAGCCTGGCCGATCCGCAGGGCGTCAAGCGCCGGAGTTGGCTCTTCTTCGCGGGTCTCTGCGTAGTGCTTGCTGCGATGCTGGTGCTGCCTATGTTGCTGTTTCTGTGGCTGTCGGTTCATCTGTTGCACGGAGCGGCTGCGCTTGCGAATCGATGAAGCCTGCGGTCCGCACTTTCTCAGCCTCCTAGCCGGGTCTACCACGGAGAGAGGCAACAAATTTGACCAAATGCGGTAAGATCGAGAGAGTCGGGGCGTAGCGCAGCCTGGTAGCGCATCTGCTTTGGGAGCAGAGGGTCGGGAGTTCGAATCTCTCCGCCCCGACCATTTTTCCGTTTTGCCCTCTTTCAGAGATCACTTTGAAGGGACTCCGCGAGGGGACGCACTAAGCCATGAAAATCTCCCACAAATGCATTTGAAAGGTTCCCTAAATGGTCAAGCATCTGTTGTCGGCTGTTGCAGGCTTGGTGATCGTCGGTCCCCTCGCGCTCGCGCAAACCTCGACCTGGATTCCGGACAAAACGCATAGTGAGGTCGACTTCTCAGTCGTCCACATGAGCCTCTCAAATGTTCGTGGGCACTTTGGCAACATTGAAGGCGCGATCGTCATGAATGAAACTGACATGACAAAGTCCACTGTCAATGTAACGATTGATGTTTCCACTGTGGACACAGGGGTAGCTCCCCGTGACTCTGATCTAAAAAGCTCAAGCTTCTTTGACGCGGCGCAGTATCCCAAAGCAAACTTTGTCAGTACCAAGGTCGTAAAGAGTGGTGCTGGCCTCCAGATTACAGGTGATCTCACGTTGCATGGCGTTACCAAGCCCGTGGTCCTGAAGGTAGAGGCTCCAATTGGCCCGGTTCCAGGGATGGATCACAAGTTGCACTCCGGTTTCGCGGCGACTACTACGATTAGCCGTACAGCATTCGGAATTGCACCGAAGTATCCAGCAGCAGTCGTAGGCGATGAGGTCAAGCTCACTATCGATCTTGACGTCGCGAAGCAGTAAATTACCTAGCTATTACATCCCAGTGACTTGCCCCGGCCGTTCTAGACTAGACAGCGTTCGTTCCAAATTGAGCTGATGACTGCGTGTTAGGATCGTGTGGTCCGATATCTCGATCCCTTGTGGTGACCTATGAAGCAGGCTCCGTCAATCTTAGATCGACGCAACTTTCTGATGACTGGTGGCGCAGTTGCGGCTGGCCTCCTGACTCAGGGAACGAGGCCTATGCGCGCCGCAGGGGTTCTGCCTGCTTTGCCCGCGAACGCCAAAACTTCGGGTTCCATGCCGACCCGCAATCTCGGCAAAATTGGTTATAAGGTCGGCATCTTCAGTCTTGGTGGCCAGGCGGCGCTCGAGAAGGCGAACAACTTCGATGCGGCCGTCCCCCTTATCGAACGTGCGCTGGATCTCGGGGTCAACTACATCGATACGTCGTCCATCTATGGCGGTCCAGAACGATGGAGTGAGCAATATGTGGGTCGGGTTATGAAGACCCGACGCAATCAGGCATTTTTGGCGACCAAGACCAAGGAGCGTACGCGGGACGGATCGCTGCGCATGATCGAGAAGTCGCTTCAGTTGCTGAATACGGGTCACGTCGATCTTTGGCAACTTCACGATATCGGTTTGCCGGAAGACGTAGACGCAATCTTCGCTAAGGGCGGCGCCATGGAAGCGCTGATCGAGTTGCAGGAGCAGAAGGTAGTGCGTTTCCTCGGGGTCACGGGACATTACCGTCCTGAAGCTTTGATCGACGCGATCAACAGGCACCCCTTCGATGCAATCCTGTTGGCGCTCAACGCGGCAGATACGCACATTCACAGCTTCACGGAGAAACTGCTACCCCTTGCGGTGGAGAAGCAGATGGGCATTATCGGCATGAAGGTTCCGGCCCGGGGTCGTCTTCTCGCTAGTTGGACACCACCATCACTGGAGGCCCAGCAACATTCCTGGGAGGGATCAGCCATCGCCACTCGCGCGGGCGTGATGAACATGCGGGACGCCATGCACTTCACGCTCTCTCACCCGGTCAGTACGGTCATCATCGGTTGCGATACGATCGCGCAGCTCGAAGAGAATGTGCAGATTGCAAGGGATTTTACCCCGCTTTCCGCAACGCAGATGGCGTCGTTGAATGACTTGGCGGAACCGGTGGCCAAACAGTCGCTCTTCTTCCGCTTCACGGATCGAAGCAAAGGCTGATCAAACGGATCGAAGCAAGGCCTGACAAGTACGCGATCAGCGTCCCAGCCTGGTGTCAAAAAAGCGCGCCATGATCTCGTCAGCTTCCGTAGTTTCGGGAAGTGAGGGATCGTTCCAGAAGGCATGCGGCAGTGCCTCGAAGACTACAAGTTGAGCATCGTTCCCCGCGCGCAGGAATGCCCGGTGCAGGATCGTAGTCCCGCTTAGAAGCAGGTCGCGGCCGCTGGTCACGAATAGCGTAGCTGGGAGACCGTGCAGATTAGCGTAAAGGATAGAAAGGGAGGGATCGGTGAGGGGAACTCCGCCGGAGTACTCATTCTTTCCGGCCAATTGTGGTTGAGGTGGATCGAGATGTCCGGACAATCCATTCAGCGCATAGAGAGAAATCGAGTCTCCAGCTAAGGCGAAGTCGCCCATGCCGGAGAAAATACCGAGCGCTTTCGGTAGCGGAAGCCCAAGATCGCGAAGTTTTACTGCCACTTCGCCGGTAAGTATCGCACCGGCTGACGTGCCAAAGATGCCGATGTTCTCAGGTCGATACGTTTTCAGGAGTTCGCGGTAGACAGCCACAGCATCCTCCAGCGCTGCGGGAAAGGGGTGCTCCGGCGCCAGGCGGTACAGTACAGCGACGACTTTTATGCCGGAGAGATAAGCAACGGGGATCGACTCGGTCAACGAGCCCGAATCGGAGTTGAATCCCCCTCCATGCAGATTGATCAGGACGCGCTTTCTGTTCGAGGGCGGCGTACTGACTGGAGTGATGACTCGAACCGAAACCCCAGAAATCAGAGCAAGCTCCACGCCTACGGGGTACTTCGTCCGGAACGCCTTACCTGTCCTGTTCTGCCACTCGTCTGTCCCGCGCCTGCGCTCGGCGAGAGATTCTGGTACTGCAGTGTCGGTGCTGGGTCGAGCCAGGCGTTTCTGTGCCTCTTCGCTAATCGTCTTGGGAACAGGCACGATTCGTGTCACGAAAGCGGTTCCGTCCGCCGCGATCGTGCTTGAATCCATGTGTGCTTCAGAAGCCGGGGTTTTGGTCTGCGCGATTGCCAGCGATACCGCTGCAGTGCAGTGAGCAAAAATCGCAACCTGCAAGGCTTTGCATAACAGCGTTGTCTTGTCCATGTCCCTCTTCGATGTCACGTGCATAGGCGCATACACAAGGATGAATGCAAAATTGAGCCTTAGTATACAGTTGCAACAAACTAATCCTGCGGCCAAATGTCCCACTGCTAACCAATGGCCGGAGAGGTCCATTCATGTTAGGGTTTGCGGGACGAATGTTTTTGTTTCCTGACACAATCAATATCGAGATGAGCAACCGGCGGGTAGATATCTATGAGCAGTTTGACTAAGCGTGTTTTGTGCAGCGTTGCTTCTGCGGCCTGTCTGATCTTTGGAGCCGCGATCTCATTTGGACAATCGAACCGGCCAACCATTACAGGAATTTCGCACATGTGCGTGTACGCAAGCGATCTCGCCGCGAGCGAACATTTCTATTCCCATATTCTTGGGGCAAGTAAGGGAATCGACCCGCAAAATTCTGCCGGAACACGGTACTACTTTAGCCCATTCCAATTTGTAGAAGTGCTGCCACTTCCAGCAGACCACACGATGAGCAGGATGGCGTGTGTCGCTTACAGTACGCCCGATGCGGTTAGCTTGCGCGCTTCTTTGCGCGGCCATGGGATAAAGAATGTCGGAGAGTTGCAGACTGGCGCCGATGGCACTCGCTGGTTCAAGACGAACGACCCGGAAGGTAACGAGATCCAGTTCGTCCAATCCGGTCGGCTTCCTGTGCTCTCTACCGCTGCAAACCCAATCAGCACCCGCATCATTCACGTGGGCTACTTGGTCCATAGCAAGGCGTCGGAAGATCCTTTCTACCGAGAGCTTCTCGGGTTCCGTCCGTACTGGTATGGCGCGATGCAACCAGACCATGTCGACTGGGTGTCACAGCAGGTACCGAACGGGCGCGACTGGCTGGAGTACATGCTTGTTGGCGATGGATCAACAACTCCGCTAAGTCGAGTGGACGAGCGTGAACTTGGTGTCCTCAACCACTTCTCGCTTGGAGTTGCCAACATGGAAAAGGCTGTAACCACCTTGATTGGCGAAGATCGGTTGAGTCCGCGACATGACGGTCCACAAATGGGCAAGGACGGCAAATGGCAGGCAAATTTCTATGATCCAGATGGAACCCGCGTCGAGTTGATGGAGTTCCAGCCGGTGATAAAGCCATGCTGCTCCTCGTTCACCGCTGAGAGCCCTGTCAACTGAAAGCTGTCGGACACCACGCTAAACTAGCTCTGTTTCGTCCCACAGGATCCCCGCACGACCAGTTCCACTGGAAGCACGATTCGCTTGGGAGAGCTATTGCCCTTGCCATCTGCGAGCCGTGCAAAAAGAGCTTCGGCAGCGGTGCGTCCCAGTAGCTCGACCGGTTGACGGATGACGGTGATGCCCGACTGCAGCAGTTCGGCGGTCTCGAAGTCGTCGAATCCCACTAGCGCAATCTTCTGTGGGGGATAGATATTCATTTGTTGAAGGGCGTGCAGCACGTGCCGCGTGACCAGGTTGTTCGAACAGAAAAGTGCAGTCGGAGGACGTTTTCCTGCAACCAGCATGCGTATAACGGCGGCACTGGTTTCAAGCATGTCGGTAACGGTGTGCACATCCGCCTTCAATCCCGCGGCCGCCATCGCTTCGCGATAACCCTGCTGTCGGGTACGCATCGTGTAGAGGTGCGAGGCTAGGCTGACGCACACAATCCGCTTATGGCCGAGAGAGATCAGGTGTTCGGTTGCGAGTTGTCCACCCCGTCTATTTTGCACCAGTAGGCTATCGCAGCGACTTCCTTCCAGCGGTCGATCGAGCGTCACAATCGGTAAATTGTCGAATTCGGGCGATAACAGGCGCGAAGATCCGGACGCTCGCATCGCCGGAATCACGACGACACCTTCCACATGGCGATTCACCATCCGGCGCGCTTCTGCAAACTCGTCCTCGGGATCTTCGTTCGAGGTGGCAATCACAACCGAATAGTGATGCTGCTTGGCCACGAGGCTGACCGCATGGGCGCAATTAGCGAAGAATGGATCGAAGAGATTCGGAACCAGAATCCCTATCTGCCGCGTTCGCTGTTCGCGCAACGAACGGGCCAGCTCATTGCGCTGATATCTGAGCTTTTCGACCACGGCGAACACCGCCCGCCGTGTCTCCTCGGTTACATGGGGATTCCCGTTCAGTACACGAGACACGGTCATGGTGCTGACCGCCGCCGCTTTTGCGACGTCCGTCATTCTGACCCGTCGTGCCATGATTCCTGTCAGCCTCCAGCTTGTGAAGATGTCCCTGTTCGATCAGTGTATAGGGCTCGGCTCGGAACTGAAGGTTGAGAGTGGGAGACCTGCAGAATTGTAGAGGCTGTGGCTTATAACGCTATTCCAGCCATAGCGAACAAAGAGCGGGTGCGGCAGACTTTTCGATGAAACTACCACCGTAGTGCCGTCAATTCGTGAATCGGCGGCCAGAAAATGGCGATCTTCGCCTGCCAGTTCAAAATCTCCGGTCGACTGGCCGTGAGAGTCCAGGCCATCAGCATGCTCGAACCAGACACGGATTGCGGCGGTACCGCTGGGCAGAAGCTCACTTGTCGTCCGCTTGTACAAGGGGCCGGTGTAATTGATGCGCTCTCCGTAGACCATGCCTCGCGCTGCCAACGCAAGCCGTGCACCGACAGTTTGTTTGTCCGGCGGATGGACGTTATCCGCCATCCCCACGTCCAGCGAAACGGCCATCGCTGTATAAGCTACAGACAGTACGCGGCGCTGCTGCTCACGAATGAGCCCCCAATCTTCTCCGGGCGAATAAAAGCTTGAAATTTGCACGTACAAAAATGGCAGATTCCCTTGTTGGAAGTGGGTGCGCCAGTCCTCGATGAGGTCTGCAAATAGCGTGTTATATACGGGCGCACGGTCGTGTGCGGAGTTTGTCTCACCTTGATACCAAAGAAATCCCTTGATCGTCATCGGGGTGAACGGAGCGATCATACCGTTGTAGAGTGCGGCAGGGCTCCACGAGGCTTGCCATGGGTGCCATGGATGTTGTGGCGCTGGTTTACCTTGAGTCTTCGCGATCTCATCCTCACGCTTCTCGGCGGCAATCGTCAGGTCAAGATCCGTTTGCAAATTAGCGAATCGTGCGCGGCTCGCGATCGCTGGAAGTAACTCGGGATGACTGCCCAGCGTGTCGAGTGATACCCAGGAGTCGGCTGGAGTTCCACCCCACGTAGAGTCAATTAAGCCTATCGGAACGCCCTGCTTCGCGCTAATCTCACGCCCGAAGAAGTAGGCGACAGCAGAGAAATTCGCCGCTGTCTCTGGGGTGCACTCCGTCCAGGAACTAGAGATGTCGTTGAGCGGGTAGTCCGAAGACTTGTGATCCGCCAGTAGTAGGCGGATACGGGGGTTTGCGGCCGCGGCAATCTCTACGGCCGCGTTCTTGACGACTGCCGTAGGAGGAAAACCCTTGAGCGGCATCTCCATGTTGGATTGTCCAGACGCAAACCATACATCGCCGACCAGTAGGTCGCCTATGGTGGCATCTGGGCCGTCGCCACTCACCGTCAGCGTATATGGTCCGCCGGCTTCTTCCGGAGCCAGATAAAGGTTCCACTTACCCAGTGCATCAGCTCGGGCCTTGACCGTTTGTTGATGAAAATTTGCAGTGAGATGCGCCTCGGGCGACGACCAGCCCCAGACGTGGATCGGGGCTTGGCGCTGCAAAACGGCATGGTCGCTTATCATCTTCGGAAAGCGAACCTCGGCCCCGGCCGAACAGACGCCAGCGGAGAAAATCACGAGAACTGCGGGGAGAAACGACCATCGATATTTCAATTTGCAACCTCCTGAGCGGTGTGCGAAAGCAGAGTCGGTTCTACTAAACCGTGAAGGTGTGGCAACAGGGCGCCACCGAGAAGACCCGCCGATGGGCCCAGCACCGCCTGACAAATAAACGTGTGGCCATGCCCGATCTCCAGTCTTTGCGAGGGGGCCATCAAGCGATACACCAGACTGTGATCGAGCACAGACGTGAACATGCTGTCCACAAACAGCGGCCACGCGGTCGCAACGCCTCCTCCAACGACAATCAGCGGAAGGTCCAGCGTACTGATGAGGTTTGCGATCCCTATGCCCAGGTATGTTCCCAGTTGATCGAATGCAAGCTGCGCGCTGCGATCGCCTGCCTGGGCGAGTTGCGCGGCCTGGAGGGGAGTAAACTCATTTTTTCCGCCGGTAAGTTTGCGTAGCTCCTCGGTCTCATGGGTGGCTGCAACCGCCCTTGCCAGTCGTATGAGGCCGTTGGCTGAAGCGTACATTTCCAGGCAGCCGCAACTGCCGCAACTGCAAAGAAGACCTTCCGGAATTATGGTGGAGTGGCCGACCTCTCCTGCCATCCCAAACATTCCTTGCCAAACTTCCCCGTTTAGGATGAGACCGCTGCCAACGCCAGTGCCGATGGTAAGCATCGCCATCGACAAGAGACCCGTAGTTTTGCCAGCACCCAATTTCCACTCAGCGATTGCAGCGGCATTTGCATCCGACTCGAGGATGACCGGCAGGCCCGTCGCTTCAATTAGCGCATCCCAAAGCGGAAAACCATCCCAGCCCGGGAAATTTGCTAACAGGCCAAGAACGCCGGTGCGCAGATTGATGGGACCAGGACTGCCGATTCCTATCCCTAAAGGCACGTAAGTTTTGCCCTCCCCGGCGGGGCAGTTCAGTAGCGAGAGAACGGATTCGACCATGTCGCCGACTACCGCTTCCGGCCCCGCCGCCACCCGTGTCGGCAACGTGCGATTGCCTAACATTTTCATCTCGATGTCGAGAATTCCGACACGAGTCGTTGTGCCTCCAAGATCGATTCTGACGGTGACTAAGTTTGCCCGTGACATTAGTTCACTCCCCCCGCTCTAGGTCTTTGCTGTTGGAAGCCCGGAATGCGGCTTCGCCGAAAGTGTCGCGGAGGCTGATGACCTTCCTATAGCGCTCAAGTTTAGCGCGCGGAGTGGATCCCGTATCGATAAAAGCATCGTGAACGGCGTTGGCGGAAGTGGTTACACGTTGAGAAGACGCGGCCTGAGCGGGGACATCTCCAGCGGCTGGAAAAAGCAGCGAAATAGCGACACAAGTCAGGCGACAATCCCTCGAAGAACCTGGTTGAAAATAATCTGAAATCGATGAAAATTGACTTTGCGAACGATATTACGACTTTTCTGAAATAGGCATCCCCCAATCCGCGGATCATTGAAATCGAGGGATGCGGACTACTCGACCGGCTTCCAGTGATAACTCGCAACTACTTTCCCATCCAGTCCCACCATTCCGATTGAGCCTCGACCGGGCTCCATCACTGTCGAGAATGTCTTTTTGCTGCGCCTATCTTCAAAGCTAACGGTCTTTCGTTCCGTCTCCGATGTCAACACGTAGAGAGTGGCACCCTTGTATTCCGTGGGACACACCAGTATCCCCGGTTCGTTCCTTCCGCTTACCACCTGCGCGGCAACGCCGCTCTTGCGCATGGCATAGGAATACACGCGGCCCACTCCTTCGAGGTTCCCACTCAACTACAACGGCAACGCCGCAAACAAAATCCGCCCCGATCCCAGAGAAATTTCCTTCCACTGTTCGTCGTCAGAGAATGCAGCTCGCATCAGCATCGTTGTCTTATTCCCAGAGTACGAGAACATATCCTCGCCTCCCGGCCAGTTCATCTGCTCCTCGCGCAAGTCGAGCGCCACGGTCTGATAATTCAATCCAAGCAATTTGGCTCGATCCGTCCCATGCAGATGCGCATCCGCATCAAAAGGCCCGGTGACAAGCAAAGTCGTGCCTGCACGCACTCTCACCGCAATGGCTGTCCACACACTCTCGCTCAACCCCATCGGCGACGGCAGCAGAATCAGTTTTGGCGTCCCCAGTCGTTCGATCTGATACTCCCCCACCACGTAAGCGGAGCCATGCGCCTGCTGATATAGCGCTCGCACCGCATTCTCCTGTGCTTGCAACGCCATCGTGTTCAGCGCCGACATCTGCAGCGATTGCGGAAGCACGATCGCAATCTCCGGAAGCTCAAATTCCTGCGCATGAGGGGCCGCCGCCTCGGCAAACGCGCCTAGATCACGCATCATGCCTTGCCACAGCTTCGCCGACCCATCGCTCCGCAGCATTCCAAAATCTACTTCCCACGCCCAATCCCATTGCATTGCACCGGTTGACCCCGCGCGAATCCGAGCGCCCACTCACGTTCCATCAAGCCCAGGCCGGTCAACTCGTCATACCGCCAGTCCCCATCCGCGGCCCACGCTGGCTGATACCCCGTCTCCCCGTAATATTCGGCATTCCCACAACCTTGGCTGCCACCGAATCCCACAGCAGCGAATCATCTTCCCAGTAGGTATGTTTGGTCGTGAAGGACAAGCCTGCATCCGCATAAAATTGATTTAGCACGCGGTTGGTAACACCCCCTCGTCCTGTCCTACGTCAATCAATTGCGTGCTCCCGGCATTACGAATTGCTGGCACCATCGTCTGCACCCACTCGCGAAACATCTGCTGAGAGAATAAGTTATAGTCCAGCGCTCGCACCTGACGCGGATTGCCATAGCGGCCATAATTCAGGTCGCCAGCTTGAGGAATGGCAATCGAATCGAACGTTTCCAGTTCCTCCGGCGTCCGACCACGCATCTGCCAGGATGGTCAGTTGGCCATAGCGCTCGCGCAGCCACTTATGCCAGGCTGCGATCTCGGATGGATCGTTATTGGGGTAATTTCCTTTGAAGACGTTCCGGGGATTCGAAAAGCTAGGTTCATTGACCAGATCCCAACTGAGAAACGGCACCGAACGAAAGCGACTGACAGTCGACCGGATATACGATTGCTCATGCCTAAGCATCTCAGAATCAAGAAAGGGATTTTGTGCGGGGTTCAATGTGTCATCTTGTCGTGGATTACCTACCTTGGGCGCAAAGGCATAAAACGTGAAGTTCACTGCAATCCCATGGCGCTGAGCCGACAGTAGAAACGCCTCTAGGTTCCTCAAAAAACGTTCGTTCACGGCACCTAGATCGCCATCGACAAACCGTGCATTCGGCATCCACACGCCGGTACGGATGAAACTCACTCCGTTGGCGTGCATTTGGACAAAATCATGCTCCCAACCCGCCGCATTCCTCGGACCAGAGAAATCCCACCCATTTTCTTCCGTCCCAAAAACATTTGTCCCGACCGGCATGAATGGTTTGCCGTCGCGCGTCAGGATATTTGCTTGCACCCCAAGCTTCTGTCCAGTAAGGAGCATATCTGCCGGCGAAACCCAAAAGCCATTCCTGTAAAACTCCCTCACGTGTCTTTGTTCGCTCCATGTCGCTGCAACCTCATAGAATCCCGCCGCAAGCGCTGTGTGGAATTGCACTGAAATCGTATCGCCTCCATCTGCCTGGACCGGAAGATTCATCGTCTCGAGACTCTTCCCTCCAGACATCAATTGAACCTTTACCTCGCCGGCAGCCTCCCCACGCAGAGGGCGCAGATGAATGGAGATGACGGGAATCTCACCCGGCCGCACCGTCGCAAACAGTGTCTCCACCGAAAAGGTCGCCGGCGCCTGCCGCCCAAAGTCCGCAGCCCGGCGAATCAGCGCAGTCGCATCGGCGGTCCTCCAATACCCATTCGCAGGCTCGAAGTCCAAGGCAACAAACGCCCGAGCGCGCCTCCATAACGACTGCCGAAGATCACCGGCGCGGCGACTAACTGCGAATTTGGAGTGGCCATGTAGCCTAAGCCGTCCAGCAGCCCCTCCACAGCAAAAAATCGTTTCGCCTGAACGCGAATCTGCGGTCCTTCCGCATACCCCTGTTTCCATGTAAACCTGGCATCATTCGGGACTGGAATTTCATACGTGTGCCGGAGCCCCAGGCGCTCGCGTATCTATCCTGCGGTCTGCCAGCGATGTAATTTCCCTGCTTCAAACTGACCGGAACCCGCAGCGGCTGCCCGCCCAAAATAAGCAGGTTACCTCCATGGCTTAGATAGGCTTGAATGCTCTTCCAGTCATCCGCTGGGACCGCCGACCCATACGGGAGCACCAGCAGATCTGCATTCGCGAGTGTCTCCGGATCGTTCAGTTGTGATCCATCCGCGAATACGATGTTCGGCCCGCCCAGAGCGGAAGACAGTGTCTCCCGATCGATAGGCTGACTTGCGATAGTGGGGAAGCCCACTTGCCAGAAGACGACAGTCCTCCCTTGGTCCTGCGCCAAACCAGTAGATGAAATGCTGAGGAGAACCAACGCCCGCATTGCAAAATGTCTCATTCGTCTCCAGGTTGCTGCTTGAAAGAGGCTCTAGTTGTTATTGGTAAGCACTACCTGCAGAATTTTGGGTACGCGGAATGATATCGCTATCGAATGCCGTTTCGATTAGTGGGAAGACGCTTCGACGAAGCCCGCACATTGGAATTTCCAGGCGAATGCGGCGAGGCGTTTTCAAAATGTATAAGTGGCGTCGTCAGGATGCAGCCAATCGCCACGTGAGTCACGTACTTCAAGCTAATTTTTTGCCTCCCAAATTTTTTTGCTTGACGAGATTGCTTGCTGCCCTCCATAATACTTTCGCTAATCCAAGTGCAAGAACAAGGTTTTCGCAATTTTCAGATTTGCAATTTGTGATCGATATCATCGTGCATGTGATCGATATCAGAAAACAAATTTTGTCGCCCAAAACATGTGATCGATATCAAAAGAGTGTTCTTGCAGCAAGGGATGGTACCGAAGGGGGTTGTTACGATGGCGAAATTTTCTAAGATCAGGCAGATAGCCGCACTGCTGGGGCTCATGTCAGGATCACTGTTGTGGCAATCTCCTGCCCTGGCGCAGGAGACTACGGGAACCGTGGCCGGAGTCGTGAAAGATACTTCTGGCGCGGTTATTCCTCATGCGGCCGTGGTACTGACCAATCTCGATAACAACACGGTACGCACGACGACCAGCAATGGGTTAGGAAGCTTCACCATTGCGTCCGTGCCCTCCGGTCTGCAATACAAGGTCACCATCTCAAGCAAAGGATTCGCGAGCTGGGAATCGCAGCCGTTTCCGCTGCGCCCCGGCGACCAGATCAATTTCACTGACGTCAGCCTGAAGGTGGGTTCAAACACGGAGGAGGTGACCGTGGAACAGTCCGCCAGCCAGGCCGTGAAGCCCCTGGATACCCCCGAACGCAGCGACGTCATTACCGCGAAGGACCTCGACACTCTAGCAATCCAGGGCCGCGACGCAACCGAGCTCATCGGAATGCTTCCAGGTTTTTCGCTGATCAACACGGGTCTGGATAATAAGGCACCCAACAATGCGGTTGTGGGAATCAGCAACGCGACAACCGGCAGTTACTCGTCAAATGGCACCGGCACGACCGGCATTGCCACCATCGTCGATGGCGTCTCTTTGACGGACATTGACAGCAACGCGGGAACGACCCAAACCGTGAACAGCGAGATGATAACGGAGATCAAGGTTTCCTCATCCAGCTTCAGCGCTGAATTCGCCCATGGTCCGACGGTGCTCAACGCGGTCACGAAGTCCGGCACCTCGTCGTATCACGGTTCGGCGTATCTCTTCGCTCGCAATGCCGCTCTCGATGCGAATGACTGGTACAACAATTTCCTGAGACAGTCGCGACCGGATGGTCGATTCTTTTTCCCGGGCGGCACTTTTGGCGGCCCCCTGTGGGTCCCGGGTACCAGGTTCCACCGCGACAATAGCAAGCTGTTCTTCTTCGCAGGCTACGAATACTATAACCAGCTCTTCTCCCCCGAAACGCTGGGTGCCTGGGTACCCACGATGGCGGAACGGAAGGGCGACTTCAGCGTGGCTTCGCTGAACGCCCAACTCTGCGGCAGTCGCCCGGATGGCGGCGTCAACCCCAATGCCATCCAACCTATGTGCTACGCGGAAAACTTTCTTCCGAACGGAATCGCGGTTCAAAACGGAAATGTGGCTGGACAGGGCAATCCCAGCGGAGTGGCGCTGTTGAACTGGCTGCCACTCCCTAACTCCGACCCATTCACCAATATCAGCGGATATAACTACGTCCAAAAAGTTCTGCAGCAACAAAACGGTTCAATGTTCCACACTCGCCTCGATTACTCGATCAGCGATAACGACAAGCTGGGCGCAACTTACGGCCTCCAGTCGCAGGTCACCCAGGACCCGGTTGCTTATGGGTACGCGCCACAGGCGTCCGTCCTGTTTCCGGGTCAGGTAACGAGCGGCGACATCTCCAACATCCTGTCCCTTACCTATACCCACGTCTTCGGTTCCAACGTCACCAACGAATTCAATGCTGCCTTATCGATCGTCAGCCTTCCGGCGAACGAAGGCAATCCCGCAGCAGTAGGCCGCTTCACTACGAATGCGTACAACTGTGACGATCCGGCTAAACGCACCGCGGGAACCTGCGGCAGCACCGGTAACGGAAATTTCAACTACCTCGGCGAATTTAAAAACGCGGGGGACTACTCGGTGCCGGCTTTGGTCGACTACAACAACCTGGGATACCCCAACGTCACGATGCCTGGGGGTTTCTACAACAAACAAGTTCATATGAAGAAAGAAGTTCCTGACATTCAGGACGCCGTGAGCTGGTTCCATGGGGCGCACACGGTGACGGTCGGCGCATACTACGAAAAAGGGATACTTAACGGTCTGGCAAATTACGGCGCCTATCCGCAGGGAGCGTACAGCTTCAATCCTGGGGTTTACCAGTACGACAATGCGGTTGGTCAGGCCTCCCAGTTCACCAACTGCCAGAATCCCAATCCCGCCGGAAATGGCCGTTTGTCGGGTGCCTCGTATCTCGGGAATTGCGTCAATCCAAACGCCCTCATGTATCTGGGATACGCGGATACTTACACCCAGACGAACTTTTCGCCTATCGTCAATATGCAATACACGACCGGGGCTGGCTTCATCAACGACAGTTGGCGGATCCATCGCGTCACCCTGCAACTGGGGACTCGTGTAGAGCACCTCGGCCCGTGGGTCGACCGACACGGCAACGGTCTTGCCACTTTTTCACCCGCTCTCTATAAGACCCAGTGCGCAGGCCGTATCTGCGGAAGTCAGAATGATCCTGGAATTACCTGGCATGGAATCGACGGCGGAGTTAGAAATTCAGTCAGTAAGCCTGCACCCGTCTACTTTTCGCCACGCCTCGGCATGGCTTGGGATATATTCGGCCACGGCAACACGGTTCTTCGCGGCGGATGGGGCATCTATCGTCATGAAGAGGAGTTCAAGCCCTACGCTCTGGCGGCCGCAACTGCACAGGGCTATAAAACGACCTTCCAGCAGGCAACGTCCAGCACACCTTTAAGTTTTGACGCGATCGATAGCCGGTCCCCGATCAATCCATCTGACTTCAGCGTCTACACACTTTCGCCGGACGATTCAACCCGACCCACCTATTACGAGTACAACGGAGCCATTTCACAGCGCTTGAACAATGGGAGCGCAAGGTGGCGTTCGCTGCTGGAAGTGGCGTACGTGGGAAACAACAGCCAGCACCTCAGTACCTATAACAACCAGGCCAGCGGATATAACGAAGCTTCGGATATCAACCTGATCCCTGCGGGATTTTTCTTGAATAACTTTGATGGTGCTGGCTTTCTGGGAAGGCTTGGGTCCGATCCCGGGGCCCCGCCGGGAGGAACGCCCGACTCGCTCGGCAGTCTGTCTACCCCCCAATCCGACTTCTTCCGTACCTACCCCTTCTACCAGCACATCTATTCCCTGAAGCACGACTACTACGCGAACTACAACAGCCTTCAAGTGAGCTGGAACAAGTCGAATGGTCCAATTCAATTTGGAGCTAACTATACATTTGGCAAGGTGCTTGCGACCGGTGCGTCGTACAACAACTATGTCCCTGACCCTCTCAACCTGCGCAATGAATACAACCCGGTCCCGTTTGATCGCACGCACGTCCTGAATTTCCATTACCTGATTGATATCGGCACCCGCTATCACGGCGATCACCATCTCTTCGCGCAGGCTTTAAACGGATGGCAGATCTCCGGGATTTCAACTTTCCAGAGCGGACCGCCGATGGCCGAGTTGGAAGGTGGAAACTTCGGTTTTGGCTACGGTCAGGTTCAGCCGGTACAGGTTTCAGTGTTGCAACAGGCGTCGGCGAACTCCATATCGACATGCCAGCAGGTCTTTGGTATTCCCGCCGATGCAAATGGCAATCACTTCTGTGTTTCAAATGTGAACCCAAATGTGTGGCTGGGTTCACCGGATTATCAGTTGATGCCAACAGTCCTTTGCAACCCCACCAGCGGGCTGAAAAAAAACCAATTCATCAATCCCACTTGCTTTGGGATACCGCTGCCCGGAAGTCCATCCACCGGTCCCTATGCGCTGTCTCCCAATCCCTCTGGCCAAGGTCAGTTTCGCATCCCCTATATTCATGGCCCGGCTTTCTCCAAGAATGACCTGACTGTACTCAAGAATTTCTCGATGGGAGAGAAGAGAAATCTTCAGTTCCGACTGGCAGCATTCAACTTCCTCAATCACCCACTTACATCGTTCAACAACAATGATCAAAACAATGTCCAGCTCGCTTTTCAGGGGGCAACTGTCGGCAAGGCGCTTACGGTCAATAACCTGACCCACCAGAATTTCGGAATCGCGAATGTGAAATACAACGCGCGCAATGTGGAACTGAGCGTCAAGTTTCAGTTTTGAGCATGTCCTGCGAACGCCGCTCAACCGAGAGGCGATAGCGGAGCATCGGATCGACGGCAACAGTTGTTTGCCGCTTGTGCAGGAAGGGATCTACCGCAGCTTTAGGGCGGAGCAAGTTGCGAGTCGGCGGAAATGCCCCTTTGCAATGGTTTCAATGAGATGTTCTGGAGGTTCTAATGGCCATCGAGTCTGGAGTGTTCTTCCGCCGGCTTGTGCGCACCGGTTTGTCGGTTCTGGTTGCAATCTTGTCTGTGGGTGGTGTCGCGAAGGCGCAGACCCCAGTTACCGCCGGATCTCCCGTGCCGACAACCCACCCCGTGTGGGGCCAGATCATGAAGGTCCAGGTCGCCAAGAACGGCAGCGTCGTTTTCCTGGACTGGTCCACCAGCGGCCTATATCAACTCCGGCCAGGCGCCTCCGCCTTCACCACGATCACCTCCGGTGCACCGCTTGAAGCGTCTGGAACTTTCTGGAATTCCGGCATGGTGATGGATGCGAAGGACACCATCTACATCGCGGACCGTTATGGGACTGCACATTTCTTCCGTATTCCCTACAACCCGGCCACCGGGACCTGGGACTTCACTTCGGCGAATGCTTGGGGAGCCACCATCGGAAACGGCAGCGTAACGCTCAACACGTTTGACCTGGCATTCATCAACAGTGCCGCCCAGGATGGTAGCGGAAGTCTGGTCGTCGCGACTGAAACCAGCCCCTCCATCTATACGGTGCCGGTCGACAACAGCCCCCAAGGCAACTGGGGTACTCCCACAGTTATAGTCAAAGGCTTGAAGTCGAAGGCCGCGCATATGACAGCGGACGTAAATGGCAATATCTACTTCCTGGAGGACAACGGCGTCTCTCCGTCCTCTCGAGTCACCGGCGTCTTTTTCCTTCCAGCTGGCAAAAGCGGAATCTCCGGAGCGGGAGATGGGACTGCAGAAGCCCAGATTCAGCGTATCGATCCATCCAGCAACACGGCTCAATACAGCGGAATCACGCTGGATGCAGCAGGCAATATATATCTCACCAGCCAGTCCGATTCTAACGGCGGTGCGTTCAATGGCGTCCTCGTGGTCCCTAACATAACCGGAAGCCCGACCACCGTTACATCGGCGTCCAGCTTCAATTTCAATATTGCCACCTTCCTCGCTCCAGTACAAAGCAGCGCTCCCCTGGCGATCGACCCTCGTGGATATCTCTGGATTCCAACCGGCACGGGCGGATGGACACCCCCGGGATCGACGCCCTACTCAGGAACAAAGAATGTGGTCCTGTGGCAGATGGGATCGGCCGATTCAGGCGCATCCCCGGTAGGAACCGCAAACACCCCAGGCACGGTGTTCTTCAACTTCAGCCAGTCCGTAACGCCGGGCAAGATCGTCTTCTTGCAACCTGGGAGTGGCTCTGATTTCGTCGCATCGGCTATAAATCCCATCGCCGATCCCGCCGCAGTAACTCCACAACTGCCCTGCGCTGCTGGGAAACAATACTCCGCGTTTACATCCTGCCCCTTTTGGGTATCACTCAATCCGCGTCGTCCAGGCGCCGTCTCTGGCCAATTGATGATGCTCGATGCAAGTAACAAGATCATCCCGCAGAGTACTACCTACCTCAGCGGAATCGGCCAGGGTCCAGATATATCGCTCGCTGTTCCAATTATGCAGATTCCGCTCGCAACCGGGCTTGTTACCCCTCAACAGGTAGCTGCGGATGCGCTCGGTAATTCGTATTTGGCCGACTCCGGCCAGCACAAGGTATTGCTGTTCCCAGCGGGGTCGACCACGGCCTCGGCAGGAACTTCGATTGGCACGGGTTTGGCGGCTCCAACGGGTGTAGCGGTCGACGGCTCGGGCGATGTGTACATCGCGGATTCCGGTAAGGTAATCGAAATTCCCTTCGTCAACGGCGCACTGAATACTGCAGGGCAAACCACTCTGCAATCGGGACTGGGCACGAATCTGAAGCTCGCTGTCGATAACACGGGGAACGTCTTTGTCACCGACCCGGATAATTCCCGGGTCGTCAAGATCTCTAACACGTTGACGTCCACCGTCGTAGCCGGCATCGTGCAGATTGGCTCAGGCTTTACTAAGCCCTCCGCGATCGCAGCCGACAACTCTGGAAACATCTTCATCGCCGATGGAGCAACGTTGTCTGAGATCAGGGCGCCGTTCTACGGGCCGCCGACGGCCATCACCAATAGTCTGGCAGCCCCGGTTACCGGCCTTGCCGTCGATCCTTCTGGATCGGTAGATGTTGCACAGTCCACGGGCATCCTCCATATCCCATCCGTCGCCGGTACCCTCAGCGCTAACAGCGCTGTTGCTATCGACGCTGGAGTGTTGACCACGCCCAATGGCCTGGCGATCGACGCTCTCGGGAATCTCTACGTCTCCGACCTCACCGGCGGTAAGCCAAACTTGCAACTTCTCAGCCTGAACGCGACGGTGGCCTTCGGACAGGTCAGTCCCTTTGTCCCAAGCAATCCCGTCGACGTAGGCGTCTTCAATATCGGAAACCTGCCACTGTCCATCAAGCCGGACCCAACATTCTCAGGTCCCATGGCAGCGGAGTTCTCGACGACACCGGCGTTGCAGAATGCATGCGACACCACCGGGGTGACACCTGTTGCCCCCGGATCATCCTGCATCATCGACGTGCAGATCACCGCGGCTGATGTAGGAGCCCGCGCCGGAACCATGACAGTCACTTCAAACGCGGTCAATGCGCCATCGGTGACTGCAGCTCTCGTCGGCACGGGAGTAAACAATCTCGAGAGATCCAAGGTAGCGCTTGCCCTGACGCCAGCCACTGGCGTTGCCTATCCGGGTGTCACGGTCGCCACCATCACGGTGTCTCCAACCGTGACCACCGGGGTTCCGGCTGGCCAGGTCATCCTGACCCTAATTAACCAGAACCCGCTGCTCCATCAAACCACCACGTTGCCGGCAGGCAATCTCTCGGCCGCGGGAGTTACTACCTTCAACCTGACCGGAATTCTGGGCGGAACGTATACCGTGCAGGCCGTATATCACGGCGATACAACGTTCAGCGGAGGCTTGGCTAAAACTGTTTTTACAGTTTCGCAAGCCGTTCCTACTGTCACCTTGACCCAGCCAAGCAATGTCAAACCAATACTTGGCGTCTACTACGTGTTACTCGGATCGAACACCACGCTATCGGCTGCTGTCGCATCCACGACCGGAACCCCCACTGGCAACATCTCTTTCATGAATGGTTCAAAGGTTGCGGATACAACCCAGAATCCGGTGACCCTGAACGCCAATGGGAAAGCCACTTTCAGCACCCAAAACCTGCCTGCAGGAACCTACACGCTGACGGCCGTCTATAACGGAGACCAGAACTTCGCCACGGTCACCTCTCCGGTAATTACATTCCAGGTGATTCCGGCGAGCGTCATCATCACGGCAACCCCACCTAGCCTTACCATCACCCCTGGCGTCCCAGCACAAACTTTGCTGTCCCTCCAATCGCTTGTGGGATTCTCCGCCACGAACTCACTCTACGGCGGAGTCTTCATCGCCTGCGATAACACAACTGTCCCGAAATACACGGAGTGTACGTTTGATATTCCGCAGGTTCAGATCGCCGCCGGGGGGACCGGAACCACGACCCTCACCCTCAGTAGCAACTTGCCTGTGAATGTAGCCACCCTACCGCCAACCACCACTCCGTTTGCATTCGCCGGTTTGTTCGGGCTTGGCCTCTTCGGTTTTGCATTCCGCCGCAAGGCCACCCTTCATCGTGCCGCACTCACTACGCTGTCGCTGTCGCTGATAATTACAGGCGCGTTCCTGGGAATCACCGGATGCACTAACTCGGGTTACACCACTACACCGCCGGCACCTCACGTTGTCACGCCGTCCGGTACCTACAACGTACGGCTTTACGCTACGCATCCCCATGATGGCACGCTCATAACGCTTCCCTTCACTCTGCCGGTAACGGTGAAGTAGGTCGCAAAGAAAAACGGAAAGCAGAACTTCCGGAGTCAGAGAAATAAGCCTCCGGAAGCCTTCAGCCCGAAAGCACGGAATTTGCAATTTCTGGGTAAGTTGGTTTGAGTTTTAGGGAGAAATGACATGTTGACGACGTCCTTCATATCGCTGCGCCGGTTCGCCGGATCTGTGCTCACGGTTGTGCTCTCGTCAGTCGTCGTATGCGCGAACGTCTCCGCCCAGACCCCGCTGGTGGTCTCCAGCTCTGCCGTCGCGGTGCCCCACTCGGGTGCCAACGGCGCTCCCTGGCAGAATGCTGTCTCCAATCGTGGTGACTTCGTTCTCTTCGATTTCAAAACCACTGTCATGACTGAGTTTCCAGCAAATGGCGGACCCCAGATCATCCTTGCGGATGTGAACAAAATTGCCGGCGGATTTACCGACTCAGGTATTGCGATCGATCCCAGGAACAACAACATTTATCTGAATAACAACTACAGCGGCGGCATCATCGAATATCCATACGATGCAGCGACATCAGCCTGGGATCTGCCTTCCAAGGTCGTGGCCAGCGGCCTAACCGGTAATCTAGGCGGCAGTTGCGGCAATTACTTCCAAAGCGCCGGATTAGCCATGAACAACAAAGGCGTGTTGGCGGTTGCCACTGAAAACGGATGCGGAACTGAGATATTCACAGTACCCATCGATGCTTCAGGGAATTTCGGAAGTGCGACTGCAATCATCTCAGGCATGAAGCAACGTGCCAAAACTGTGGCGATCGACGATGCTGGAAATATCTCGTTCAATGAAGACAATGGAGTCGCCGGCGCATTGTTCATCCCCGCCGGCATCACTGGCCTGACAAGCGAAGCTGGAACTGTCCGGATGGATCCCAATCTGGGCAACGTCCAGGGCGTCGCCGTCGATCTGGCCGGAAACGTCTACGTCGCCGACGGAAGCACGGGTGTTTACCTGGTGCCTCTCGAATATACGGGGCCGAATTCTGCCCATGCCGTTCAGCTCACTACAGCTCCCGCACAGGGCAATGCAAGTATCGACCAGGCCCACGGTATCCTGTTCTTCCCAATTTCGAGCTGGAACGGCTTCACCGACGAGGTTAAGATTTACCTCAATCGTGTCGAATTAGGAACAGCAACGGCTGGTTCTACTTCGGCCACACTCGGCACCATCTATTATTCATTCAGCAGCGCAGTCACGCCTCACAGCTTTGTGATTGAGGAAGCCGGGGCAGCGGCTGACTTTGCGGTCGCTGCAGGCGGAACCTGTGTCGCAGATACGTCGTATACGCCTACCACGCCGTGCACGGTCAAACTGAATTTCACGCCTCACAGTGCGGGTGACATCTCCGCCTCCCTGGCGATGCTGGATGCCAAAGGCAACGTTTTAGCCACAACTATTCTCCATGGCGTGGGCCAGGGCTCAGCCATCCTCATGACGCCTGCTACGGAAACTGCGATTGGGTCGGCGCTAAAGACTCCGAGCCAGGTTGCTGCAGATGCCTCGGGGAACATCTACGTTGCTGATAGCGGCCTGGGCAAAGTTCTCCAGTATCCCATGGGAGCAGTAGCAGCGACGGTACCCGTCAGCATCGGCACAGGCCTGACGGCACCCACCGGCGTTGCCGTGGATGGCGCGGGGGATGTGTTCATCGCGGATAGCGGCAAAGTCATTGAAGTACCCTATGGTCCGTCTGGCCTGAATGCTGCTGGTCAATTCACCCTCAAGAGCGGTCTGGGAACGAATCTGAAGATCGCCGTAGACCGTGTGGGGGATGTCTTCATTGCCGATCCCGACAGCCAGCGCGTCGTACGACTCAGAATCCTGGTTGACGGCATCGCCGAGACCGACATTACCGGATTCACTCAGCTTTCAGCTATCGCAGCGGATGGTAGTGGCGACCTCTTCTCGGCCGACGGAGCAAATTTGATTGAGTATTCGGCATTTGGCGTGCCGACCACCGTTCTGACATCTCTACCCGCGGCTAGAAGCCTCGCCGTCGATGCATCGGGAGCCGTTTACGTCGCGACAGCAAGCGGAACAACCCGCATTCCCAACGAGGGTGGGACGCTGACTATAGCCGACAAGATCGCGATTGCGTCCGGCGTAGCCAACCCCACATCCGTGGCGGTAGATCCGACGGGGAATGTTTATGTGACCGACGGAACCGCTCTCAACATCGACTTCGTCAATGCGAATGGGTTCCTTAACCTCGGTACGCTGACCACCACTACAGGCAAGCAAACCGCCAACGTCACCATCATCAACGATGGAATCGCTCCGCTGAACGTCACCGGATTCTCCAGCACCGTCGATTTCAGCGAAACAGCGAGCACCTGTATCGGCGCGCCGATAGCAGTAGGTGCGACTTGCAGCGCCACTGTTACGTTCAATCCTGGGCCAGGGGACCAGGGTAAGCTCTCCGGTCTGTTACTAGCCAAGAGCGACGCTTCAAATGCGCCCATCGGCATAAATGTCACAGGTGTGGGTGCATCCCTTGCGGCTTCCACGTCCACCATCACCGTCACCAAGCCGACGGTCACCAGCGATCCGGTCGTCGTCACCGTCGCGCCCACCACCGGCACCACACCCGTGCCCACCGGCAATGCCACCTTGACGGTCACGGGCAGCGGAATCACACCCGTCGTTCTCACGCAGCCCCTGGCAAACGGTATGGTTACGTTCAATCCAACCGCACTTCATACCGGCTCTTACACCTTCACGGCAACCTACGGTGGCGACAGGGTGTACGGCACCTCGACTGCATCTACTACGGCAACGGTGGGGACGGGCGCGGTCACACTCCGCCAACCTGTAGCGTCGACGGTGCCTACCTATGTGCTAGCGGCTGGAACTGGCTCCCAGGAACCGTACGATGGAACCCAGATTCCTTTCTATTACAACTATCCCCTAGTGGTGACGACAGCCAATGGTGCTCCCCTCATGGGCGTCCCCATCCTTAACGCGGGAGGCGTGCAGATCGGCGTTGACTATGGATCCGTGAACTATCTCCTGGCGGACGGGACCCTAGCCTGCCAGCCGGTCAAGGTAAACGCCGACGGTACCGCACCGCTGGGAACGCAGTGCTTCACCATCAATACAAGCAACAATCAGATCCCCAATCTCACAACCAGCTACACAGTTACGCCGGTTTATTCCGGTAATTCGGATCCGAACTACGTAACGGTCACGGGAACGCCGATTTCTTTCATTGCCCTTCGCAACTCAATCGTGACAATTGTTGCGAATCCGAATCCGCTCAATGTCGCAGCGGGTTCGAGTGCTACCGCAAACCTTACGCTGACCTCCCTGTTAGGCTATGGAACCGCCGGCGCCTTGGGAAGTTTGAACAACTACTCACTTCCGCTCGAACTGGATTGTGACAACTTGCCAGCGCATGCCACTTGCACCTTCACATATCCCACTCCCGATCCGTCCAATCCCCAGTCGGTCGCCGTGACCACGACGACGCCTGGTAAGGTCGTCATGACCATCAACACCAATGTACCCGTAGGAACCATCAACGCGAGTCTCCGACAGAATCCCGTCGTCTTCGCAGCAATGTTCGGGTTCAGTTTGCTCGGCCTGGGTTTTGGCAGGAAGAGAGCACTTCGTGCATCACTTCTGAGTGTCCTATGCCTCCTGCTCTTCAGCGGTATGGTTACCGGCCTTTCCGCCTGCAGCACGGCCCAGATTGGTGCGGCTCCCATTCTCACAACTCCCAAGGGGACCTATAACGTCATCGTAACCGCAAAGCAAGTGGGCAGCAAAATAGTGCCTGGCAACACACCCGGCACCACTGTAAACGTCCAGGGAAATGGAAATGTGATGTCGATTCCATATACAGTGAGTGTGCTCGTGCAATAAGTAAAAGGGAAGACACACCCTTTCAGCGGGAGCGAGAAGATCGCTCCCGTATCATTTGCAGTGCAAGGCGGCAGCGAAATGCAGAATCGTGGCTCAAGTTTGGTTTGGTTTGGAATTTCGTTGTTCCTGGTGTTAACCGGGTGCAGTAGCCAAAGTGCTCTCATCGCCACATCTGCCCCGACAACATACGTGCTCACTGTCAACTCGCTGAGTCCTGCCAGCGGGGTAGCGGTTAGCATCACTCCAGGAGACATCAATGGCGCAAGCGGTGGAAGCACCGCTTTTTCGAGAACCTACAGCGCGGGAACAGCGGTGACTCTTACCGCCCCAACTACATCCACCGGAAATAGCTTCGTTTCCTGGACCGGTTGCACCACGGTCGTGAGCGTCGCGTGCACCGTGACGATGACTAACAATGTCACGGCCACTGTTGCATACAACCAGCCGTCTGTGCAGTCGGTGACCGTCACACCAAATCAAGCGGTCACAATTGGAGCAACGCAGCAGTTCGCCTCTACGTTCGTAGGTTCCGGAAGCTACAGCGCTGCTGTGACCTGGTCGTTGGCAGGTCCTCCGGGTAGCACCTTGAGCCCCGGCACGCTCAGTTCAAGTGGTCTTTACACAACACCTTATCCCGCGCCCGCAAGCGTAACCATAACCGCTACCAGCGTTCAAGATACGACCAAGAGCGGAAGCGTCTCCGTAGCGCTCGCTGCGCCCGCTGTGGCCGCTGGACCTGCGCTGACCGTTGACACAGGCAATCAGACTCATGCTATCAGTCCGTACATCTACGGGATGAACAATTACCAGCTAAGTCCCTCCGTCGCAAAGGCTGCCAACCTCACCGTCGATCGCTTTGGCGGAGACGCAACCTCGCGTTACAACTACTTGTTGGATACCACCAGTTCTGCCGCCGACTATTATTTCGAGAATCAGGTTGGTGCAACGGGTCAGCAGAACACTAGTCAATTTAACGCCCAGGTCTTAAGTGACGCCGCCGTCGGAGCCAGGACAATGGGCACGGTAAATGTTTTGGGTTGGGTTGCCAAAGACAGCACGTCCTGCAGCTTTCCAACGTCGTCGTACCCCAATCAACATACGGTCGACATCAACCGCAGTTGTGGCGATGGCTTGCTCGTGGATGGAAAGACAAATGTCACCGGAGTTAGTCCAACTGCAACTAGTATCTCCGTTGGCCCTACCTTTGCCGGGAGCTGGGTGGCGTATTTGGTGAGCAAGTTCGGCACTGCAGCCAGCGGTGGTGTAGCCATCTATGACCTGGACAACGAACCCGCCTGGTGGGATGCAGTCCATCGCGATGTTCACCCGCTGCCGTCTACCTACGACGAGGTGACGAATAATGGCATTGCCACTGCACAAGCCATCAAGACGGCTGATTCCACTGCGCTAGTAAGCGGCCCGGTGATTGACTATTGGTGGAATTATTTCTATTCAAAGAAAGATATCGAGGCCGGGTGGAGCACAGGCTCTCCTTGTTATCAGCCCTGGAGTAATCCGCTAGACCGCAAAGCGCATGGTGGCATTCCTTTTATTGAGTATTATCTTCAGCAATTCGCGGCGCAACAAACAGCAAGTAAACCGCGCCTGCTGGATTACCTCGACATCCACACCTATTTTGCGGGCACCTACCAAGGTTCGTCCGTAGGCTTCGCTACCGCAGGGAATACGGGCGCGCAACAGACCCGCCTTAACTCCACTCGAGTCTTCTGGGACCCCACCTACACTGATCCAAACAATCCCCAGCCAAACTATTCCGCTGATTCAAACTTTAGCGCGAGTTGCTCGCCTCCTGCGCAGTCTCCTCAAGTAATTCCGATGATGCAGACATGGGTCAAAAATGACTACCCTGGGACTAAGACAGCCATCACCGAATACAACTGGGGTGGACTGGAAGCAATCAATGGCTCACTGGCGCAAGCCGACATCCTTGGAATCTTCGGCAGCTACGGTCTGGATTTAGGCGCGTTGTGGGGTCCTCCGGATGCAATAAAGCAGATCCCAGGCCTGAAAGCGTTTCAGATCTACCGCAACTACGACGGGAACAACTCCATGTTTGGCAACCAGGCGCTCAGCTCTACAAGCGCAAACCAGAGTGCGCTTTCGGTCTATGGAGCTCTGCGTACGTCCGACGGCGTCAAGACAATCGTAGTCATCAACAAGACCTATGGCGACCTCACAGCGACGCTCTCTCTCGCACACCTTACTGCAACCGCGAACGAAACTGCAAAGGTCTTCCTATACAGCAGTGCCAATCTCACGGGGATCGTTGCGCAGAGCGCTGTGCCCGTATCTCTGCCCCTAGCCGCCGGCACCACCAGCACCATCACCACAACATTCCCGGCTCAGTCCATCACTCTTCTAATCGTGCCGTAGGTCGACATCAGCCTGGGCTTATACCATCGACACGGAGCCACACATGAACAAGTCCCTCGAACGGGTTGCACTATTTCTTATCATTAGCTTCTCGACACTATCGAGCTTCGGTCAGAATCAGGACCGATCTGCCGCCTCGCAGACTGCATTTACCCGGGTCCTTCACCTGAAGCGTGGCATCAATGTTTCACATTGGTTTTCCCAGTCCCCTAATGACTACTCCGCTCACCACACCTCCATCACCACAGACGACGATGACATCGCACTCATCGCACGGATGGGTTTTGATAACGTGCGTCTCAGTATCGATGCGACCCCTCTGGAGCAGGCGCCGGTCGATGCAAGCGGTCTCAACGCCGACTTCATAACTCGGCTTGATCATGCGTTGGATACCATGCTCGCTCATGGTCTTGCAGTACAGGTCGATTTGCATCCCGAGGGACCCTTCAAAATGCAGTTGCGGACCAGCGATGCATTTATAGGCCACTTGACCGACTTGTGGCGCAAGCTTGCAGCACACTACGCCAATCGCGACCCAGATCTGGTCTTCTTCGAAGTCATGAACGAGCCGGAGCAGACCGATCCCTACCGCTGGGCTGGAATCCAGGCGCGCGTCGCTGCTGCAATCCGCGAGGTTGCGCCTCGTAACACCATAATCGCGACCGGACCAAATTACTCAGACATCGTCGACTTATTGACGCAACATCCAATCGGCGACGCAAATGTGATCTATAACTTCCATTTCTACAATCCGCACGAGTTCACGCACCAGGGAGCGAGCTGGGGCACACCGTGGTGGCACTTCACCCATGGAATTCCCTACCCTGCCGCTGAAAGCTCCATGCAGGAGATTCTGAAGCAAGTGCCGGATCGGGCAAATCGCTACGCGCTCGAGTCCTACTGGCTCGATCACTGGAATGCGCACCGCATCCGGCTGATGATCGACGAAGCTGCAGTCTGGGGCCAGGAAAATCACGTGCCGCTGGTCTGCAATGAGTTTGGAGTATTCCGCGATCACTCCGATGCAACTTCCCGAAATTCCTGGATTCACGATGTGCGCACCGCACTCGAGAGCGATCACATCGGCTGGGCCATGTGGGACTATTCCGGCAACTTCGGTGTTGTGTTGAAGAAAGATGGGGAGCCGGCCCAAGTCGATCCCGCAACAGCGGAAGCTCTGGGGCTAAAAAAATAAGCGCCCGAGAACCAAGACGTCCGTGACGTTACACTCAGAGAGCACTACCCAGATTACATTCCCAGCCGGGAGCGGAGTGAACATGAACAGACGTAGATTTCTGCAGACTACCGGGCTATCTCTGGGCGCATTGGGTCTGCCCGAATTGTTCGAGGCTGACGCAGCTCAGCCAGGTCGCTCTTCTACGCAATCCGCAAGTTTTCCAAAAGGCTTTCTCTGGGGATCAGCAACTGCCTCCTACCAGGTGGAGGGCGCCGTTAACGAAGGAGGCCGAGGCGCATCGGTCTGGGATACCTTCTCCCACACGGTCGGAAAGACGCTCCATGGCGACACTGGCGACGTCGCCGACGACTTTTACCATCTATACGCCCGCGATATCGCAATGATGAAAGACATGGGGCTCATGACCTTTCGGCTATCGATTGCGTGGTCTCGCATCTTTCCTAATGGCAAGGGTCAGCCGAATCAGCAAGGGATTGACTTCTATAACGGCGTCGTCGATGCGCTACTAGCCGCCGGAATTCAACCGTACTGCACCCTGTTTCACTGGGATCTTCCCCAGGCGCTGCAGGACAACGGCGGCTGGGAGAATCGCGATGTCGCAAAATCATTTGCCGATTACGCAGGCTTCACCGCAGGCTTTCTCTCCGACCGCGTTAAGCACTTCATGACCATGAACGAGATTCGAAGCTTTGTCGAACTCGGTTACTCCAATGGACTCCACGCACCCGGCCTCAAACTTGACGCGCGTCGGCTCGCGCAACTGAACCACTACGCGGTGCTTGCCCACGGTATGTCGGTGCAGGCCATCCGCGCTCACGCGAAGGCAGGAATCAAGGTCGGCATTGCCGACAATGTCCAGGCAGCCACCCCGGTCATCGAAACGCCTGAACACATTGGAGCAGCTCGTAAGGCCATGCGTGAGCAGAATGCCTCGTTCATGACAGTGATACAGGAGGGCCGCTACACCGACCTCTACCTCAAAGGCCTTGGCGCCGACGCACCGAAATTTACCGCGGAGGAGATGTCGATCATCAAGAGCCCGATGGACTTTGTCGGCCTCAACGTATACCAGCCCAGTTACGTACGTGCGGACGATTCGGAGAAGGGGTACGCCGTAGTCAATCCCCCTGCCTCGTATCCTCACATGTTCAGTCCATGGTTATACGTTGGACCCGAAGCTCTCTACTGGGCTCCAAAGCTTGTTGCCGACATTTGGAAGGTCAAGGAGATGTACATCACGGAAAATGGCGCGTCGTCGACCGATCAGGTTGCGCCCGACGGCCACGTGTACGACACAGACCGCGTTATGTACTTGCGCAACTATCTCTGGCAACTGCATCGGGCAATCGCAGAAGGAGTTCCAGTCAAAGGATATTTCGTCTGGAGTTTGCTCGATAATTACGAGTGGGCCGATGGATACGAGAAGCGGTTCGGGATCACGTACGTGGACTTCGCGACTCAGAAACGTACTCCGAAACTTAGTTTTGAGTTTTACAAGCAAGTGATTCGAGAAAACCGCGTCAAATAGAATTCTAGAATCGGTGAGCCAGTCGATTGCTAGGGCGATGAACCGAAACGATTCGGGGTCGTGCCTGGATGAGCGTAGGTCTCGGCGAAGGATTCGTCAGGAGACGACGCCGGCCATCCGATCATCACTAGAAAGATGTCGAGCACAAATAGCGCAATGGCAATGTCATTGAAGATCATCGCCTGGTACGGGTTTCGCCAGACCTGATTGGCAGCCCAGAAGAGAAATGCAACCGCCAGCAGAATCGCCTTCAACCACTCCATGGGCGATGGCCGATGGACGCCCTGATAAAAAAGGTAGGCAAGCGCAATCATCGCGAGAGGAAACGCCCCGAGCACGTCATGGGCATGAGCCGGGAACAACGCCGGGAATACATCGCAGGCGAACAGCACTCCAACCCCCACCAGGGTAATCACCCCCAGTGCGACTGGGACTGCACGGTGGGCGCGATCGAGACGGGTATACATACCCAAGGGTACCGCGAATCCTACTACCTGCGATTTGCACCATTAGCGAGGTACAAGGATTATCCGCAACTCAGCGCACCGTTGCCGGTCTCCAGAGTCTATTTCGCCGTCACACTTAGGACGTATGTGGCGGAGCGAGTCAGAATTCCATCCGTAGCGACCACTTTCACGGTATAGCTGCCTGGCCCCGTGTACGCCGGGTTTTGAGTCGGCAGTTTGCCTGAACAGCCTGACAGCGAAAGTCCTATTGCTGCCAGAAACACCGCCATCAGCGTTCCGCTGAGCATTCCGGCTGAGGTCCTCCGCCTTCGCCACAGCAGCAAGCCACTGCCCAGCCCCACTAGCCACAGATATCCCGGGCCGCCAAAGCCTCCAAATCCCACCACGGTGAACTGCGAGGTCGTAGTCATGCTGACTGTAACCGTTGTTGCGGCAGTTGGAGTCACGACCGCCGTCGACAGGCCACAACCTGAAGCAGTCGCGCCCGCCACAGTGCACACAAGTGAGACCGGCGCGGCGAACCCGGCAAGCGGCGTTATGGTCGCAGTTGTACTCGTCCCGTCTCCCGCTACCACTTTGCCCGACGTTGGATTGAGGCTGATCGTAAAGTCAACGCCGTTCCCAGTCAGTGTTGCACTTAAGCCTGAGTAGAGAAGGCTGGTCGAATTCACCCCGACCGTCCCATTCTGAGGTCCAATCGACGTCGGCTGGAACGTCACTTTGACCGCACAGCTCGCTAATGCCGCAAGCATACTGCCGCATGCTGTCGTATCCACCGAAAACTGCCCCGTCACCGCAAAAATCGGAACAAGCAGGGGTTTCGGCGCCAAACTCGTTAGCGTTAGCGTCTGCGATGCGTTCGCGGTCAGATCCAGGCTTCCATAACTTAGCGACGTACCAGAGAGTGAAAAACCCGGCGTACCTGTTCCCGTTAGCGCGGCCGTTTGTGTGCTTCCTGACGAGACCACAGTAAGCGTTCCAATCCGTGTCCCCAGCTCAGTCGGCGTAAAGGTCACCAGGATTGTACAACTCGCCCCACCAACAACTGAGTTGCAGTTGTTCGACTCAACCTTAAAATCCCCCGTAGGCATCGCGGATAACACCTGCGCGGTGAAGCTGGAGTTGTTCGTCCAGGTAAAGGTCACTGGGTCAGTTGTAAACCCGATCGCCTGTGTACCAAAATCCTTCGTAGTCGGATCAAGCGATGGCTGACCGCCATCGTCGGTCAACTCAAACAGCATGTACTCCAGCAACTTTTCCTGCGGGGTCATAGGGGTGGATTTGCATTCAGCAGGAAACGACTGACTGGGCGAACTGCCCCCACTCTCCACGTGATATTCATTGTAAAGGACACGACCGCACTGATTTATCGTCTTGCCCGGTGGCGCAATCGGCGTATCAAACACGAATTGCATGACTGGGCTACCAAAGTTGGTGTTATTCAACGTCAACCAAGTTTGGGTGGGTGGATTCACCCCATTCGTATCTTTTCGAAGAGTGGATATCTGCATTTGGCCTGGACTTGTTGATGCGCCAACGTTCTGTAACCATTTGGCCAGCGTTTGACCGGCGGTGAAACTAATATTGACCGTTGCCGTGTCCGGATCGGGCGCCAGAGTGGTCGAGGTTCCGATCCAATTAGCAACCCCATTGAACGGCGAATTTTTATACATCCACGAATAGCTGAAGTGGCTGGCATAGACGCGACCGCCCAGATTCGCGAAATTTACCAAATTTGTTAGTTCCGGGGTGGGCTTAAGTAGGTTGCCCCCTTCACAAGGAAGCATCAGCACATCATAGGAGTTGAGAGTCGTGGCATCACCCATCAGCGCAGCCTGAGTCTGCGTGGCAAAATCAAGGACCACGCCAGACCCAGGAGTAGGTTTCCCAGCCACCGTACCCCCTCCAAAAAGATTGATTCGGCCTCCACCGCCCGGATTGGTAAACTCTGACTGATCGATGCCCATCTTGCGCAGCACGCATTCCACTGGGTCGGCGCCGCCAGTGGCGATCGCGATCAGTGGAATGTCTCCCTCATTGTGGTTCTTAGGCATCACCGCAAAATCGGCCGGCATCGGGTTCGCTACGCAAGCCGTCACGCTCGGGATCTTCAGCTGTTTACGCCACCTGCCCGAAACAATCACCAGCGGAATATTGCTCGTTGCCGGCACATCGTACAAAGTAAAGCTCCCGTTCACATCCGTTTCGGCGCCGATCACCGGGGCTCCGGACGGAGGGGCTCCAACTAACGGACAACTCACATTAGGCGTGAATGCATCTACGGCCGTCGTGGGAATATAGACGGTCACATTCGGCAACGGATCGATTCCGTTGGGGGCGAAGACCGTGCCGGTCACTGTGGTTCTGGCACCGCCGGTACACACCTGTCCGGGAGCGTGGCCGCAAAAGCCAAGCATAACAAGGATCAAAACAGACAGAAGCGAGGACTGAAAACGCATAGTGTGCCAGCCAGGTGATCTATGAGACTGCCTTACCCTGCGGACTAGTCTACGCAGCAATTCAACAATTGCCACGTTTTTTCGCATTGCCACGACAATCGCGGGCCCACACCACCTCACCGTTCTGCGAATCATCGCATTTTTTGCCGACAAGCAGATTCACTGACGGAATAGTGCCGCTCCGGTGATACTCTGGCGCAGCCGTGTAACGTCACGATTCGGGGAACGTCTATGCCACAAGGGACAAAGGGATGAACGACTCGTCGCCCCAGGGAGCAACCTCCCCTCATCGCCGCAACCGAGGCGTCGCTGAGCTCTTCCGGCTCTGTCGCCTGCGCCTCATCGTCCTTGCCGCGACCGTGCTCGTAATCTCGACAGCCCTCTTCCCTGCACCCCAGGCGTGTGCGCAATACCAGACCACGGCCAGCCGTATCGGCGACCTCCAAATCGGGGCGGGCTTTGTATTCGCAAAATCCGACTACAATTTCACGCCTATCAATCTGTTCGGGGGGGCTCTCTACACGACATTCGACATCCGAAACCACTGGGGCGGCGAATTCAACTTCCGCCACACCCGGGCCTCGTCCGACTCTACCGTCTACGAGCGCACCTACGAGATTGGCCCGCGAATCTTCCTCGCCCGAGGTCCTCTTATCCCCTACGCCAAGGTCCTCTACGGTCGCGGCGTCTATAACTTCCATAACAACATCGCCAACGTCGCCTTCAACATGTACACCTTCGGCGGCGGTACCGACTTCCAACTCAGGCGTTCCATCAACCTGCGCGCCGACTACGAATATCAAACCTGGATGGGATTCCCCATCACGAACCTTCATCCCAGCGTTATCACTATTGGCGTCGCCTACCACTTCCACGAATAGTCCGCCTTCACCCACCCGCCACGTTCAGACCTTAGTCACAATCGGCACTGGATCCAACCTGAGGCTTGCGGAAGTCGCAGCGACTCGGATACTTCCAGCCTTCACAGTCGCCTGCGCCAACTTAACCACTCACACCGGTAGCGTCACAGTATTCCAACCGCTATGCGAACATACAGCCCCGCCGCGAATCTTCTTCCGCGGTGAGCAGTAACGTCTGTGACGCGGAACACAGACAACCATAGCCCCTGAACGCCGATTGTAGTGGACGAAGATGAATTGTCGCGAGGCGCCTTCTGATTCAAGGATGACCCGCACGCCCTCAGCCGATCGAACGCAGTCGCAATCTCGACCGATTGAGCCCACGTACAGCCACCCATAGAACCGTCTCCCTAGAATATTGTTCTACCGAGGAGTGGTCCCATGACGCAGCACCTGGCGCATAAAGCAGTTGCAAAATCGCAAACCTCAACCTTTGTCCCAACCAAATATGTCTATTTCTTCGGCGGCGGGGAAGCCGAGGGAAATGGCCGCATGAAGGATATACTCGGCGGCAAGGGTGCAGGTCTCGCCGAGATGACCAACGCCGGCCTTCCCGTGCCTCCTGGATTCACCATCCAGACCGAAGCCTGCCGCGAATACATGCTCGGCACCTTTAGCCCCGAGATCGGCACAGAGATGCACGCAGCGCTCGAGCACCTCGAAGCGTTGCAGGGCCAGACGCTCGGCGCAGCAGAGAACCCTCTGCTCGTCTCTGTCCGTTCCGGCGCCAAGTTCTCCATGCCAGGCATGATGGACACCATCCTCAACCTCGGCCTCAACGATCGTTCCGTTGAAGGACTGGTCACGCGCAGTGGCGATCCCCGCTTTGCCTACGACTCCTATCGACGTCTAATCCAGATGTTCGGCAGCGTCGTCCTCAATATCAACAAGAAAAAATTTGAGGCTATCTTCGACGGAATCAAGGAACGTCAAGGCATCCATTTCGATTACGAATTGAAAGCCGAAGCGCTCAAGGAAATTGTCGTCGAGTACAAGAAACTCATCCGCAAAGAAACTGGTAAAGATTTTCCCCAAGAACCGCTCGAACAGCTCGTCCAGACCCGAGATGCAGTCTTTCGGAGCTGGAACGGCGAGCGCGCCAAGACCTACCGCCGCATCAACCACATCGACGACTGGCTGGGCACGGCCGTCAACGTCCAGGCCATGGTCTTCGGCAACATGGGCGAAAGCTCAGGCACAGGCGTCGGCTTCACCCGCAATCCGGCTACCGGCGAACACACATTCTTCGGCGAGTACCTAATGAATGCGCAAGGCGAAGATGTTGTCTCGGGCATCCGCACGCCGCTCTCTATCAGCGAGCTGGAGCGCTCCATGCCCAAGGCATATCAGCAACTCCGCACCATCACATGGAAGCTCGAGAAGCACTACCGCGACATGCAAGACTTCGAGTTCACCATCCAGGACAGCAAGCTGTACATGCTGCAGACCCGCAATGGCAAACGCACTGGTCTGGCTGCGGTTCGTATCGCCATCGACATGGTTCGCGAAGGGCTCATCACCCAGGAAGAAGCCGTCATGCGCGTCGAGCCAAACCAGCTGTACGACTTCCTCGTCCCACGCCTTGTCGAAAAAGATGAAGTCATCGAAGTGCTCGCTATCGGTTTGCCCGCCTCACCCGGCGCAGCCGTCGGGCAGATCGTCTTCAGTGCCGAAGATGCAGTCAAGTTCTACGGTGAAGGCGTCTACAAAGACGTCATCCTCGTCCGAGGAGAAACCACGCCAGAAGACATCGCTGGAATGGAAGTTGCCTCCGGTATCCTGACCTCACGCGGCGGCATGACCTCTCACGCCGCTGTCGTCACCCGCGGCATGGGCAAGTGCTGCGTCGCAGGAGCAGGCGATTGCGTGGTCGACGAGGCCCACAAGCAACTGCGCGTCAAGGGTCACGTCCTGCGCCAGGGCGACTGGATCTCGCTCGACGGCACCACCGGCCGCGTCATCCTTGGCAGGCTCAGAACCATTCCTGTCCAGCCCGACGACTCTGACCTCGTCAAGTTCATGAGCTGGGTCGACCCTCTCCGCAAGCTCAGAATCCGAGCCAACGCGGACATCCCACGCGACGCTAAACAGGCACGCCTCTTCGGTGCAGAGGGCATTGGACTCTGTCGCACCGAGCATATGTTCTTTGCCGAGGGCCGCATCGAACACGTCCGCGCCATGATTCTCTCTGACAACGAGAAGGACCGTCGCGACGCACTCAAAAAACTCCTGCCCATGCAGCGGGCAGACTTCGTCGGCCTCTTCAAAGCGATGGAGTCGCTCCCGGTCACCATCCGACTGCTCGATCCGCCGCTGCATGAATTCCTTCCTCAGCGCGAAGAGCTGCTGGTCGAGATCACACGCCTCGAAGACACCAAGCCCAATTCGCCGAGGCTCAAGGAACTGCGTCCGCTACTTGCGCGTGTTCAGGAACTCCACGAGACCAATCCCATGCTCGGCCTGCGCGGATGCCGCCTTGGGATAGCCTTCCCTGAGATTACCGAGATGCAGGCGCGCGCCATCTTCGAGGCCGCCGTCTCCATCAAGCTCAAAGGCGGTGATCCGCACCTCGAGATTATGGTTCCCCTCATCACCTCCGTCGAGGAGATGCGCAATCAATCCGCTATCATCCGCACTATCGCCGAACAGGTCTTCAAGGAGAAGGGTGCCAAAGTCGAATTCATGGTCGGCACCATGATTGAGCTTCCGCGCGCCGCACTCATGGCCGACGAGATCGCCGAAGAAGCCGAATTCTTCAGCTTTGGCACTAACGACCTCACCCAGACCACGTTTGGCATATCCCGGGACGATATCAATAAGTTCCTCCCGGCCTATATCAAGAACAACATCTTCAAGGACGACCCCTTCGCCACGCTGGACCAGAAGGGTGTTGGGCAGTTAGTGGAGATGGCAACCATCAAAGGTCGCAAGACTCGTTCCAATCTCAAAGTCGGAATGTGCGGCGAACACGGCGGAGATCCAGAATCCGTCAAGTTCTGCCACAGAATCGGCCTCAACTACGTCTCCTGCTCGCCGTTCCGTCTGCTGACGGCCCGGTTGGCGGCAGCGCAGGCGGCACTCCAGGAACTACACTCGGGGCCAGACCTGCATGATCTGTTGCGGAATGGAGATTGGCTCACTACATAGTCGTTCCATCCGCAACAGCAAGTTGGAGTGCCCGGCAAATTTCGCGCCAGTAAGAAACTCTGGAGACACTGGCATGAGACGAGTCGGGCATCCCTTTTGATCCCGCCGAGTCTCGGAAATCAGTCCAACACATTCATCCGTGCGCTCTCCATCACGTGTAGCCTCTGTAGGATTTTGCGCGTCAGCCCAGTGATGGGCAGTCCCGAAAGCCTCGACACGCCTGCCCAATGCAGATCACCAGAGTCCTTGGCGATCGCGCGACGCAATTGCGGCGTCGTCGAACGTGTGCGACCATCCAGTTCGTTCCGCCCTGGCGCAAAAACCTGCACATAGTAGTTAGTATTCGTGATTGCATGGCGAACCCGTAGCGCCGGTTCGCGCCCCTCAACAGCATCCAGCGGCAATACCGGAAGTTCGAACATCGCCGGCATGATCGACGCACCGGCTCCCCGAAGCGACAGCAGTATCTCGGTCACAGTGCCACGTTTACGCAGATCGAGCAGATACGCAATCGGTACACTTCGCTGCGAAGCGCGCTGTGGCGTTGCATGCTCGCCTCGGGTGCGGCACATTTCATAGACAGGACATTTCCCGCACAGCGGCGCACGCGGCAGACACACGGTAGCCCCCAACTCCATCATCGCCTGGTTGTGGTCGCCTGGCGGATTGCTCGCCGTGCGAGTTGACGAATCACCGCCGCCGGCCTGCTCGGTCGGACGGGCTCTGGCCGCCAGCGCAACTCGTTCGCTGGCGTCCCACCCCTTTCCGCCCCGCACTTTGAAAGATGTTGCAGGGGCTAGTGGCGAATTGAGCTCATATGACATCAACGGCGAACGAGGCAGCAGCGCCTGTGCCTGGATGCGAATAAACGCCCTCTCTGCTGCGGTAGCCTCATTTCCCCGCCCGGCCAGCCGAAGAATTACGCGTTCGACGTTTCCATCAACGACAGCGACCGCTTCGCCAAACGCAATACTTGCGATCGCGGCTGCCGTGTACTCCCCGATCCCCGGCAGCGTTCGCAACTCTACAGAAGTCGACGGTAATCGTCCTTCCCGCTCCAGCACGATGAACTGCGCTGCTTTGTGCAGCATGCGCGCTCGCCGATAGTATCCAAGCCCGGACCACGCAGCCAGAACATCTGCCTCCTCCGCCAAAGCCAAAGACAGCAGCGAAGGAAACCGCCTTAGAAATTCATTGTAGTGTTCAATCACCGCAGCCACACGCGTTTGCTGCAACATGATCTCGGAAACCCAGATGTAGTACGCATCGGTAGTTCCTCGCCACGGCAGGACACGAGCCGCGCTCCGATACCACATCATCAGCCGGCGGCTAAAGTCGACCGCGTCAATCGCGGACGCAGACTCCGTATCGTTGCTATTATCCGCATCGGTAACTTTGGAAATGGTTCCAGCCGCTGCCAATTCTCCAGCACTGTCGTCTCCAGCCCTGGGCCGCTGCGGCGACGTCGAAGACCTTATCTTCGATCCCTTCGCTCGCGGCCCCGCAGTCCCACGACCGGAAGACGCACCAGCTTTTCCGGCCTTCTTAGGTTTTTCGCTTTCGCCTACCACTTCTTCCACGGAGCCGAGCCGTCGCGCCATAACTCATCCAGATGCGTCTTATCTCGCAGCGTGTCCATGGGCTGCCAGAAACTTGAATGTCGGTATGCCTTCAACTGACCTTCCGCGGCCAACCGCTCAAGTGGCTGCCGCTCCCACGGAGTTTGGTCGCCGTCGATATAATCGAGCACCTTCGGCGAAAGCACAAAAAATCCGCCGTTGATCCACGTGCTGTCTCCGGGCGGCTTCTCCCGGAAAGCCGTGATCGTATCACCATCCATTTCCAGCGCTCCCCATCGAGCGGTCGGCAAAACCGCGGTCATCGTCGCCAACTTCCCATGGGAGCGATGAAACTCCAGCGTCTTCCCAACATCAATATCCGCCACGCCATCGCCGTAAGTTAGGCAGAATAACTGCTCATCCGCGATGTACTTAGCTGCACGCTTTAGACGCCCTCCTGTCTGCGTCTCATCCCCAGTGTCCACCAGCGTTACCCGCCATGGCTCCGTCTCGCTCCCTAAAACTTCCATGCGGTTCTGATCCATATGGAACATTACGTCTGACGTGTGAAGGAAATAGTTCGCGAAGAACTCCTTGATCACGTACCCCTTGTAGCCCAGGCAAATCACAAAGTCGTTAATTCCATAGTGTGAGTAGATCTTCATGATGTGCCACAAAATTGGCTTACCCCCGATTTCGATCATCGGCTTTGGGCGGACCGACGTCTCTTCGCTGATACGGGTTCCAAGACCACCGGCAAGGATTACAGCCTTCGTCACTAATATTCTCCTCAACTCATTTGAAAGAGCCAGTATCGACTCCTCATAATATCAACGAAATCCTAACCCATCTTCGGAAGCCTTACACTGGTGCCCGTGAAGAAGCTCTACCCCAGACGACATTTTCTCAAACAAACGGCGCTCGCAGCAGGCGCCGCAGCCATGCCAATCCGTGGACTCCGCGGTGCGTTGCTGCACAAATCAGCTGGCGTACTGCCGCACAACCAATGCGTCGCACCCAGACCACAATTCCCGAGCGCCGACCCTGCTTGGCAGATAACCTGGGACGCCGCACTCGCAGTCCTCGCCGGCAACATCCGCACCATACCGCGCTATGATCATCCAGTTCTCGTCGAAGGTAGTACCTACGCCGGCATCTGGCAGGAATGCGCGCCCCAGGAAGGCCAAGTCTACGGCACCCTTCAGAGGTACATTGCTCCCCATCCAGGCATCCCCACTCCCCTTGCCATCGCTAGGGCCAACCACATGGCCTTCTTCGCCCAGCAGAAGGAAGACGGCCAGATACCCGCCTCGATCAAACTCGCTGATTCAGTGGGTACGACCGGTGGCTACGGCCAAATCCAGATGGTTGTCCCCATAGCTGCCACCGCATGGGACATTTGCCAACTCATTAATGATCAGGAACTTCTCGAAACAGCCTACAAATGTTGCAGCCGCTGGGACGCATGGCTACGCCAGTATCGCGACACCCGCAAGACCGGTCTCGTCGAAGGGTTTTGCACTTACGACACCGGCCACGACAACTCGCCGCGGTGGGCTGGCATCCCCAACCGTTGCCCCGACGCTGACGCTCGAAAATCACCGGTCATTCCTGGTATCCCCCGCCTCTGTCCAGATCTCTCAGCCACCGTCTACGGTGGTCGCATCGCCCTCGCCTCCATGGCCCATGCCCTAGGCAAGCCTGACGAAGCCGCACGCTGGCAGGCAGACGCCGAGCAAATCCGCCATCTCATCCTCACCAAACTCTACAACCCAGAGGATGCGGCCTTCTACGATCTCGACGCGCAGAATAAATTCGTTCGCGTCCGCGGAGATGTCATCTCCCGCGTACTAGGCGAGCATGTCGTCGACCCAATCAAAGACAAGGCCGTCTTCGAAGCCGTCTGGACGAAACAACTCCACAACCCCAAAGCCTTCTGGGCACCCTACCCCCTCTCCTCGATCGCCATGGACGATCCCACGTTCGTCAGACCCATCCCGCGCAACAGTTGGGGAGGAGCCAGCCAGGCCCTTACCGCTCTGCGCGCCCCCCGCTGGATGGCCTTCTACGGCAAGCAGGCCGAGCTCACTTACATAATGCAGCAATGGTGTTCCGCCATCATGCGTCACACTGAATTTCGCCAACAAATGGACCCCATGACCGGCGACTTCACCCGAGACGACCCCGGCGGCTACTCCCCCGCCGCCCTCACCTTCCTCGACTTCGCCCGCCGACTCAGCCACGGCTAAACCCGCAGATTTAAAACGCAGAGAATCCCCATGATCAACGAGCACGCGGCCGCTCACATCACGCTCACACCCGTCAGCAATCGTGATTATTTCAGTTGCGTTGCTTCCCTTCGGCAATCCACTCCACCGCCTGCGCAATGCGCCGGTCCCGCGTTTTTGGCCGCTTAGCATCCGCAATCTACTCCACATACTCTCGCTTGCAACTCGGACTAAACACCTCAAACACCTTGCTCGCCACTCTATTCTTTTTCAACGCTGCCATAAGCTCTGGCGACGTCTCCACCGCCTCTTTGGGCGCCTTCACCACACGACGCGAGACAGCCATCACAGTCTCGCCGTGCCCATCGTCAATAAATGCGGCCGCCCGCTTCAAGTACGTCGACAACTTTTTATCCGCATGCAGGTTCTTCACACTAGCGATCCACCCTAGTGACCCCATTCCACCTTCCTGCAGCACGCCGTCTTCGCGCAGAACCTTCCCAATCTCCGCGCCCCAGAATCCAAAGCTGCAATGCTCCCTGAACGCAGATACGTTGCACAATATCGTCCCGCCATGGAGAAAAAATGGCCGGCTCCACTTTATCTCTTCCAGCACGTCCGGACACGCGTGGTGTATCCGCGCCCGCAGATGCGTTAACACTGACTGCGCAAACGGCGCCGACTTCGCAATGTATTCGTCTACCCTGGGATTCAAGACTGGCTTGCTCACGACAGCAGTTTACATAGTCTCGAGCCGCAAGCAAGATGTTGTTAGAGAGTCGTATCGACTAGCCCGCCAACTCACCTACAACTCGCGCAACCGACTCTTGCCACTCCGGCATCCGCCAGCCGAACATCTGCTCCAGCTTCGTGCAATCGAGAAGCGAGTTCATTGGCCGCTTCGCCGGCGTCGGATACTCTGCAGTTGAAATGGCTTCCACCGTAGCCAACCTTGCCCTCGGCTCAAGTTGCTGTACCTCAGCAATCGCCTGCACTGCGAGCCCATACCACGTGGTCGCCCCGCCTCCGCTCGCGTGATAAATCCCATTCAGCGGAAGCGCGACCTCACTCAACGATCTCCCATTCTGTGCAGCTACCCTCTCTATCTGTCCAATCACATGAGCCGTCATCTTTGCCAACTCAAAGCTCCACGTTGGCGTGCCATGCTGATCACTAACAATCCTCAGATGTTCCTGCTCCCGCGCAAATTTCAACATCGACCGGACGAAGTTTTTACCCGTGGCACCATATACCCAGCTCGTGCGAAACACAAAATGCGCAGCCTCGCCCGCACTCAGAGCAACTTCACCAGCCAACTTGCTCCTGCCATATACGTTCAACGGTCCGATCGGGTCCGACTCTACATACGCCGTCACTTTTGATCCATCGAAAACGTAATCGGTCGAAAAATGTACCACCACCGCACCAATCTTTGCAGTCTCCGCGGCAAAAACTGCTGGAGCCATAGCATTGATTGCGAACGCCAGCTCAGGCTCACTCTCAGCTTTATCTACCGCGGTGTATGCAGCGGCGTTCACCACCCAGCGCGGCCCAACCTCACGCATCACCCTACGAATCGAGTCCGCGTCCGTTAGGTCAAGCTCGTCACGGCCCGGAGCAAATACATCGCCGACCGACGCCAGCACCCGGATAAGCGCTTCCCCAACCTGCCCGCTGCCACCAGTCACCAGGATTCGCCCGCTCGATAGCTGACTCGTCATCAATACACCGTCCCCTCAAGAATGCCCTTCAGATATGCCCCATAGTTGCTCTTCGCCATCTTCACTGCCAACTCCTGCAACTGAGCGGCATTGATGTAACCCTGCCGATAAG
>JANYLK010000112.1 GCA_025357875.1 Granulicella sp.
GGTCGGCTTCGCCTCTGCCAGATCAGATGCGGACATCACGGCCACGAAGCCTTGGGGAAACGCCTCGCCATCGGTCCGATCCACACCGACTCTGTACTCATAGACCAACTTTCCGCCAAGGCGAGCATCCACACTCATCACCAGAGTTCATCACAAACCCCATCCCGCTAACAGGTGCGTTGCTCGGTCGCTTACTGCTGACCAGACGCTTGCTCGCAGACAAAACGCGCAGCCTTCTTGTGCTTGACGCTCCAACGACGAATGGAAGAGCGCTGGCTGCGCTGCGTCTAATCCCCCCCTCTGGTAAGAACATGTGTGGCCACAAGGTAGACGTGCGCCAAAATGGCTTTCGTCCTGGGCACGTGCCGGAAACCTTGGAACTAAGTCGCTATTTGAACAGCGCCCCGGCTCCTCAGCGGCTGAAGGTGAAGCGTGCCGATTCGAGCTGGATTCATGGGCGGGACGTCGATCCCAAGGCCCAACTGCTGGCGCAGAAGAAGATCGCGATCATCGGCATTGGCTCAGTCGGAAGCTTCGTCGCCGAACTCCTCGCGGCCTCAGGCGTCGGAAGCCTCACCCTGGTCGATAACGAAACTCTCACCTTCGCCAATGCCGGCAGGCACCTGCTTGGAGTCGATAGCGAAGGGACGTACAAATTTCAGGGAGTTGCCCAATTACTGCAGAAGCGCTTTCCACATCATTCCATAACCGGGGTCGTCTCCGACGGACAGCTTTTCCTCCGCGAATCCGCCTCACACAATCAGTCATACGATCTCATTCTGAGTTTGGCAGAAGACTGGGAGTTCGATTGCTTCCTCAACGACCAATACCTCAGTCCGTTGAGCGCCAGTTTCAAACATATCGTTTTCGGCTGGACCGAACCTCACGCCGTGGCGGGACACGCGGTCTTGTTAACTGGTGGCAATGGCTGCTTTCTATGCCACTTCCAAGAGGACGGTCTGCCCAAGCTGAAGATTGCTCAATGGACGCAGGAGACCATGTTCAGCGAACCGGCGTGTGGCGGCACGTTTCAGCCGTATGGTCCCGTCGAGATCATGGCCATCAACTCCATGATTGCGTCCCCCGCCATTGATTCGCTACTAGGGAAGGCTTCAAGCAATCTGCATCGAGTCTATGTCTCAGATGAGGCACGGATTCACGAAACTGGTGGTGAGGTCACCTCCGAGTGGCGATCTCTTCGCGGTGCGGTACCAGGCGATATCTCGGCGGTCCTGAGCCTAGCGTGGCCCGAGGAGACGGGTTGCGCTCATTGCAGGGTATCGAATGTCGCTTAGGATACCGCTGGGTGACTCCGCCGAATTGGTCATTCTTACGGACGCTGTTCTTGAGCATTTCCGGCGCTATCGGCAGCTGCGCAAGAGAGACACGGAAGCTGGCGGACAGCTGTTCGGGCGAATTCAGGGGCAGACCATCACCATCGAAGAAGCCACTGGTCCCCGGAGCTCGGATATCCGGTCCCGCTATTCCTACGTCCCGGATCGAAAGGCCGAGCAACGCGAAATTAATGAACGCTTTCCTTCGGGGCTGCACTTCATCGGGGACTGGCATACTCATCCCGAGCCAATCCCACATCCCTCGGGGACGGATCTGGACAATATGCGAGAATGCGTAAACAAATCGCGGCGCGCCATCTCAGGATTTCTGCTGATCATCGTCGGTACCGCCCCGCAGCCGAGCGGACTTCATGCGTCGTTGCACAACGGAAAAGACACGCTCTTGTTGTAGATAGCGGACGCGAGTGTCCCCACAGATCCCGATGCAACTGGCACTCAATAGACTGAGAGGTAGAAGGTGAAGCGGGCCATCCGTTTATTCATGTGGGGTTATCAACAACACTTCGCCAGCGCCTTGTTCCATCTCGCCGAGGGAGTTTTCAAAGAGCTCGGCGTATCGATGAAGCCAGATGTGCTCCTGGTCGGAGTGCTCAAGCCCGATGCCAGCGGACATCCCGTCTGCGTGGAGCCGGAAGACGGCAAGTGGGAGTTGGCGCTCTTTGACGCGATTCCCGAAGGATTTCCGAAGACGATCAAGAATCATCGCTTGCAGACCATGATGTACGGGGATGAGGCAAGCAACAACGACAAACCCGAGAATATCCGAAGGTCGTCGGCGACGATGGTGATTCGGAATGCCCTCAAACCGTTCAATAAAAAGCATCGGTTGCGGTCCTTTTGCGGATGGCGCGACTAGTTGAAAAGTACTACGTTGTGCCCGTAATCCAAGTGCCTGAAGAGTTGTTTACCGAGTTTCCCCCTCTTACGCTTCCAGACACTAACGACGAAACCTGGCCCAGCGGCGAATACGGTCTCATCCTCTCGTGTCTCAGCGTGTTACTGGATGAAGCCAGTCGAGAGCTTCTTCTGCCTGACCCCGGTCGCTCGATCAATTCCAGCTGCGATCGGCCAATGAGATTGTGGCGCATGGAGCGGAGGCATTCATGCGTATTCCCGATATGCTCACCGCCCAGGAACGATATACCACCGTCGGTCTCTTCCAGCGCCTCAACATCATTTCCTCGCTGCTGTACGAAAGAGCAAAGGGAACCGGCAGTCTGATCCTCGTGCGACCCAACCATCCAGATGTTGATTACCTGGTTCGATTCCAGAAGCCGGTTCCGTTCCATGAACCCCGTTGGGCAAGGAAAATCCTCACGATGGCTGGCCCTGAGATTTCGCTGATCGCCAGCGGCGGAAGGATCTTGGGTCTCGGACGGCTCAAGCCGCAACATGACCCGTCTCGTTTCGACTCTTTCACGATCATCTTCCTGGACCATTACGAGTGGGAATTCCGCCACGACCAACAACCTCTCCTCTACAGCCACTATCGCGAACCACGTCTGCCACAGCCGCCTATCAGTCAGGAGCGCTTTCGGAGCAACTTCCTGCGGATCTTTCGGAACGCGAGCGCCAGGGATGCGGGTCGACTTTGGGGACTCTTCGAGGCCGGTGCCAGTCTGAACCACGGAAGCATGTTGGTCGTGGCGGAAGATGCGGCATCCGAGGCAGCTCGACTCTCGGATCAGGGCCCCGCGATCCGGCCTGCTCCCATGACCTCGGCACTCCTGGAGCGAGTGAGTGGGATTGATGGAAGCATCTTGCTCGATCCTAGCGGGACTTGTCGCGCGATCGGCGTCATTCTGGACGGAGAAGAGTTCGAGGATTGCTCGCCCGCTCGCGGCTCACGATTCAATTCGGCACTGCGCTACGTGCATGGTCGGGGAAAGGGGAGAATGGCAATCGTATTTTCCGATGATCGGACGGTGGATATTGTGCCGCTTCTCAATCCTCAGTATCAAGAAGAGCGAGATTGAGGAACACGTTGCCGCATTGGAGGGCGCTTCAAACGATACGTGTCACGCTTTTCAGAACTGGTTGGATAGGCATCGCTTCTATTTGAACGAGAAGCAATGCGATCGCATTAACATGGCCCTGAAACGTCTGGACGACCCAATGCGGATCAATATCTGACGCAGCTCCGTAACATCGCGGATCATACGACGGATGCCGGCGACACTTGGTTAGGCATTCTGCCTTCGGCAGAAGCGATGCCGATTCCCCAGCGTCGGGTGAATGTTGACGTGCTTCGCTCGTTGACCGGTGCGATCAAGAATCGCCAGTCTCTACATGTGCGGTATCAATCGATGAATAAAGAGCGACCGGGCCCGATGTGGCGATGGATCAGTCCGCACGCACTCGCTCATGACGGTTTGCGATGGCATGTAAGAGGCTTCTGTCACAAACAGAAAAGGTTCAAAGACTTCCTCCTCTCCCGTTGTCTCCAGTCGGGAGATCTCCACGATGCCGAGGCGCCGGCGAGTCAGGACAGAAATTGGAATGAATACTTCAGCGTTGTGTTGATTCCAAACCCTGCGTTAAGTTCAGAGCAACAAGACGTTATTGCTCAGGATTACTGCATGGAATACGGGCAGACCGCAATCGCAGTTCGTAAAGCTCTGCTTTACTACTTCAACAAGAGGTTGAGGCTCGACGTCGCCAAGGCAATTGACGATCCCAAAGAAACTCCAGTCGTGGTCCTGAATGAAAAAGCCTTTCAGGATGCGCTTGCAGAAGTGGGATAGCGGAACAAAGCGGAGGAGTGCCCTTCAGCACCTCTGCCGGCGTTTGTCGGTTAGACCAACTAATACGATGGTCCGCCGCTTAGATTGCGGCGGTGCATGTTCCCGATCCATCTCCACCTGAACAAGTACTGAGGCACTAGCCTTTTGGGGTACACTTGGCCCGATGGCAAAGAAGAGCGACCGTTCCGGCACAGTGTATCTTCGAGGACAGATCTGGTGGGTCAAGGTCTATGTTGGCGGGCAGTCTATCCGGCAGTCCAGCAAATCAACCAGCAAGAAAAATGCCATGAACTTGCGGGACAAGTTGCTTGGCAGTCGGGCGCGCGGGGAACTCTCGGGCGGGATTCCTGACAGGGTTCTGATCAATGAACTGTTGGACGACGTCCTCAAGAGTGACATTGAAGAGTCTACCCGCAAGATATGGAGGCTGGTCGTTGAGAAGAGCATCCGACCGTTCTTCGGGAAGCTGAAGGCCACCCGGCTCACCACAGACAAGATGGATCAGTACCGAAAGAAGCGCAAGGATGGCGGGGTGATGGATGCAACCGTCAACCGTGAACTCTCGATCCTGCGAACGGCGTTCCACAATGGCCGTAAGCGTACTCCCGCCAAGGTCAACATAGTTCCCTACTTCCCCATGGTCAAAGAGACGACCGTGCGCCAGGGCTTCCTGTCTGATGAGAAGTACGAGCGGTTACGCGATGAACTTCCGCACGAGCTGAAGGCGCTCTTTGTCTGCGATTACAACACCGGGATCCGCAAGAGTGAGTTGCTCGCCATCCGGTGGCCTCAGGTCGACTTCAAGGCTGGACTCATCACCTTGAGCAAAGGTGAAACAAAAGGTAAAGACGCCCGTACTTGCCCCATCCTAAATGGCGACATGCATGACCTCTTATGGGCAGCCTATCAAGAACGGCAGAAGAACTGGCCGAAGTCACCGTGGGTGTTCAATCGCTCTGGCAAACCGATCAAGAGCTTCCGCGGCGCCTGGAAGAGCGCCTGCCAACGGGCCGGTGTTTCCGACCTGCACCTGCACGACATGAGACGTACGGCAGTTCGCAACATGCGCGATGCAGGCGTGCCTCAGTCGATTCGGATGCAGATCAGCGGTCACAAAACTGACTCAATGGAGCGGCGATACAGTATAGTGGATAGAGAGGATATCGTCATCGCGAAAGCCCTGATGGAGAAGAGGGTGCGACGGTCGGAAATTGTGCCCGAGATTGTGCCCATCCTGGGATAGAACAGGATACTTTGCGATACAGGGCACAGCCTTAAGCTACTGATTCGATAGACCGCGCAACCCACTGATACCTATGGACATAGTTTGAGGTGCTAGCGCCGCAAGGCATAGGGGTTCAAGTCCCCTCCTCCGCACCAATACAAAGAATCAAGCACTTACGAGAAGGCCAGCCCGAAACGGCTGGCCTCCTTTTTCGTCACTGTAGTAGTTTTTGTAGTGGTTGTAAGAAGGCGAAGGCTGAATCAGCGTCGAAGGACGGCCAATTTGCCTACCAACCATTTGGCTTGGCAAAGGTTCCCTTCCTGTCAGTGATCGTTCTCGGGAACTGACTTGCAGCCAAATCTCCCTGTCGGATACGCTTGAGGAAGATCGCGTACTGTCTCAGTTCCCTACTGTGAAACTGATGGGGATTGAGGAGCCCGACTGGTAGCCCAATCTCTTGCGCCACAATCCTAACCGGCTCGGCCAAATCTGAATCATTCGTAATCAGAACCGCTACCTCGAACTTCTTGACGTAAGCGTCCCTGAGCAAATGCGAGGCTAGATTCACGTCCGAACCCTTCTCCTCTGTCTTGTCCACCCAAACCTTTTGAGCGGGTACGACGTTAGTGAGGTACATGGGAACGGAGTGCGTCAGAAAATGCCCATACTTGATTTGCAGGTTGGGAATGGTTTTGAGTGCCCGAATGTACAACCCTTGGTCATGAGCCGACGTGGGATTGTACGGTCTGGAACTGACCCGTGCGGTGAAGTAGTGGATCTCCTGAACCGTATCCGTTGGCAGCAAAATCGCCGCTAGCTTCCCCAAATCCAGCCACTTGTACGGTGTCCGCTTGAGCGCGCCGTAGTACAGATTGAAGCCATCTACATAAACATTGATGATTGCCAAGCACCGCTCCAGAGCTCCCCGTTTGACATGCCCGGCTTCGCCTGTATGATTGGAGAAGAAACTCCCCCTGCCCCTTGGTGAGCAGGAAGCGAAGCCAGCCCGAAAGGGCTGGCTTCAGTGTTTGCGGAGCCTCATGCCGCCAGCATCTCTGTATTCGTCTTCGGTGCAGCCGGATGAACCGGTCGCACGAAGGTTGCTGTGAGGAGTGGGATGCTGGCGATGTTGTCTGGCTGAGATTGCGCCTGGACGACCAATTTGATGCGGGTGCCGGTCTGGAGCTGCTTGGCGAAGTGGCCCTGTTTGCCGAAGGCAACGACGTTGTAGTGAAAGGCCTGGAGGTTGCGGTCGGAGATGATGGAGACTCCGAAGGCGGTGTACTTGCGTCCGGTCCTGGAAGTGCGGATGGTGGCTGAGTTGCTGACGGTGCCGAAGAATGTGATGGTCTGTTGGGTCTGCATGGTGTTTCTCCTTTGGCCCGCCGGTGCAAACTAGGCCACAGTGCGCCGCGTGAGCGGGGCGCTCTGGCGGGGTAAAAGTAGGCCACCGCCGGATCTTAGTTTCCTGAGTTGTCGCCTGGATGGGACGGTTCATGAGACATCGGAGGGATGTTCCAAGTGGAGATATACGGTCGTGTTCGGCGAGCGGTTCGTGTCGAGGGCAGGAGTCAGCGTGCGGTAGCCCGGAAGTTTGGGCTGTCGCGAGAGACGGTACGGAAGATGCTGGAGTTCGCTGTGCCGCCCGGCTACCGGCGGCAGCACCCTGTCAGGCGGCCCATGCTGGGGCCATGGATAGGCGTCATCGACGCCATTCTGGAAGACGACAGGCAGAGACCGGCGAAGCAGCGGCATACGGCGAAGCGGATCTTCGATCGGCTAAAAGAAGAGCATCAGTTCACGGGCGGCTACACCATCGTGAAGGATTACGTGCATACAGCGATACTGCGCAGCCAGGAGATGTTCGTGCCCTTGGTGCACCCGCCTGGCGAGGCGCAGGCGGACTTCGGTGAAGCGCTGGTGGTGATTGCCGGGGTCGAGCAGAAGGCGCACTACCTGGCGATGGATTTGCCTCATTCCGACGATTGCTTCGTTGTAGCGTTTCCCGCCGAGACCACCGAGGCGTTCCTCGAAGGTCATGTGCAGGCGTTCGCATACTTCGGCGCGGTTCCGACGCGGATCCTGTACGACAACACGAAGATCGCGGTGGCGCGGATCCTGGGTGGAGAAGAACGGCAGCGCACGCGGGCCTTCTCCGAGTTACAGAGTTACTATCTGTTCGCCGATAAGTTCGGCCGTCCGGCCAGGGGCAACGATAAGCCGGGGTCCTCGCGGACAGGTCTTCGTCCGGGGGGTGGTAAGGGCAAGGTGGAGGGGATCTTCGGCTACTCGCGGCGCAACTTCATGGTCCCGATTCCACGTGCCAGTAGTTGGGATGAGTTGAACGCACAGCTGGCGGAACGGTACCGGGATCGGCGTCAGCGGCGGCTGCGCGGACACACCGAGACGATCGGCGAACGCTTCGAGCGGGATCGCGCAGCGATGCTTCCGCTGCCTGCTGCGCCCTATGAGGCCTGCGAGAAGATATCCGCCAGGGTCAGTTCGTAGTCGCTGGTCCGCTACCGCACCAACGACTACTCCGTGCCGG
>JANYLK010000119.1 GCA_025357875.1 Granulicella sp.
GGCGTTCGCGCATGTTGGTGCGGCTCCGATGTGGTCGGGCAATTTTGTGCCGGCGGTGGATGCGAAGTCGACGCCGAGCTTTGGCGAGAGCCGCATTCTGAATGAGGAGAAGACGAGCCTGCATCGCGGAACCGATTTCCCGGTGCCGGAAGGAACGCCGGTGGTGGCTGCGAACTCGGGAACAGTGGTGCTGACGCAGGAACTGTACTACGAGGGGAATTGTGTGATCGTGGACCATGGACAGAAGTTCTTCACGATCTACATGCACCTCTCGAAGATTGAGGCGGCGGTCGGCGACAAGGTGGCGAAGGGCAAGCGGTTGGGGTTATCGGGCGCGACTGGGCGAGTGACTGGGCCGCATCTCCACCTCGGCGTGCGATGGGATGGAGCGTATATCGATCCGGTGAGGCTGCTGGCTATGACGCTGCCGAAGACCGCTGCGGGGGATGAGGAGAAGGGGCGCGGGACGGCGGCCCACAAGTCAGTAGGCCGACGCAGGGGTGTATAGAGGCCGCGACATTGAGTCGAAATCTTAAGTTGAGCTACAATGTAGCTCAGGAGTGACGCTATGCCTGCCAATGCTGTTGTGCGCGCGCGAATTGATGAAAAGACGAAGAAGAGAGCAACGACTGTGTTGAAGAATATTGGGCTCACACCTTCATCTGCTTTCCGGTTAATGATGACTCGTCTTGCGAATGAGCGGTTGATGCCGTTTGAGTTGTTGATACCGAATGCTGAAACAGTGGAAGCTTTGAAAGCCGTTCGTCGTGGTGAGGTCACCGAAGTGGCTTCGTTTGACGAGTTGATCGAGAAGCTGAATGCGGACGATTAGCTATGGTTCGCGATTCAAGAAAGACTTCAAACGAGAAAGCCGCGGATTGTATGGTAGATCTCTGGTCGCGGACCTCAAGACTGTGACCGACATTCTAGGTGTCGATCAGCCGTTGCCGCCTCGCTATACAGATCACGCATTGACTGGGCAATGGCTGGGAGATCGGGACTGTCACATTAAGCCGGATCTGGTTTTGATCTACCGCAAGCCGGACGAGAGAACGCTTCAACTCGTACGTCTCGGATCGCACGGCGAGCTATCTTTCTAATCACTTCATGCGGACGATGACCCCGGCGACTAGTTTGTAGTGGAAGCCATGGAATGCTTCGCTGAGGCTGATGGTGAGCCATGTTTCGGTGCCTGCGTTGGCGAAGTTGGCGTGCGGATAGATGCCTTCGGGGAGCGGTTTGAGTTGGTTGAGCCAATGCGGGTCGGTGACGGAGAAATTGTACGTAACGTGATGGCGCTGGAAGAGGGCGCGGGGCTTTGGTTTGCCATGATCCTCGCGAATCCACCAGTAAAGGTCATCGGGGCAGATGCACGCAAGGGAAGAAAGCAAAGGCTTGGCGCGGACCTCCTCCGTGGATATGCGGTCGCGGTAGCCGCGCAGAATGGTCGGGACTTTATCAGTAGTGCACGTGATCTTTTGCATGAGCGCGGCGGTCGCGGGACGCTCGACCAGGTGCCACGGCGTGGGTACGATCTGCCAGTCTTCGGGGTGGGAGTCGGAGGGGATGGCGTAGTGGAGTACGACTTCGATAAGGTCGAGCAAGCGTGGTTCGGTGCCATCGTCGAGCGCGTATTCGCAGGCGCACAGCGCGCCGTCCGGCGAGTTGCCATGTAGGCGAATCCACTTGCCGCTATCGATGTCGATGCCCGCGATGCAGCGCCCGCCGTGTTTGTAGCTGTTGGCGAGACAGACGATTGTTTTTCGCAACTCCGTACTCCTCTGCTGGAGGCTGCCAGTGCGTTACAGGTGATGGATAGTGATGCCGCCCCATTTGTCCGCGAGGTATTCGAGGACGAGGCGGCGGTGACAATGCTCGGCTGTGGGTTCGCTGCAAAGCAGGACGGTGGGCTGTGCGAACTGGTCGCGGTTGAGGGTGGTTTCGATTTTGCGATCTCGCATGAGGGTTAGAAATTCGCGCTCGTATTCAGCCCAGTCGCCCTTGCGCTTCTTGAAGGCGTCGAGCATCTCCTGCGTGGGTGCTAGCAGAGGCTCGTGGTGATATTCGGCGTTGCAGATGGTTTTGAGGAAGTAAGCGAGGTCGTCGCGTTTGGCGAAGGCTGCGAGTTGCGACGTGTTGTTGAGGCGGATGTCGAGCAGCCGGCGGATGCCGGCGGACTTCAGCGCACCGAAGAATTGGGATGCTGATTTTTGGGTGAAACCGATGCTGTAGATCTCCATTTGTCCTCGTCCATCTCGGCGAATAGCGCGGGTTGCGCCTCGACCAATGCCTTGCCCGACGACGCTGCGACCTGCGCCTCTGGTTGTAGATCGCCGGTGCCTCGGAGGTGTTGCAACTCGGCTCCACGCTCAGTCAACACGCGGCCGATGAGCAGGCGGCGGTGGCAGTGCGTTGGGTCTTCTTCGCTGCACATCAGGGCTACGCGGAATTCGTCCGCGCCGCGTTCGAGACGTTCGATGCCGCTTAGAAATTCGGCATCCTTACCCATCTTTGCGTATCGGGCGCGGCCTTGATCGTCGTAATGGGATTCATCTTTTGGGCGTCCGCCGACGATGTCGCCGAGGTATAGATACTTCATTCCCGCGGCGGTCACGGAGTCGCGCAAAGTCTCGCGATCGAACTGCGGAGAGTAGCGGGAGTAGGGCGCGGATCGCGTATCTACCAGCACCTCGATGCAATACTGCTGCAGCAGTGCGAGAAAGTTTTCGGCGGTGTGGGACGAGTGGCCGATCGTGTAAATGGTTCGCAACTCGTCTCCTTTAGCGCGTGCGGTAGATGCATCGTATGGCACGATCAGGGGAGGGCGCGGTGCGCGGGGTCACTGGGCTCGCGCATGCGGCGAAAGACGCGTGCGAGCCCGGTGCGGATGCGGGCGAAGGTCCACCAGAGGGCCGCGATCAGGACGATGCTGAGCGCGGCGACCGAGATTCCGGCGGCCAGCGGATGATGCGTGGCGACCCACGTGAGGCCGATTGCGCCGACATCTTCGGCACTGCTGAGGGCGATGTTCGAGATCGGCTCGGGGCTGGGCGTGACCAGCACGCGGGCGGCAATTTTGGAACTGTGTGCGATGGCGGCGATGCCTCCGCCGGCCAGGGTGACGAGGAGTTGCTGCTCGGGCGTGAGATGCGAGCTTGCGGCGTAGGCCATCAGCGCGGCTGCGGGAATGCGGATGAAGGTGTGCAGCGCGTTCCAGATGAGGTCGAAGCCGGGGATCTTGTCGCCGACGAGTTCGGCTAGGAACAACAGCCCGCTGACGACGATGATCCACGTGTGGTCGAGCGTGCCGAGATTGCCGGGAAGGATAACCCAATGCAGGCGAGACAGAATGCCAAGCGTGCATACGGTGGCGTAGACGTTGAGGCCCGCGGCGAAGCTCAGCGCGATGACGAGCGAGGCGATGGTGCTGGGCGATATGGCTAAGGCGTCCACGTGGAAAAGCTACCCCCTTTGTCTAACTGTCTCAAGTCAGAATCCATCTTGAAGTTTCGGTCGTTGGCCCTGTCCAACCCCAATCACCCAGCATCTCGATCATGGTCGCTTGATCGTATGAATCCTCCGGTTCGTCCAACACCGAAAAGCCGAAACCGAGTCTTGCAATCTGGTCGTGATTGTCTTTTACGGCACCGTATCGTTTCACTACCAGCATTCCATTTCGATCGCCAAAACTTTAACTAGTAGTTCCGCTTCGATTTTTCCGTCCGATCCCAGATCGAGAGAAAACGGAATTATGAGCTCTAATCCGAGGTTGTCTCTAGCCTGTTCCCAGCTAACCTCGAGTTGACTCTCCGACATTGATTACCTCCTACTTCTTCAGCAAGTAGAGAATGCAGGCATGGGGTTCGAGGGTTAGGTTGGGAACGGATTTCAGTTTGCCGAGAACCTTGCCGGCCCAGACATCTTTGACGTGGTACGTGGGGTCGTCGAGGCTAAAGGCTGCGAAGGCGCTGTCGACGACGACTTGCGTTTCGCCGACGTTGAAGAGGGCGAGCGCTATGGAGCCATCCGGTGAATCGGCGGGAAGGTCGGCGGTCCAGGCGATGATGTCTCCCGAGCGCATGACCTGGCCGCTGCGCGTCGCGGTCTGGTCGATGCGCAGCACGTCGCGGTTGGTGATGAGCTTAAGCGTGGCGTCGTCGAGCTGCGTCAGGTTAGCTCCGAGGATCAGCGGCGAACGCGCCATCGACCACAGAGTGATCAGCGTTTGCAGTTCGGCGGGCGTGAAGTGGGTGTTGCGCGGCTTGCCTTCGCCGGGTACGGGGCCGAGGTGGCCGATGGGCAGCATGTCAGCGTCGGGCCAGTTGCCGGGCTTGGCGAACTTAGCCCAGGCGGCGGTCTTGCTGAACTGGCCGAGGATACTTTGCGGGTAGTCCTTGCCGGGATTTGGGCTGGCCCAGTAGTCCCAGAAGTCGTCGGAGATGCGCCACATGTTGGCGGTCTCGGCGACCTCGGCCGCGTTGTCTAGCGAGGTTGGACCGGGTGAGAGCGAGAGCACCATCGGCCTGCCCGCCTTGTCGATTGCGTGGCGGATCATGTGAATTTCCGCGGCCTTGTACGGATGCGAGGAGATGCAATCGACCTTGAGCAGATCGACTCCCCAGGCGGCGTACTGGGTCAGCAGCGAGTCGTACCAGGCCTGCCCGGCGGGATTATCTTTGATGCCCCAGTTGGTAGGATCCCAAGGGCAGGCGTCGTTTGTGTCGGCTGCGTCGGAGGCGTGGAAGGCGCTGCCGGCGATGGGCAGATTGCGCTCAACCGAGGCACGCGGGATGCCGCGAATGATGTGGATACCGAACTTCAAGCCTTGCGAGTGGATGTAGTCGACTAGGGGCTTGAATGATGTGGACTGGATTATGGCGATTAGTTTCGGCGCGGCATTCCCGGCGGCGACGGTCGGCTGCGCAGGCTGCGCGGTGCCTTTCGCCTGGACGGATGGGAAGCGCGCTGGCACTGGGACGTAGCGGCCGTTAGCGTCGATCGCGTAAATCAGAGTGTCCGGCTTGTTGCGGTCTTGCGGGTTGAAAAAGAACCAGCCTTCATCGATGACGGCGTAGTTCCACCCGTAGGATTTCAGTGCGTCCGCCTCGATCTTCGCGTTGGCCCGAAACTGATCCTCCGTAATGGTGAGGCCGTAAGAGTCCCAGCTATTCCAGCCCATCGGCGGCGTGGCGGCGACTTTGGGCATCGTGGTTTGCGCAGTAGCGGATTGAATTGCGAGAAGCGACAAGAAAAGAAGACTCGACCGGCAGAGTTTCATTGCGACCTCGAAGCGCATTCGCGCACGCATCCACGATACCGCGTGTGAGCGCTTTTTACTGCGCGAAATGCCGCCTCGAGATTAGCTGTTCTTGGGAACTACCGTGGTGCGGGCTGAGCGTGTGGGTGCGGTGGCGGAGAGGCTACGCGGCGTCTTGGGAGTTGGCGCCGGAAGCTGACTTGGGCGAAGACCTGTGCCTCCGGAGTGGACGGGCTGTTGCAGGGTCACGATGAGAACACTGGCCGGGGTTGCGCTGGAGCATTCATAGCTGTGCGTGGTCGAGGCATCGAAATAAATTGCGTCGCCCTGTTCAACCTGATGAGTCTGCGCGCCGTGGTAAATGGTGAGGTTGCCGGAGAGCACATAGAGGAACTCACATCCAAAATGCTGGTGCGGACGGGGCTCCAGGCCTGGACGGGACGGCAGGAATTCTGCGAAGTAAGGGTCCAACTGCCGATCGGGGACGAGGTATCCGAGCGATTCAAAGTAGTAGGCGGGGTCCTGTACGCCAGACTGCGGAAGGCGCACGCGATCTTTGCCGCGATGAATGCGGAAGAGGGTGAGCGGTTCAGGCTCGAAGAAGAAGTTGAGGTCTTTCGAAAAGACCATCGCAATTCGGGCGAGGTTTCGCAGAGTTGGAACGACTCGTCCGGTTTCGAGCTGCGACAGAAAGCTCGCGGAGAGCCCGGTGTGGCGTCCCAGTTCGACCAGGCCCATGGATTTCTTCAGGCGAAGAAACTTTATGCGCTCGCCAATACGCTTTTCTGTTATGACCGATTCAGCCGCCTCGCCGTCAATTTGCAGGTTTGACAGTTCGGGAAGTGCATGGATCGCGGGCCGGTTTTTTGCCGGCTGAGAGATAGTTTCCGAGAGTATCGATGAGGTCGCCATTGTTTATCCTGTAAATAGATGTTTCATTCCCGTCAAACGATCTACGTTTTTAAAAAGATTTTGGATTGCTAAATCTCAGGGCCTGGGGGAGGAATATGCTATAGCCTTTCTTTGGATGCACATTGAGCTAAATAGACCGCATTGGCTTCGCATTACGACTGTTGGCTTGTGCGGAATTGCGGTATTTGCTGCGGTAATCGCATTAAACGGATGCGCCAACCCTGGACCGCCGCTTCCGCCCACGCTCAATCTGCCCCAAGTTGTGTCGGGTACAGGTCTTATGGCGACGCGGTTTGGGGACGAGGTCAGGCTGCACTGGACCACTCCGACCCGTACCACGGACAAGATTCCGATCAGGGGGCCAATTACGGCGGAGATCTGCCGCGAGACTGGTGCGGCGGGGAAGAACTCGAGACCTTGTACTGCGGTTTCTCGGGTTGCGGTTACGCCGGGTGCTTCGGATGCAGTGGACACGCTTCCAGCAACGCTGACCACAGGCCCTGCGCGAATACTGTTGTACCGGGTGCAACTGCTGAACGCTGCCGGGCGGACGGCGGGCCCATCGCCCGTTGTGTTTGCAGTGGCGGGACAGGCTTTGATACCGGTTCAGGGTTTCGCAGGTCGCGCGACCAAGGCCGGCGTTCTGCTGCATTGGAGCGCTGGTGACGGCGCAGGCATAGTCGAACTCGATCGGACTGTACTCGATCCCGCGAGTGGTGCGGGGGCGGAGCCGAAGAGCGGGTTGCCGGGCGGGCAAAAGCAGGCGGCAGAGGCTCGGTTCAAGGCTGGTGCGGACGTCGGCGATGCAGGTGGGACGATCGATCGGACGGTGCAGATTGGCCACTCCTACAGCTACACCGCGCAGCGGGTGGAGATGGCGAAGGTTGGCGGGCTGGCGCTCGAGTTGCGCAGCGTGCCCACAAAGGCGCTGACTTTTGCAGTCCGCGATGATTTTCCCCCGGAAGTTCCTGGCGGGTTGGTTGCTGTGCCCGGCCTCGCAGGCGAGGGTGATGCACAGAAGCCGACGATTGATCTCTCTTGGGATCCGGATGGAGAGGTTCGGGTCGCCGGGTACCGGGTTTATCGGCGGGAGATGGCTGCCGACAATTCGGGCGCGTGGGTGCTGCTTGGGTCGCAACTGGTGACGACGGCCGCGTATCGCGACGTCACGGTAGAGGCCGGGCATCGATACTCGTACCGGGTAACGGCGTTGAGCACGACTGGGAACGAGTCTGCGCCAAGTGGAGAGGCCGTGGAGACGGCCCCGTAGGAATATCGGAGGGGTACCCCCCTGGGGGGTGGGTGTAGTTAAGTGGTTATTTTGCAATGACATGACTAAACTAGCCCCCCGCAAATATAAGATTCCATTGCTTTTATGGGTAAAAATAAGATTCTGAACGATTTACGGCTTATTTTGCCCATTAGACATAAAAAAACCCGGCCAGCGCCGGGGTTGTTTTTATCTCTACATCCATGGTAGCAGGCTGACCCAATCTGTTACGCCAACTATTTTCGGCTATTTTTCGTTTTGTTTTGTTGCACTTATCGTCGATTCGACCAATTGAGGGGCTTGACACGCGGATTTGCTGAGTGAAACGGAGATTTATCCGCGGACAATGTCACTTTTCGTTTTCAAGCCGTTCTAAATGAGGAACATAAGATTCCGTGAACGAAGAGAACCAAACATGTATTTTGCTGCAGAGAACCGCTTAGCCACCAATACCACTCCGGGTGGATAACCCAGATCCCGGCCTCAGCCTGGATCATCGCACTCGCAGATGCAACTCCCGCAGCTGTTGCTCGCTTACCGGAGTCGGTGCGTCCACCATCAGATCGATGGCCTTGGCCGTCTTCGGGAACGCGATCACCTCGCGCAGGCTAGTTGCCCCGGCTAGGATCATGACGATCCGATCCAGCCCGAGCGCGATGCCGCCATGCGGAGGAGTGCCGTACTCCAGCGCGTCCAGGAAGAAGCCGAATCGATCCTTCGCCTCCGCGTCCGTCATTCCGAGCGACCGGAAGATCTCCGCCTGCACATCCTGGCGATGGATACGGATCGAGCCCGAACCAAGCTCAGTCCCATTCAGCACAATGTCGTAGGCCAGCGCGCGAACGGCGCCCTTATCGTTGGTTAGCCGCCCGGCAGCGATGTCGTCCTCGTGCGGTGAGGTGAATGGATGGTGTGCCGCGTTCCACACCTTCGCCTCTTCGTCCCACTCGTACATGGGAAAGTCGGTGACCCAGCAAAACTTAAAGTCCGTCTCGGTTCCGGTCTTTGCAAATCGCCCATGCTTCTCGGCGTACTTCACACCAAGCTGCAACCGCAGCGCGCCGACGCGCTTCCAGATCCACTGCGGATCGAAGTTCCACATCGTCGGTGTCCCAATCTTCGGCGTAACCACGATGATGAGGTCAGCGTCAGACTTGGGGGTACTGACGTTCGACTTGGTAATAAGCCCGGGTGCCCCATTCATGATGGTGTCAACGTCATGGGTGGGGTCGCTCCCGCTCAGCTTCGCCTCAATCGCCTCGGCCAGCGGGGCAAACTCAACATTCGTCTTCAGCCGCGCAACGTCGAGCAGATCAAGTCCGCAGTCGCCGAAGCCCGCGCGCACCTCGCTCAGCAAAGCCTTGCGAGCCGTCCCACTCAGTTCGCCAACGCCCGGAATTACGAAGCCGAGCACCGGCAACTCCTGCTCGATCCTCAACGTAGTCCGCAACTCCGGAGTCAACACATCGCTCAGCGAGACCATCGCCGGAAGCCGCATATCCGGCTTATCGATCCCATAGTTCTTAATCGCGTCATCGTAAGTCATCCTCAGGAAAGGAGTCTTCAACGCAACGCCGCCAGCCGCAAATGCCGCAGTCAGAAATCCTTCCGCCACGCGAAATATCGTGTCCTGCTGCGGAAAGCTCATCTCCAGATCGATCTGCGTAAACTCCGGCTGTCGATCGGCGCGCAGGTCTTCATCGCGAAAACACCGCGCAACCTGAAAGTATCGATCGAATCCCGAGATCATGAGAATCTGCTTGAAGATCTGCGGCGACTGCGGCAGCGCGTAGAACTGACCCGCATGAACGCGGCTTGGAACCAGATAATCGCGCGCGCCCTCCGGAGTAGAACGCGTCATGAACGGTGTTTCAATCTCCAGAAATCCTTCGCCAACCAGGTAGTTGCGAATCGCCATCGCCACTCTGCTGCGCAGCGCTAAGTTCTCCTGCATCCCAGCACGCCGCAGGTCGAGATAGCGATACTTCAGCCGCACCTCTTCATTCGCAATTGCGTCTTCGGAAGGCGAGAAAGGAGGAGTCTTGGATTCATTGAGAAGCAACAACTCCTCCGCAACCACTTCAATCTCGCCAGTCACCATGTTCGGATTATTGAGACCCGCCGCCCGCTGTCGCACGCGTCCCTTCACTGCGACCACATACTCGGGACGCGCGGCCTCAGCCTTCGCATGCGCCTCGGCAGTCTGCTCGCCGACCACTACCTGCGTGATGCCCGAGCGATCGCGCAGATCGAGAAAGATGAGGCTGCCATGGTCGCGCCGCCGGTTTACCCAGCCCATCAGCACAACGTCCCGCCCCGCGTCTTCCGCGCGAAGCTCTCCACACATCTGCGTCCGTTGCAAAGTTCCAAGAAAGTCCAGAGTCACGATCTTCCTATTGTACGAAGTTTGGTAGCGGCGGCGCGCTTCGTTTTGTTGGTTATTCCCGAGGATCAGCGTTCATAAATCTCACGACGATGCCCTACACGCAAGACGAGGATGAGTATCCGCTTATCCTCGATGGAGCACACGAGCCGGTAGTCGCCGACGCGATATTTCCAGAACTCGCCAAGTTTACTTCCCCGCAGAGCCTCTCCAATGCTGCGCGGGTTGTCCAGTCGGGCAACTCGCTCATGGAGAAACTTCAGGATGCGTCGTGTGATTTGCGGATCCAGCTTGTCGAGTTGGCGACCGGCCTCCTCGGACAGTTCAACCTTCCACGCCATGCTTCTTCATCACGCTTTCCAGAGCAAGGGTTTTGCTGCGACCGGCGCGAATATTCTCCAGAGTGGCTTCGGCCAGATAAGTGTCTTCGAGATCTTCGATGTGGGCGAGCACAGCTTCGCGGGCGTAAAAGGTCTTAGTCCGCCCGGTGCGCTTCGCCAGTTGGTCAAGACGATTTTCGATGTCTTCAGGCAGTCTGATTGCAAGCATCATTCTTCTCCGCTATACACGTATAGCATACCACATCCGCGCATAATTTCCCTTCGCCTTTACAGGTGACGGTTTCGCTGGCTCGTCCGTTCGTGAAAACGATCATCAGATACCCATTGCGACGGAACATGACATCGGAACCTGGACGCGCTGCCCAGCAGTAATCTCGCAGATACGGACGCACTTCCGATATTGACTTCAAGTATCCAAACCGGTGCACTAACTCGTGCGGCGTCTGACTGAGAATCATTGCGTCGCGGTCCGGATCATTTAGTAAGATTGAGCTTGCACGATCAAGGTCCATGAAAGCAAGGTGGTGCTTCCACAGAACGTAATGGATACCTTTATGGTCATAGCGATCAGGATAGGTCGCTACCAAAGACCCCGTACCACGACGATGAGTGCGAGAGTTCCAAGAGTGCGCTTCATGGCCTAAGTCTTTGCGTTTACCTTAGCAGCGATTGCAGTTCAGTCTGAGCTATCTTCACCTGCTCGCCCGTGGCAAAAGTTTTGACAGTGGCGGTGTGGGTCGCGAGTTCGTCTTCGCCGAGGATGATGATGTGGCGGGCTACTTTGTCGGCGGCTTCGAAGGATTTCTTGAGGCGGAAGGTGCCGTCGCCTACTTCGACGGAGAGGCCGGCGCGGCGAAGTTCGCGGGCTAGTGCGAGGGCCGCAGCGTTTCGTTCAATGCCCATCGGGGCGATGTAGGCGTCGAGTTTCTGCGCTGCCACAGGCTCGCCCGTCCCCGTCGCTTGCTCTTCGAGGATGAGGATGAGGCGGTCTTCGCCTATTGCGAAGCCAATGCCTGGAGCCTTTGGGCCGCCGAGCATCTCGCTGAGGCCGTCGTAGCGGCCGCCGCCGAGCAGCGCGTTCTGGGTGCCCAGTCCGCTGCCGTCGGGTACGGTGAACTCGAACGTGGTGCGGGTGTAGTAATCGAGGCCGCGCACCAGACGCGGATTCACGGTGTAGGCAACGCCGCATGCGTCGAGCGCTGCGAGAACCGCCGCGAAGTGTTCGCGCGAGGCGTCGTCGAGGAAGTCGGCGATCTTTGGCAGCGCGTTGATGATGTGTTGATCTTCGGGAGCCTTCGAATCCAGTACGCGCAGCGGATTCGTCTCCGCGCGCCGCTGATTGTCCTCGCACATGCGGGACTTCACCGGAGCGAGAGCCTCGCGAAGTGCCGCTACATAGCGCGGCCGATCCGTGGCTGAGCCAACCGAGTTCAGTTCCAGACGCCAGCCTTTGATGCCCAGTTCGTCCAGCAGTGTGGCGAGCATCTCCAGCACTTCGGCGTCGCGGATCGGGCTTTCGGCGCCACTTGAAATCGGGCCGAGCACCTCGACGCCGATCTGCCAGAATTGGCGGTATCTTCCGCGCTGCGGACGTTCGCGCCGGAATTGTGGGCCGATGTAGTAGAGCTTTTGCAGATCGCCGCGCTCGCCCAGTTTGTGCTCGATGTACGCGCGCACAACGCCAGCAGTATTCTCCGGTCGGAGAGTGAGGCTCTGCGACTTTTCGGACTGGGCGCGTGCGCGGTCTTCCCACGTGTACATCTCTTTGGAGACGATGTCGGTCTCTTCGCCGACGCCGCGCGCGAAGAGTTGGGTGTCCTCGAAGATCGGGGTGCGAATCTCGCCAAAGCCGTAGCGGGCAAAGACTGCGCGGGCAACGGATTCGACGTGATTCCACAGCGCGGTTTCGGGCGGCAGAAGGTCGCGGGTTCCGCGGACAGCTTTCACAACACTCGTTTGTTTTGCCAGCGTTGACATGAACTTCCAGTGTAGCGAACGCGACTGCGTCGCACGGTTGGTGTGCATCCACGCGATGAGTTTATCCACAAGATTATTTTTCGCTGCTTACGGGATTGCGGCTGAGAGTTGGATGACGCGACCCAGTGGCCTCACCCTGCTGCGAAACGGCGTCTTTTTGGGGTACCCCGACCCCCCTGTACTAGAATTGGCAAAGTCCGATCAACAAACGAGTTAGGTCCGGACCGGAGGGTCCCGACTTCCCACGCTGCGCTGTCCCCACGACGCGCGCATTGGAAGTCTTGCTGATACTTCCATTTTATATGGCGTGTCAAGGATCCTTGCGGCGCAGGTCTACCTATCTCCGTAAGTAAGACGGGCCTTCGAGCACGCAAGGCCCGATGCTACTGAGTTTTCGATTTGCGGCGCGCTCGCCATCGAGGGAGGGCCGAGCTAACGATTCCTCCGGCAAGGCCGACTACGGCGAGGACGGCGGTTGGATTTTCGGGCGAGTCGGTGCAGCCGGTTTGAGCCTGGGCGGCTTTACTCAGCAGAACGAACACGAGGCCAGCGAGTAGGGCGATAGAGTACTTCTTCATGGCTTCTCCTGTAGATCAAGGGCGGGCGGTTCGGTTAGGGGCGCTGTCCGAGTAGGCTGCTCTTGAGGGCGGACTGGATGGGAGTTTTGACTGGAGAGGCGATGCCGATGAATTCGGTCACCGTACCAGGCGTAGAGTTCGACTGTCCAGCGCTGTTGCCGACCCAGAGATTACCGGAAGCATCAACTGCGACTGCTTGCGGGACGCTTAGGCTGGGGTGGACGATGCCGCCCGCCGGGGTGAGGACGGTACCGTCGGATGCGAGATGGACCACGTAGTCGGTGCCGGAGCCGATGCATCGGGGGCCGCAGACGACGCTCCAGACAGTGCCTGCGCCGTCGATGGCGAGGAGATTCTCGAAGCCTTTGGTACCGGTTGGGTAAGCGGAGGCATTTGCCGCAGTGCCATTGTTGTTGAACTTGCTGATGGACGGCGCTTTCGCAGCAAAGGTGCTGTTGACCACGAAGACGTGCCCGGTGGCGTCAATCGCGGCGCCGGAGGGAGCGTCGAGGCCAGCACCGGCGAAGCCCGATCCTGTTCCGGAGAGGACAGCGCCGGCCCCGCTGAGCTTGAGCAAGCTATTGGAGCCCTGTCCCACGGCCCAGACGTTTCCGGAGGTATCGATGGCTACACCTTGCCCATTCGTGAATCCGGTGCTGGTTACGTCGTTGAGGAGACTCCCGCCCGGGGATATCTCCATGATGTCGACACCCTGGCTGTTGCTGACCCAGGCGTTTCCGGCGATATCGAGGGCGATTCCCTGGGGAAAGTTTCCGCCGATGAAGGGAAAGCCACTAACCAGCGTGCCGGCGTTGGTGAGCTTGATGACACTGCTGGAGGTGTTGGCGATCCAGACGTTACCGGTATCGTCGATGGCCAGGCCTTCCGGCAGATGCACGCCGCCTGCGGTAAAGCCGGTTGCTCCCGAGAGCACAGCACCCGTGGGACCGATCTTGATGACGGAGTCGGTACCGGCGGGAGAGACTGCCTTCTCCGAAGCCAGGTTGGTAATCCACACATTTCCGGCTGCGTCGATGGCGAAGTAGCCTGGAAGGGGTGTTCCGCCGAGGGAGTAGGTGACCCCGAAGGTCCAGTTGGAGGGCGCCGCGGTGAGAGAGGGCTGGAACGGAGGGATGGGCGTGGAGATTGCGTAGATGGTTGCCACGTTATTGCTGGGATTGAGGGCGATGTCGAGTGCGGCGGCGAGTGAGTTGTCGGGGGCGGTTCCGCCGCTCGGCGTGGCCGCGGTGAACAGCGTGGCGCACTCGGCGCTGGTGCCGGCCGAGGTATTGACGCAGGTGGCGAGGATGTTGGCGAGAGAGTGCAACTTGGATTGCGGTACGTCGCCGTTGCCGGCGGGTGTTGTGGTGCGCGCGGACACGGCGGCGATGTCGACCATGTTGGTGGCGGAGGCGAAGGCGTTGGCGAGCCCGGTGGGATTGGTAGCACTGCTGCCGACGTGGGTGCCATCCGTCATAAACTGCTGCAGCGCGGTGACGGCTGCGACGGTACTAAGTTCGTTGACGACGATGAAGGTGGAACTGGAGAGCGTGCTGCACGTTCCCAGTGCATCCATTAATACGATGGCAGAGTTGTTGGTTCCCGGTGCGAGTCCGGGGTTGCCGCCCGTGGCAAGCACGTAGACCTGATCGGAGGCATGCGCGCAGGTCCAGTCGCCGGTGATGGTGAAGCTGCCAGTGGCATCGGTGAGGACGTAGCCGTTGCCGGACAGGTCAGTCGAGACGGCGGGGATGGCGGTGTTCAGCAGCGAAGGAGAGGCTGACGCGTAGCCGGTTGCTCCGGCCGCGAAGAGATAGATGCGGGCGCCGGTGAGCGGCTGCTGTCCGCCTTTAGCTGTGCCGTGCAGACTCGTGCCAGCCGCTGCGGGGAGGTTGCCCGTGCTCATCATCATGCCAGAGCAACCTGTAAGTGCGGCGATGGAGCCAAAGGTGGCCGCGCCCACAAACAGGCGGGCTGCGATAGAAGAGCGATGTTGGATCCTGATCCGCATGAAATTCTCCTAGAACAATCTCGAGGTTGAGCTAAGGTTGGCAAACGAAGGAAGACGATCTACGTGGCAATCCCGAGCCGCGACACACGCGATCAGTCCTGCGTTTGCATTTTGTGTTATCCGTGAAATTGTTGCCACCCGAGCAAATTGGCAGATGCCCACGGTTCAGACAGGAATTCTGAATACGTGGGGAACTGGATCAACCTGGGCAGGTCCTCAACTCTTAACGCTGGAAGGAGAGTCGAAAACTATCACGGCGCAAAAGGCGTCACGGGACGCTAGTGGCGAAATGCCCGGGAGGGTTGATTGATTGGTCACCAGAAGAATAGGCAGGAGGGGTACTACATACATGCGGCGGGGGGAGGATGAGCAAGGGGGGCGTGGGGTAAGAGACTAACCCCACGATTAACCAGCGGAGAGACGCGCTCGTTGATCATGGGGCAACAATCTCAGGGCACCTGAGGCTATATGCTTGCGGTTTCTTTGAGGTAGATAGCGGTGTAGTCGACGTAGTTGCGGGCGTATTTGAGGATCAGCTCGCGGTCGGCGTCGCCCAGGATGCGGCGGACTTTGCCAGGGACTCCTGCGACCAGGGAGTTGGGCGGAATGACGGTGTGTTCCGGAAGCACTGCGCCGGCGGCGATGATGGAGCCTTCGCCGATGCGGCAGTCGTTGAGGATGGTCGCGCCCATGCCGATCAGGCAGGCGTCCTCGACCACGCAGCCGTGGACGGTGGCGTTATGACCGATGGTGACCCACTCGCCGAGGGTGACGGGATAGACGTGGCGCATGCCATGGAGGACGGCGCAGTCCTGCACGTTGGAGTTGGCGCCGATGCGGATGGAGTTGACGTCGCCGCGGACGACGGCGTTCATCCAGATGCTGGCGTGTTCGCCAAGGACGACGTCGCCAATCACTTGTGCCGAGAAGTCGACATAGCAGGAGGCGGGTATGGTGGGCAGGATTTTCTGATAAGGCCGGATCATTCAGACTTCATTCTACGCGCAGAGGAGGGATGGACGCGGACCGCTGATGTGCAGGAAATTGCAGGGTTTGCAGGGTAATTTGCTGATGCGGCCTGCAGAATCCTCTATAAATGGCGTTGCGCGGTGACGATTGTGCGCTATTCTGACATCAACCCTATTGGGACGATTTGGAGGTGTATTTGCCTTGGCAGAGATTCGAGTGCAGGAAGGCGAGCCTCTCGAAAACGCGCTGCGGCGGTTTAAACGCAAGGTTCAGACGGAAGACATCATTAAGGAAGTAAAGCGTCATTCGTTCTATTTGAAACCTGGCGAAAAGAAGCGCGTGAAAGAAGCGCTGGCCCGCAAGCGGAACCGCAAGAAGATTCGTAAGGAACAGGACTAAGAAGCTGGGAGCGGAAAGATTCTGCTCCCTCAACCATGGATGGCCGTCGTTCTCATCGCAGAGCAGGCGGCCTCCTCAATTCGCTGGCACGACCCACCTCCCCGGTCGGCATGCCCCGGCACTTGCTTGAATCTAAGCGCGCTGGCTAACGGAATTAAAATGTCGTCTCCTCACGACATGGGCCCGACTCACCTGACCAAGTTCGACCGATCGCTTACCGCAGATTTGTGGTGTGTCGAAGGATCAGTTTCCGTTCTATGGGAGAAGCGGTATGGAATTTTTGGACCGGCTATTAACCTGTGCAGACTGCGGTGGTGAGTTTATCTTCACTGCTGGTGAACAACTATTCTTCCTTGACAAGCAGTTCAAGAACGATCCCAAGCGCTGCAAGCCGTGCAAGTCCCGGCGCAGCGCGCAGACTGCGAATCCGACCGGCGGCCCTGCGGCTGCGGGCATCTCGCGCACGGAGACACGCACCGAGTGTTCGGAGTGCGGGGTTACAACGACGGTGCCGTTCAAGCCGACGCAAGGCCGACCGGTGCTATGCCGCCAATGCTTCAAGAACAAGCGACCCACGAGTGAAGTTGTCGCGGCGACTGTGAGCGCTGTTGCGGAGATTGTGTCGTCCGCGCCTGCTGCGGAACACGCACCGGGCTCGGCTGATTTGGGTGTTACTGCTCATTCCGCGCTGGCATAATGTTTGAAGCGTGATACCTCAATCTTCCCCAATCGACAGTCGTGATTTAGTGCGCGCCCGCGCTTTGGTTGGCGACTTCGAACTGACAGTGTGCACCGATGGAACCTATCTGCTCGACGGTGGAGCGATGTTCGGCGTGGTGCCGAAGACGATGTGGCAGAAGCGGCTTCCCGCGGATACGGAGAACCGGGTTGTGATGGGGCTGAACTCGGTTGTGGTGCGGACCGGCCAACACACCGTCGTGATCGAGACCGGGATTGGCAATAAGCAGACTCCGAAGATGCAGCAGATTTTTCAGAACCAGACGCTGCTGATGGAGTCGTATGCGGCTGCGAGTATCGATCCGGATGAGGTTGATATTGTGGTCAATACGCATCTGCACTTCGACCACTGCGGCTGGAATACGACTCTGCATGCGGATGGAAGCGTGACCCCGACGTTCAAGAATGCGCGCTACTTTGCCCATGCGGGAGAGGTTGCGCACGGACATCTGCAACTGGATCGCGATCGCGTCAGCTATCTGTCGCCGAACTATGATCCGCTAGTGGAGTCAGGGCAGATGACGCTGCTCGATATTTCTGGAGTGGGTGCGACGGCGGAGATTTGCCCGGGGATTTCGGTGGAACTATTTCCGGGACACACGGCGCAGATGATGGGCGTGCATATCGAATCGGGTGGGGAGCACGCGTGCTACATCGGCGACCTGATTCCTACGGCGCATCATCTGGATCCGACTTGGGTGATGGGGTATGATCTCGATCCGCTGCGGTGCATTCAGGAGCGGAAACGATTTTATGCGCGGGCGATTCCGGAGCAGTGGCTGGTGCTGTTCACGCATGACCACGACACGCCGATGGCACGCATTGTGGTGAATGCGAAGGGCAAGCCGGTAGTAGCGTAGAGGTCACGATCACCATCACTCCAATCTCTCAAAGGACGCGAGCGTTATGAATCGAAGGAATTTTCTGGGATCATCGCTTGCTGCAGCGGCTGCGGTGTCGTCACTGGATATCGGAGCGCAGGCGGCTTCGATTGCCGGTTCGCGTGAGGCGGGTGATGCGCTTAATCCCTGCGGCATTCGCATGGCGGGTATACGGATGATTCCCGTGGCTGGCGGGAAGTACAAGGTGTGGACCAAGCGCGTAGGCTCCGGGCCAGTTAAGGTATTGCTGCTGCATGGCGGCCCGGGATTCACGCACGACTATCTTGAAGCGATGGAGTCGTTCCTGCCGCAGGCTGGCATTGAGATGTACTACTACGATCAGCTTGGCGTAGGGAACTCCGACATTCCGGATGATCCCAAACTTTGGACCCTGCCACGTTACTTGACCGAGGTCGAAGAGGTACGCCGCGGATTGGGGCTGGATCATTTTGTGCTCTACGGACAATCGTGGGGCGGCATGCTGGCGCTGGAATATGCGCTGAACTATCAGCAGCACCTGCGCGGCCTGGTGATTTCGAACATGTGTGCGGGCATCCAGTCATATCTGAAGTACACGGCCAGCCTGAAAAAGAAGCTCCTTACGCCTGAGTTGCTGAGGCGGTTCGATGCCCTGGAAGCGGCTAAGGATTATGAGAATCCCGAGTACATGCGAATCGCGATGGAGGAGCTGTACCCAAAGATGATCTGTCGCCTGCAGCCCTGGCCTGAGCCAGTGACTCGTTCGTTTCGCCTATCGAATCAAAAGATCTATAACCAGATGCAGGGCAAGAGCGAGTTCGAAGTGACCGGGAATCTTCGCGACTGGGAGCGCTATGACCGGCTCCATGAGATCAAGGTAAAGGCGCTCACCATAGGCGCGGTCTACGACGAGATGGATCCAGATGACATGCGAAAGATGGCCAGGCTGATGCCGAATGCAACGTGCGCGATCTGCCCTAACGGGAGCCACCTCGCCTTGTGGGATGATCAGGCTGTGTACTTCAGGCACCTGCTGGGATTTCTAGCGACAGTGTAGCGGCTTTATACGGGGTTTACGCCTGAATGGCGGCTGCAACTGATCGCGTTCCTATATGCCTGGCACGGGTTTGATCCGTTCCGGCAAGTGGAGTAACCAGTGGTCTATTTCGCGTCGATTCGTGTACGGTAGCCAGTGAGCCTATGACCGTTCCGACCACGTTCCGCGAACGTTACGCGCTAGGCAAGTCTCATCGCAAACATTTGCGACGGGCCGAGCACGCGGGCTGGCAACCGAAGTCGCGCCGCGTCGATCCGCTGAAACTGCTTGCGGAGTCTGTACGCGGACGCGTGCCCGCGCTCATTCCAATCAAGTATGACCGCATGGCCGCGTCGCCCTTCGGCTTCTTCCGCGGGGCTGTGCCGATCATGGCCAGCGATCTTTCGCTCGGCTCCAACAGCGGCATTCATACGTGGCTGTGCGGCGATGCGCACATCAGCAATCTTGGAGCCTTCGCCGCTGCCGATGGCAAACTGGTGTTTGACCTGAATGACTTCGACGAATCCATTCGCGGGCCTTTCGAGTGGGACGTCAAGCGCATGGCTACCAGCCTGATCCTTGCCGGTCGCGAAGCGGGCGCGAAGAAAAGTCTGTGCCGCGATGCCGCCCATGCATTTCTCAGCCGGTATCGCATCAGCATGCACAGCTTCGCGCGCATGCCTGTGGTTCAACTTGCGCACCATCTCGTGCATCGCCTGCATGCGGTTGCTCCGATCTCGCAGATACTGGAGGCCGCGGAGCGCGCTACTCCCGCGCACAGTCTGGAAGCGCTCACGGTGCCGGTCGCCGATGCGGCCGCAGGCGACTTACGCACGGGGTCTTCGGAGATGATCTCCAGAATCGGCGGAAAGCAGCGCATCTTCAAGACCCTCCCGCCGGTTCTCACGCGCATCCACGGCGCGCTTGCCCGCCACATTCTCGATTCGCTCCCGACCTACGCCGAGAGCCTGCAGCCCGAACGTCAGCATTTTTTCGCTCAGTACACGCCGCTCGACATCGCCTTCAAGATCGTCGGCACCGGTTCCGTCGGCCTGCGTGACTACTGCATCTACATGCAGGGCAATGGGGCGGATGATCCGCTCTTCCTGCAGATCAAGGAGGAAACCGCTTCGGCCTACGCGTCTTATCTTGGCGTGCATGGCGAGGCCAGACATCAAGGCCGCCGTGCGGTTGACGCGCAGCGCGCGATGCAGTTCGAGTCCGATCCGTTCCTGGGATGGACTACCATTCAGGGCCGCGACTTCCTCGTCCGCCAGCTCAACGATCACAAGGCGGGAGTCGAGATGCAGCAACTAAGGTCGGCCGGCCTTCTGGAATACGCCGCGGTCTGCGGCGAGACGCTGGCTCGCGGACACGCCCGGGCCGGCGAACCCGCGGTCATCGCTGGATATGTCGGCACATCCACACGCTTCGACATCGCCATCGCGCGCTTCGCCGAAGACTACGCCAATCAGACTGACCGCGACTGGGAAAGTTTGCTGCACTCTCGCCGGCAAACAACCAAGGCAGCGCGGAAGGAAACTGCTTCATCGAAGACCGCTTTATCGGATGCGGTGCCCGAGAAGAAGGCCGCGGGCAAGCATGCTGGCAAGTCTCACCGCGCGCATCACAAATTGAAAAAGAAGAAGCGTTAGAAAAGGAGAGGGCCGCCTTGATGGGCGGCCCTCTCTGTTCTACTGTTTGGTGTCAGCTCTAGAACTCGATGCGAGCTGTTAGCTGGATCGACTTGCGACTCGCAGCGGGGTCGGCGGTCACTTGTCCAAAGCTGGAGTTTCCAACTGCTGTGCTGGCCACGTTGAACTTGGTGTGGTTGGTTACGTTGTACATCTCCGCACGGAAGTTCAGACGAGCTCCTTCAAAATGCAGCGGGAAGCTGCGCACCAGCCCGATGTCCAGGTTGTAGTTGCCCGGCCCATACAGATTGTACGGAGCGGTACGCGGCGAGTTGCCGAACGTGTAAGCCGGTGCAAGGGGACCGTTGAGCAGAGATACCTGGCCCGTTGGGGCCACGGGCGCGATGAAGGGCCCGGTGGGTGCGGTCGTGGTGCTTCCAACACTTGGCACAATGTAACTGATTGCGCTGGTGTTGGCTGCGGTGATGCCTTTACCCCACTTGCCATTGATGCGCGCATTGCCGGCGAAGCCCGGGTTCAGCGTCGGTTCGCAGGTGATCATCGCGGGATTGGTCTGGCAAGCGGAGCCCGTAACCGCCATTGGCGAACCGGAGAATGCCTGGAAGATCTCGGAGAATTTAAAGCCTCCGAAGACCGCTCGCTCCCACGCGCTGCCGGCCAACACCGTCTTGCCGAAGGGGAGTTCCCAAACGCCCGTCATCACCACGTGTTGTGGCTGGTTCGAGGTTGAGATCGTGCGTTCGATGCGGTCGGCCGCGTACGACGCGTTCGGCGAATTGGCGATGCTTCCCGCCGGAAGCGCATACCCGGAGCGGAAGGTGCCACCATCGTCGATCGCGCGCGACCAAGTGTAGTTCGCCATGAACGTAAGTCCATGCGAGGCCTTCAGGTTGAGCGTAGTTTGCAATGCGTGGTAGTTGGAGTTCCCGACGTAGCCGAATGTATCGCTCACTGCCTGGAATGGGAACGGCCTCAGCAAGGTTGAGAGCGGCTGACCGTTCGTCGTGTTGTATACGCTGAGGGTCGACGGGCAGACACCGGCATTGGCCGCGCAGAAGGTGTTCAGGGCCCCGTTGGACAGCGCTAGATTCGATCCCAGCCCAAGGTACTTTGGATCGAGTTGATTGGAGAAGTATCCGCGCGGATTGCCGCCATCGGTCGGCAGGAAATGTCCCTGCGAACCGACGTAGGTAATCGTCGAAGTGAGCGCGTTCGTCCAGGAGTGCTGAAAGCCGAACGTCCAGTTGATGTACTCCGGAGCGCGTCCGCCCAGGTATGGATCGGTGTAACCCGTGCTTTGTGGTGTGCCAGTGAAGCCGCTGGCCGTGGTGTTTCCAGTGCCGAATTGCGGACCGGAAGCCGAACCCGTCGGCGCCGTAAAGCCAGGCAGTAATCCGTTGTTTCCGGTCAGCGGCGCAGTGCTGAGCAGCGACCCGCTAGCCGAAGCTGAGAGGCCGCCCGAGAAGCCAAGCGTTCCCAGGCTTGTCGCTGATCCACCGACCGCATTGCCGTGTGTGAACATCACCCCGTAGCTCGCGCGAAGCACGGTCTTTGGATCCACTTGAAATGCCAGGCCCAGCCGCGGCCCGAAGTTCTTGTGGAAGTTGGTGACAGGCGACGAGCAATTGCAGGTGTTCGTACCCGTACCCGCAAACTGGAGCGCGCCATTGGTCTGGGTCACCGGGTTGGCGAGGTTTGGATTGAAGAAGCTCTGGGCATTGTGGGTCTCGGTGAGGCTGGGAAAGAAGTCGTAGCGTAGCCCCACGTCGAGGGTCAACCGCGAGGTCACCTTCCAGTTGTCCTGGATGTACGGCGAGATCGCACGGAAGCGGGTGGCAGTCTCCTGCTGAAGAAACTGGGTAAAGCTGGCCCGATCGATCTGTCCGATCAGGAAGCTTGCGTAAGACAGCCCAGTGCCAGGCGCAACAGCGAATTTGGGAGAGGCGTTGCTGGATGCGGTAATGCCGGCCGTCTCGGTCACCGAGTTAGCCAGGGTCAGCGGTGTACTTCCACCGGTCGCGTTGATCACGTTATACAAGAGCCAAGCTACCTGCCCACCTACGGTGAGGGTATGGTTGCCCTTGACCCACTGCAGATTGTCCAGCAGCGTGTAATTTTCTGCGAGGGTTACATTCGGCGTAGCGCCGGCCCAGTTGGTCGGTGCATTGGTCCCCGAAAAAGTGGTGATCGGGAACGCGCTCTGAGCGGCGCCAGGAACTGCAACCGGGTAGGAGATGCCAAAGGCCGTCGCGGCGAATTGGGGAACTTGATCTGCATCGAATGTCGGCCCGTTGTATCGCGCATAGCCGTACTTGATCTGGTTCACGATATTCGGTGTGAAGATGTGCGTCTCTTCGATCACGCCGACTGCCGTCTTGGGAGCAAACGCCTGCCCGTAGTTGAACGGAATTGGCCCAACGTTACGGCCTGCGGTCGTCTGGCCCACCGGCACAGAACTTGCCTGCCGTCCAATCGCACCGACCATCGAGAGCGTGTCCCTGGACGTAATGTCGAAGTCGATACGATCGGTCGTTGACCAATTGGTGAGACCGGTACGGTTCGGCGAAAGGTAGTTATTTTGCAGCGCCGTGCCGATGCCCGCGGGCAACAGGGCCTGCATCTTCATCACGACCGCAGAAAACTGACTGGCTGGAATCACATTGATCGCAGCGCCCGTCTTGACGGGGTTGCCACCCGCACCAGCGCCTGCGCCAGGACCATATCCATACTGGTACCGGCAGGGTCCGTTGGTGCTCTTTGCGGTGCAGGCAGCCTGTGTGCTGGGATCATAGATATTAATGCCAGTCGCGCTGAAATCGCCAGCCTGCTGCGCTGCTGTAGGAAATGTCTGCTGGGTCGGAGTCTGGCTGGTAAATCGGAAGCCATTGTAGTTGCCGAAGAAAAAGAGCTTCTCCCTCCATCCCGCCAGGGGAACGATCGGTCCGCTTAGGTTGATGCCGTACTCGTTGCTATGCTCGATCGGCTTGTGCACGACGCCGGCTGCATTAGGAAGCTTGCCGAAGAAGCCATATGTATCCAGCGCGGTATTGCGGAAAAACTCGTACACAGCACCGTGGTAGGCCTTGCCACCCTGCTTGACCGTGTAGTTCTGAATGCCCTGACCTTCGTAGATCGCCGAGTAGCCGCTGGTTTGCACCTGGAACTGGTCAACCGCGTCCACTGAGATTGCGGTCCACACAAAGCGCGGATCGCCGTTGCCGCCGGCGCGCACAAACGGAAGACCATCTATATATACGGCCGAGACTGCGCCGCGACTTCCCGAACCGTTCACAACGCCCGTGTTGGTCGTCGGATTGCCGTTCGTATTGTTGGCCTGAACGCCAGGCATCAGAAAGGCGAAATCTGTGGCGCGCCGCTGATCCGGCTGGCCGTATGCGCCCATCTCGATCGGCAGCGCGGAGTACATATCCTGCTCCATGGTGGCGCCCAGGGTTGCATTCGACGTCTCCAGTTGGGGCGGCGCGGAGGTTACCGTCACGGTCTCATTCGAGGATCCCACCGTCAGCACAGCGTCGTAGCTTGCAATCTCCATCGCGTTTACGTGCACATCGGCCTGCGACTGCTTCTCGAATCCCGTTGCCGTGATGGTTACTGTATATACAGCGGGGTCCAGCGGCGTGATGTCGTAGTCGCCGGAGGCGTTCGACTTGCGAGTAACTGTCTCGCCGGTCGCCGGATCGGTCGCCGTTATGATTGCGTCGGCCACGACAGCGCCGGTCGGATCCTTCACTGTACCCTTGATCTCGCCTTTGCCCGACAGTTGGGCGTGTGCAACGCCTCCTGCAACTGCGGCGATGGTCAACAGGACGGCGACGAATCCGCTTCGGAGCTTTCCTGAAACTGTTCGCGCCTGGCGCGTTTTGTTGGGGCTAGACATGGAGATGACCTCGTAATTGAATGTAAAAAACTGAAATGAGTGAATCCCTGCGCTCTCTGGAGGAGACTCTGGGGCAAAAGGTAAGACCACTTTGGGGTCTGAGTAAGATTCGACTGCTGGGGATACCTCTGTCAAGTGACAAATAGGGTTATTTGGTGCCCGAAAACTTCGACCTCCCATGACGGGCCATATCTCGATGTAAGGAAAAGTTTACCCATTGCACTATCCGTCAAAATGCCTGCTACAAGCTGAGCATTTGCAGGTTCTTAGAGCAGATCGGCAATAACCGCACGACACTAGAGGCCGGGTTTGACCTGCTGGTTTGCCTGGCTCATTGGACAGCCGTACAGCGTCGGCCGAACCGGCCTTAGCCTTCTTAAGGTCCAACCTTACGACATTTTGAGCGAATAGCCTGACAACCATTCGCCCACCGCGCATGGGTCATAACCAACTCCGGCTAGTGCGATGTCTGTCTGTCCAGCCAAAGCCGCAGGTCGGGCTCTTGCTGCGAGCGCAGTCGGATGCAGTCGTTTACGCTGTCGATCGTCTTTGCCAAGGTTCGTTCCGACGATGCAACCGGGTGATCGCGAAAGAAGCTGATCACCGAATCGCGTTTTTCAACCGTGCAGAACGCCCCCGCCGCTTCAATAATCCGCGCGCCTGAATTTGTGGTGGACTTGCGCGTAATCTGCGGCCAGTGCTGCTCGACGAACTGCCATGCCTGGTCCTCGGTCTCGCGCCGCTCCAGCAGAAGCGCGATCAGTACCCAGCTATCCTGGCTGCGCACAGCGTCGGACACCGCGTATTCCAGGGTGCGCTTGACCAGCGCTGGATTCTGAAATCGGGTTAGCGCGTTCAACTCGGTCACCTTCAGGTCGGGATCTGTGGCCGCCCCGATCATTTTGAACATCCCCTCGTACATCTCGGCGTCGCCCTTCGGCGTGGACAGCGCGACCGCTGCGTCCGCAATCGTGGGGTCTGCGGGCTTCTGGCCGGAGAGCAATTGTTTGGTGATGCTCTGCGACTCCGCCAGCACTGCCGGGTCCTTGGCCCGGCCCAACTCGTCGAATAGCATCGCGCGAAGTCTGGCATGGTCGGAGTTTTCACGCTTCGGCTTTGCAAGCGCCGCGTAGACCGGCGCGAACTCGCGCCGCACAACTGCGTCCATGCGCTGGCGATCTTCGTCGCTGGCAATCTTTGACTCGATCGTCTCCACCTTGCCAAGCGCGAGCTCCATCACCGCGGGGCTGGAATCCTGTTTCACGGCCAGCACCAGGTCAAGGTAGTCACCCACCGTTCCCTGCCCGCCGCGCATCAGCGCCCAACGATCGCCAAGCAAGCCAATCCGCTCGGGCACTGTCAAGCTAGCTTCCGCGTTCGCCTCGATTACTTTCAACTGCTCGGGCGTATAGGCAGTACGGTAGTACCCATTGTCCGCAGCATTGGCGTAGGCTCCGGAGGCCGGCACGTCCATTGTCGAGACCCCGGGAGTCAGTAGCCGGCACAAGGCTCCTGTAAAACACAAAGGGACGGTCCATGCTTCCTTCGCGACCTCAGTGGAGGCGGAGAGGAAGAATCGCCGCTGCGTAACACCCGCGCCTGCGCCCCCTCCGGTCAGGGTCAGCAGTGGTACCCCAGGCTGCTCGACAAAACTGCGCATCACCTTATCCACGGGCAGGCCGCTGGTCTGAGTCTGCGCGTCCCAGAAGTCTTCCCCGGTTGCGCTGGCATACAGATGGGCTGCGAGGTACGCATGCACGCCCTTGCGAAACACGTCCTCGCCGACCCAGTTCTCGACCATTCCGATCACAGCGCCGGCTTTGCCGTATGCAATCTCGTCGAAGAGTTCATTGATCTCCGCAGGCGTCTCCGCGCGCGCCTGGATGGCCCGCGTTGTCCTGCCTGCGTCGCTATCCATGGTTCGATTCTTCTCGAGCGCTACGTCCTGCGGAAGCTCCCACTTCGGCTTCCAACGCGCTGAAGCCTTGGTCTCCATCCATGTGGCAAAGCCCTCATTCAGCCACAGATTGTCCCACCACGCGGGCGTGACCAGGTCACCGAACCACTGGTGAGCGATCTCGTGCGCAATGGTCGTGGCAACCTCCTTCTTTGCCTCCAGGCCGCCGTATTTCTTATCCACCAGCAACTCGGTTTCGCGATACGTGATGCATCCGAAGTTCTCCATCGCGCCCGCTTCAAAGTCCGGAATTGCCACCATATCGAGCTTGGCCATGGGATACCTGATGCCGAAATACTTGTCGAAATAATGCAGGTCCCACTTTGCCGCATCGACCGCGAATTTCGTCAGCGCTACCTTGTCCGGGGTCGCGCACGCGCGGATCGGCACACCGTCCGACTTGCCTTCGCTGCACAGGAAGTCGCCAACCAGCCATGCAACAAGGTAGGTCGACATCTTCGGCGTGGTCGCAAACGTAAGCGTATGTTTGCCAGACACCGGCCCCAGAGTGTCAGACACCATCTTCGTATTTGCGATTACCGTGTCTCCGGTATCCACAATCAGGGAGAGATCGAAGGTAGCCTTCAATGCGGGCTCGTCGAAACTCGGAAACGCCCTGCGGGCATCGGTCGCCTCAAACTGGGTTACACCATAGTTCCGTGCCTTCGTCTTCGAAAGATAAAAGCCGCGCAGCTTGTCGTTGAGAATTCCCCTGTACAAGATCTGCAGAGTCACGAGGCCCGCCGGCAGTGGTCGCACAAAGGTCAGCGTAGCCTGTTCCTTCGCCGCATCCAGCGTCACCATCGCCGTCTGCGCCACCCCTTGTTTGTCAATCCCCTTTTGATTGTCATGCCGCAGGGAAGCGGAGGAATCTGCTCCTTTTTTTCCTATAGCTCTACTCTCACCGCCCACAAACGCTCTCACCGCCCCGAACTCAATCTCCGCAGCGTTCAACGTAATCGCGCTTGCCGGCCGATCCAGCACCACGTCAATCGTCTCGCTCCCCGCAAACCGCGCCTTGGCTAAATCTGGACTTATGATCAGCGAATAATGCTGCGGCGTCACCCCACCGGGAAGCCGCTGCCCCTCTACCAAACCAACCCCACCCAACATCAAACCCGCTACAACCAAACCACGCCACGAAACCATCGGCCCAAACCCTTCAACCCGCAACTAACAGAGTAAATCCAAGGATGTGGTAACCGATACTGGGCGTTGCTCTGCCGACGCAGCCGGCGCGCGAACACCGGGTGAGAGGATGTAGAGCTATTCACCATTTCGTTGCAACTTTTTGTTGTAACGGATTCAAGGACGATCGCGTCCATCAAAGTGGAAAAGGGCGGCACCTGTAAGGGTCAGAACACCCTGGCCATCGGCGCCTTTTTCGAGGTCAGTGGGCGAGTTGGGAGAGTGAGTCGTTGAAGGTTTTGAACAGGCCAGATTCTTTACCTGAGGCGGCAGCGTTGCGCAGGAAAAGGACGTTCTGGACACAGATTTCTTCCGCGTCGGTTGCGAGGATCTGCATGGTTTCGGCGATGAAAGCGTTCAGTGGCATGGCGCGTGGGTCGGTCGGGGTCTCGCCCATCAGTTCGGTGGCGACCCAGGGTGGGATGATTTCGAGGACTTTGATTGCCGTGTCCTTGAGTTGGTAGCGGAGGGATTGGGTGTAGGAGTGGAGGGCGGCCTTGGTGGCGCAGTACGTCGGCGTCATGGCGAGTGGGACGAACGCCAGGCCGGACGACACATTGAGGATGGTCGCTGAGGGCTGTTGGAGGAGGTGCGGCATCAGCGCGGCGGTGAGGCGGATGGGGCCGAGCAGGTTGGTGGTGATGATGGCCTCTGCGTCGGCGGTCGCACCCTGCCGGAGATCTTCGGCGCGCATGATGCCCGCGTTGTTGAGCACGGCGTTGAGCTTGGGGAAGCCACGGGCGAGGGTCTCGACGGCAGACGCGATGCTGGCTGGGTCTTCCGTGTCGAGGATAAGGGATTTCATGCCCGGGTTGGCGGCGGTGGCGGCATCGAGCGCGGACTTGCGGCGGCCAGCGATGATGACGGTGTTGCCGCGCTGGTGAAACTCGCTGGCGAGTGCGAGGCCGATGCCGGAGCCGCCGCCAGTGATGAGGATGGTGTTGCCGGTGAGATTCATGGTGGCTCCGTAGTTGATCCTGATAGGAAGTGCAGCGTGTTCGATGATGGACCTCCTGAAGTTGGTGCACAAATTCGGACCGAGCCGATTCACACGAACAGTCTTTGCCGTGTATTCTCACAGCTGACCCTCTTCGCTTTCGGCCCCCTAAATTCAATCAGGATGGTTACGCTATGGACGATGTGCGGCCCGACCATATCATGCAGGTAGGCTTTGGTTTCTGGGGCTCGAAGACTCTATTGAGCGCAGTGGAGATGGAGGTCTTCACTGAGTTGGCGAAGCATCCTGAATCGCTTGCGGAACTTAGTGCGCGGCTTGGTCTGCATCCTCGTTCGGCGCACGATTTTTTGGACGCGCTGGTGGCACTGGGATTTCTTGAGCGCAAGGACGGCGTCTACTCAAACACGCCGGCAACCAATCTTTTCCTGGACAAACACAAGCCGTCGTACATTGGCGGCATTCTGGAGATGGCGAATCAGCGTCACTTCGAATTCTGGAACCGGCTAACCACGGCGCTGCGGACTGGAGAGCCGCAGAACGAGATGCGTGATGGCCACTCCAACGCCTTCACCGCCATCTACGCCGATCCCGCGCGGCTGCGCTCGTTTCTGAAGGCCATGACCGGGATCAGCCATGGCGCGAACATGACCATTGCACGGCAGTTCCCGTTCAAGGATTACAAGACCGTGGTGGACGTTGGCCCTGCGCAGGGCGACCTGATCACGCAGGTAGCTTTGGCGAATCCGCACCTCGCCGGCATTGGCTTCGACCTGCCTGAGGTTGCGCCGATCTTCGAGGACTACGTTGCGGACAATGGCCTGACGGGGCGGGTGCGCTTCCATTCCGGCAGCTTCTTCGACGCACCTATCCCCAAGGCCGATGTTGTGATGATGGGACACATCCTGCACGATTGGGATCTCGACACCAAGAAGATGCTGATCCGCAAAGCGTATGAAGCGTTGCCCAGCGGCGGAGCGTTCCTGGTCTACGAAACGATCATCGACGACGACCGTTCCAAGAATGCGTTCGGTCTGCTGATGAGCCTGAACATGCTGCTTGAGACGCCCGGCGGCTTCGACTACACCGGTGCGGATTGCATGGGCTGGATGAAGGAGGCGGGCTTCCACTCCACGCGCGTCGAGCATCTGGTTGGCCCGGATTCCATGGTGGTTGGCATCAAGTAAGTCCGCAGCATCTGCGAGTCATATCGTTGGTCGACTCTACAATGAAGCGATGCTGACTGAACAGGAGCTTGATCGCGTGTGCGTGGTGTTGGTGCGGGCGCGCAACCCGAGCAACATTGGAGCAGTGGCGCGGGCTATGCACGACTTCGGGTTTAGCAGTCTGCGCGTAGTGAATGAGTTTCCGGTGCCGTTTGAGGCGGCCAAGTCCGCGGTGGATGCTTCGGCGGTGATGGCGAATGCGGTGAGTTATGCGAGCGTCGCGGAGGCGGTGGGAGATTGCACGCTGGTGGTGGGCACTACGGCCGTGGGGGAGCGCGATCTCCAGCATGAGTTGGTGGTGCTAGCGGAAGGTGCGGCGAGAATGCGGGCGGAGCTGCGAGACCCCACTCATGACGGTAAAGCTGTCATGAGTGGGGCACCCGCACCCGATGACATGGAAGCCGCAGGCGGCAGGCGGGTGGCGGTGCTGTTCGGGTCGGAGAAGACGGGGCTGAGCAATGAGGAACTGAGCCATTGCAACTGGCTGCTGACCGTGCCGATGTGGGAACACGCGGGGGTAAGGCATCCTTCGATGAACCTGGGGCAGGCGGTGGCCGTTTGTCTTTACGAGATGGTCCGGGATCCTACTCGCGACGGTAAGACCATTGTGAATGGGGCACCCGGAGAACAGGCGGATGCGGCGGCGATGGAGCGGCTGACGGCGCTGCTGAGTGAGGTGATGGAGAAGACGGAATACTCTCGACGGCATGCGGCGAATAGTGGTTCGGAGGATGTGAGGCGGCTGGTGCGGAGGATGGGTGTGAATGCGGTGGATGCGCCGGTGTGGATGGGGATTTTGCGGCAGGTGATTTGGAAGCTGGGTGGTAGGCGGGAGTAGCGGTGGTTTACTTCCCACCCTTCGCAAGGGCGCGAAGGATGGGGCACCCGGGCTCTGGGCTATTTGGCGTTGTTCTTGAAGATCTCTTCGGCGAAGAAGTTTTCTATCTTGGCCTGATCATTCAGCATTTCGAAGTAGGCGTTCTGGACGAGTTGGGATCGGCCATCGCGGAGCAACTGGCGGATATGTTGCTGTACGACCGGGTCTGAGATATCGCGCTGTCCCGCAGGCTCGCGTTCGATCAGTTTGTAGATGCTGTAGCCAACCTGCTTTTTACTCGCCCCGTCGACGAGCGGAAAGATGTCGGTCATCTGTCCTGACTTGAGTTTGAGCAGCGCGGCTCCGATGGATGGATCGGATTTCAGCTGACTTTCCGGAACAAAGCCCATATCGCCACCACTGGAGGCGGTGTTGGGGTCTTCGGAAAAGTTCATGGCGATCGAGCCAAAGTCTTCGCCGGAGTCGAGCCGGTTTTTCAGCGCTTCAATCTTCTTCTTCGCTTCAGCGTCGGTGGTTGCCTTGCTGCCCTGGAGATTGCCGGGCTGGCGCGACGGCACGCTGGTGACCAGGACGCGAGCGAGGTGGTACTGCGGCTCGATCAGGTCAAACTCCGCCTTATGCAATTTGTAGTAGCTATTAACCTGGGCGTCCGTCACGCTGATCTTGGACTTGATCTCTTTGTTCAGCAGCTTTTCCAAGGTGAGCGATCGGCGGATGTCGCGCCGCACATCGTCGAGGGTGTGATTGGAGGCTTTGAGCCGCTCGGCAAATTGGTCGCCAGTATACGGTGCCTTCATCTCGGAGACTTTTGCATCCACCTCTTCCGCGGTTGCCGTCAGATTCATCTTGGCTGCGCGCTGCTGCAGAACTTCTTCGGTAATGAGTTCCTTGACCGCGCCGAGGCGAAGCGAATCCTCACCCTCGGGCGAGGTTTGCTGGCCTTGTGCCTCGGCAAGCTGGGCCTGGTACATGCGGTCCATGTCGGCGCGCATGATGGCGTGTCCATTGACGGTAGCCACCACATCGGCCGCATGCTGATGATTGCATCCGGCGAGCACCAGTAGAGCTAGGGGGAAGAGGCCCGCCGCGGTTCTCACGTACCCATTTCTTACATTTCGATCCAGGGTGGGATTAGCCACTGTCATCGTCGCTGTACTACTCATGTTTCTCCGTTCCAAATCTGTTGCGGATGCATAATGCGGTTTGTCTGGCCTGGTTGTATATCCAAATCTATTGATCAGTTCCCTAGCTTGGCCGCATCGGGCGCAGGCTTTGCGACAGGCGGCGGAGGCGTCTGGCCGGCGGCGATCAGTGCGCGGTCGATTATGCGGTAGATGGTTTCGATGGGGACGACGCCATTCACTTTTTCGCCATTGATGAAAAGGATGGGCGCTGAATCAATGCGCAAAGGGTCGGCCTCGGCCTCGAGGACGGACTGATTCACGGCGCTGTTGTCCTGCTTGAGCACGCAGGCCACGAGCGCTGCCTGATCGACTTTCTGGCGTGCGCCTTCTTCGAGGGTGAGTTTGTCGAGATTCTGATTGGCCTTGACGGCGGACTTTTCGGTTCCTGCAATGTCGGACGCATGGGCGTGAACGTAATCGACGAAGTTCCAGTAGCCGAGGGTGGAGGTGGAGGCGGAGGCGAGACAGTTCGAGTCGACCGCGGCGTGTTTGGCCCAGGGATGAATCTCGTTCAGCGGAAAGTCGCGGTAGACGATGCGGACCTGGTTCTTGTAGCGATTAAGAATGGCGGGGAAGATCTCCGCGTTCATCATGGCGCAGTAGGGGCACTCGAGGTCGTCGAATCCCACGATGAGCACGGGCGCGTTGGCGGGTCCACCGCGCGCGGGACGCCCGGCGGCGGAGATCTTATCCATGGGATTCTGGCTGATGTCGAATTTATTGAGTTGGGCGAGGGTCTTGCCATCGTTGGAGATGAGGAATGCCGCAGACCTAGGGGCTTTGCCCTCAGCGGCAAAGGTGAGGGCGATCTGCGCGTAGCCGGGAATGTCGCTCTTGGTGGGCTCGCCAACGGAGATGGTGAAGTCGTTGGAAACTTCGGCCTTGCTACGAATCATGATCTCGACCCTGCGGGCCAGTTCGGGTGAGAGTTTGACGCCAGCCTGGACTGGCTCGGTGGCAGAGGGCGCCTGGGCATGACAGCCCAGGACGGCCAGCAATACGACCAGCGCAAGCGCGCGCAGCGGCCTGACCCCAATCAACATAGATTGGATTATCTCACGCGGAGGGGAGTGGGCGGTGGTGCGGCGTGCAACGGGATGTGCTCTGACTATTCGAACAATGTGTGCGAATCGGTCCATGAGAACGTCGAATCCTCCCCACTGCGCCGGGTGGAACCTCGGCCTTTTTCGGCGATTCAGCGGTAGTGAGCGGCGCGGTTATACTACGCGGGATGCACCGTATTTTGATGTTGACGAGGTGTATACATGCCGACTCTCAATCGACGGTCGCCGAGACGCCTTTGGCTCGGTTGTGCCCTGATGTTTTGGCTGACTCTTTTCTTGACGAGCGCAGCCTCAGCTCAGCAGCAGAAGCTAATTAGCTGTAAGGCTGTCGAGGAGCGAACCCAGCCGGAAGGATGCTGGATTGTGGCGAACAAGCCATTGGGCAAACTTCCAGCCGCTGTGTTCTGGACTCTTGATGTCTATCCGACGCGTGAGAGCGCGGAAAAATCCAGCACGAGCAATAGTACGGTGGTGCTGGCTCTCGGCAAGGTGTGGCTATTTGCCGTGGGGGAAAAGCCCGTGCTGACCTCGGAGGGTTCCCGAATCGCGCAGATCGGGCCTTTGCCGGTGAAACAGGATGAGGCTTACACCGCACAGTTTATGGAAGGCATTCTCGAGCCTGGCTCGGTGAGCCGTACGCACGTCCATTCGGGCCCCGAAGCCTTCTACACGGAGGCGGGAGAATCCTGCTTGGAAACGCCGGATGGCAAGCAAATAGGGCGTAAGGGCATAGACGTTGTGGTCCCCGAAGGCGTGCCTATGGAACTGGTAGCAACCGGGACCGAGACCCGCAAGGGGATCATACTGGTGCTTCATTCTTCGGCAAAGCCTGCGACGACCATGGTTACGGATTGGAAGTCCAAGGGGCTTTGTAGCGGCTCAATGTAGATTGTCCGGGTGCGCCGGGCGGGCGGTTAGAAGACCTGGTCGGAGTGGCGGAGATTGCCGGCGCTACCAATGTTGGCCAGCGTGAAGTTGAATTTGTAACCATTGTCGTTACGAGATGTGCCAAGCTCGTATTTGCGGTATTCGACGCTGACTCCGCAGCAGTTCCAGTTGTACGAGGCCTGGACAGCCCCGTACTGTACGGTGCCACTGTCGATGTCAATGCCGGCGTTTGCGGCTGCGCTCAGTCCCGCCCTGGTCGGCTTGCCGAAGCCGAGCAGGACGCGCATCTGGTTGAAGTCCGCGACCGCCGACAGGACGCCTTCGACGTAGGACCGCGCGGGAGCGTTGAGCCGGGCATAGCTGATGCCGGAAAAGACGTTTCCCTGGTGGACGTCGGCGTAAACGTTGTTCGCGGTGAATTTTCTGCGGCAGGGCAAGGTGCGGTTGGTAAGGCCGGCGACAGAGGAGGAGCAGGTGTCGTAGTCGAAATCCCACTCGACGTCGGTCTTCTCGGATGTGCGCACGCGCAGACGGGAGATGATGGGTGAGATGGTGCGGGGTCCGGTGAGGAAAGATATGCCGGAGAAGTTCAGCGTCGTTTCGAGGATGCTGCGCGGGCCGTTCTGGACTACGGCGCCGCCAAAGTGGGTATCGAAGAAGTATTTCTGGGCAACCCGCCAACTGATCCACTCGCGATTTCCGCAGATCGGGGGAGCGGAGTCGGCGCGGTTGGTGGCCTGGCCGGGATCTTCAATTGCATCGGCTTCTTTGCCGGCCGAGCCCAGGATCTCATTTGCGTCCGCGGCGTCGCCCGCGGCATGGCAGGGTGAATTGTCCTTGCGTCGCAGGAATAGCCTCTGGGTCGCGCCATACTCTAACTCATTGGTATCACTGGCGGTGTCTGTGGTGTCGAAGCGCAACACCTCGCGAAAGTTGCCTATGCCGTGGACGTAGCGATACAAGACCTGCGGCTCGATGGTGTGGCGGGCATCATGGCGCAAAACTTTTCTAAAGAAGCCCGATTCGAAGGTCCGCTCGAGAATCGGGGGACGGATGTCGAATTGAATCTCCACGTCAGCGCGGTTAATTGGGTTGGTGTTCTCGACCTGAGCTTCGCCTGGGATCGCTGGGAAGCGGCTGCGGGAATAGAAGGTCTCGCGACCGCCGATCGCTGGACGCACGCGCCACCCGCCACCGCCAAAGGGGTATGCAATCTCCGGATGAACGTCGAGGCGTTCGACCATGCCGCTGGTCTGGAAGTTGGGCTGGGTACGTTTGAGAGCCGCCACCGAGCTATCGAAGTTCCACTCGAAACCGCTGGAACCAAGCGTGTGATCGGTGGCGGTGAACTCGAATGCAGGCGCGTGGAAGATGTGGACCTGCTGCTCGTCCTGCTTCGGCTTGGTGGTCGCGATGCGCTTCTCGCCCTGATAGCGGTCTCCTTCGATGGAGGCGGCCATGCCGTTCCACTCGCGCGTGAGGTAGACGGTGGAGACGACGTCGCTGGAGACGGCCTTGTTGAAGTTCGACGAGAAGGCCTGGCGGTAGGGGAAGGAACTGAGGTATTCGACATCGGCGACCATGCGGACGCGGACTGGCGTAGATGGCGCGGAGTCGCCTTCCGCGAACAGATCGCGGCGCGCGGAGAGCAGGATATCGGTGCCGCTCTGGTTGAGGTAGACTTTGCCGCCGCCGGGATAGTATCCGCGATCGTGGAGAGCGCTGTAGTGTGCGCGGAAGAAGTTCTGCCCGAGGCCGCGATAACGAAGGCTTGCAGTCTGCTCCCATCCGCGCGCGGTGTAGTAGATGGTGCCGATGGTGAGGTCAGTGCTGCGGTTGATGGCCCAGTAGACTTGCTCGCCGATGGTGTTGCCCTTGGCGGCGGAGTTGAAGCCAATTTCGGGGATCAGGATGCCGGTCTGACGATTGCTGGCGTCGACGGGATGAGTGACGTAAGGCAGCCAGAGAATGGGCACGCTCAACAGGCGGAAGACGCTGTTTTTTGCGTAGGCCTTGGTGCCTTCGACGCTGAACTCGCCGCCGGAGAGCAGCCAGTCGGGATGGGCGAGTTGGCAGGAGGTGATGGTGCCGCTGAAGATGTGGAACTGGCGCGGGCCGGATTTGACGACGAGCTTGCCGGTGAAGAGGAATGGGTTTCCATTGGCATAGACCGCCCGCTGAGTGACCGCTGCGTCGCCGTCGAAGGTCTTCTGATGAATGCCGACTGAGCCGGTGACGTCGTAGAAGCGGCCATTCATGGTGCGAATATTGACGGTCCCGTGGCTGGCCTCGATGTGCTCGTCCGTCTCGCCGACGGTGAGAATGACGTGGCCGGTGAGGGTGACGTCGCCGGTGTCGCTGGAGTATTCAATGTGATCGGCCTGGAGGATACGGTCGCGGTAGGTGACGACGACGTTGCCGTCGAGGATGTCGACGCCGGTGGAGGAAGTCGACTGCGTCTGCGATTCGATGTGCAGAGGAGTGCTGGGTAGAGGGATGGGGACGGCGTCGGGATACTGCGGTTGGCCGGGTGCATCGGGGAGGTCTTGCGGTGATTCTGCGATGGAGTTTAAAGATTCGGCGGGGGGAGTTTGCACCGTTGCCGACGGAGGTGCCTCAGTCGTCACCTGTTGCGCAAAGAGATGCGAGTGATTTGCGTTGAGCAGCGTGATACTTATGAAGAAGCAGATGTTGCTTGCAAACTTAAAGCTATTCGCAGGTAAGAAGTGGGCGCTGATGGGTCGTCTGGAGCGCTGCTGAGAGCGTCCAAGGAGCGGTACCCGGAAGGCTGCGAGCGTGGTTTCACGCCGCGCAGACGAATTGGAGTTGTGCTGGCACTTTGGCTGCCGGATGTTCAGGGTTTTCACACGCACCACACTTTTAGGTTAGACGGTTCGACGATTTCCGGGAAGTGGGTAAGAGCAAAATGGGCGCCGCACTGCTAAACACGACAACTGAGGCAGAGTTTACTGGGATTGCGGTGGATTCGGAAACCATTGCCTTTGCGAAGCTTCGGGCCGATGTGGAAGAGGCGCGGCAGACGCCGGCTGTCACGCATCCTGCTTCGGCCGAAGCGCTGCGGATGCAGGTTGCCGAGCGGTTGGCGGCGCATCGAGGGCGGCGCATCGGTGGGGGAATTTCGTCCGCAACAACAAGCGCGGTTGAGCCTGTTCGCGCGGGCAGCACACGCTCAGCGCGCATCGCCGCGACCGTGGCCGAACGCTACGCGCACACGCCAAGCTATCGCGCATTTCTAGCGGCTGAGGCGGAACGCGCGGTCGAGCAGGCACGCGCGGCGGCTGAAGTTGCGGCGATGAACGCACAGGCCATCGCCGATGCGCAGCAGAGGATCCTGGATGCGTTCGATGAAGCCGCGATACAGCGAGTGGCCCACGAACGCGCGATTGCGGCCGCAGTACAGCCAGGGGCGGAGAATGCAGCCGGAGACGCGCTGGCCGCGATGCCAGCCGAGGCTGCAAGCATTGAGTTGAATCTGTGGCCTGATCTTGTTTGTGAAGAGGCTCGGAGAGAGCACGTGGACACGGCACGGCGCGGCGGGACCAGCGACTTGCGAGGAACAGGCGTAGGCCGGCACGATGCGAAGGCGGCGGCTGCACCTGTCGCGCGGACGGGCGGACTCACCGTGCGGCTGTATGAAGATGCTCTCGGGACGACTGGTGAGTACCGCGGAGTCACACATCGGGCAGCCAATCTCGCGTCCAGTCTGGCGCATACGAATCGACGTGAATACCGCAATGAGGACGATGCGATTGCGCTCGATGAAGAGATCGCGTTTCGCCAGGCGCCGGTGTTTGAAGAGCCGGCCGGGCCACCTGTGCCGCTACCCGCGAATCTGATCGAGTTTCCACGACAGCTTGTGGCCTCACGCAAAGCTCGGCCGCGACTGGCCGAGGGCCCGCTGCGCGAGGAGGGCGAGGCGGCGCCCGGAGATGGCCAGTTACGCATCTTCGAGGTGGACGCGGCGCAGATCTCGACGCACCCGGATGAGACCGCAGTGGCCACACCGCAGTGGACTTCGATATGGCTGGACACGCCGCGCGAAGCAGTGGAGAGGGACTATCGCACGGATTTTGAGCACGAGGTCGACCAGGCGGGCGATGCGATTGCAGAGCCTATTGGCCGAAGTGTTCCCGCGGTGCAGGCGGCACCGATCGTGCGCCGCATCATGGCAGGTGGAATAGATCTGGGCATTGTGATTGCCGGAGTGCTCGTGTCTGCGACGGCGTTTGTTGCGATTGCCGATCGTTCGATTGCGTGGCCCGCAAGTGGGTCAATGTTTCAGACCGCGCGTGTGGTCGCGACTTCGATTGCGAGCCAGACGGGAATGCAGCCGAGTCAAGTTGGGATCATAGGCGGGGTGGCGTGGGTATTTCTGGTGTTGACGTATCACACGCTATTTTTCTGGTTCTCGGATGCAACACCCGGAATGCGTTGCGCGCGAATTGGGCTGTGTACCTTTAGCGATGAGAACCCAACCCGGCGAGCCGTTCGCAGGAGGCTGGGAGCGATGCTGTTTTCGGCGTGCGCGTTGGGACTGGGATTCGTGTGGGCGCTGCTCGATGAAGAACGCTTGACGTGGCACGACAGGATTATGCGGATGTACTTGCGGAGTTACTAGGTTCGAGGTTCGATGCTCAGGTTCAGGTTCAGGTTCAGGTTCGAGGCTCGCTGAAGCAGGTTCGCCGCGCATCTCACCCTGTACTATGGCGAGCGAATTGAAAACCTATGTAGCGCCGTGGAATGGCAGGCTGATTCTTGCGTGTCGCAAATGCCAGAAAAAGCTGAAGGGCGACCCCGATCTGCGGGCTCTCGCAAAACTTAAGAAGACGATAAAGCGACGAAATAAGGAGCATCCGGAACAGGCGCTTTATGTGATCAATGTGCCGTGCATGGATCTTTGTCCGAAGGATGGGGTGACTGTCTGCAATCCTGCGGAGATGCCTTTGCGCTTGTCGATCCTGCGAAGCAAGGGAGATATTGAGAGGATGGTCCATAAGCCCGGCGCGCGGGAGGCGGACCTCAGGGGCTAAAGCCCTCTTGATTTTGTGGCTTCTGCGGCACGGCTGAAGCCGTACCCTTAAGCAAGACGGCATTTCAGCATCCTGCAAGCGCGCTGCTGCTCGTAAAAGACGAGAGGCCCGGGGCTGAAGCCCCTATCATTTTGAAGCCCTTACCGCGGGCTAAAGCCCGCTGCTACTCCGGTCGTTCCCTCGAACCTCGAACCTCGAACCTCGAACCGCGAACCGCGAACCGGGCACCGCGAACCTGGCACCGCGCACCGCGAACTGGGCACCGCGCACCGCGAACTGGGCACCCGGCACCGCGCACCTTGTACCTCGACCCTGCCCTTAGAAAGTTGTGCTTACCGTTAGGCGGAAGGTCTTGCGGGGTTCGCGGAGTTGATAAGACGGGCCATAGAGCTGCAACGCCTCTTGATAGCTGAAGAGGCCTGCACCCGAATTCGGGAACATGCTGCGGAAGGTCGCGTTGTCCACCGCAAGTTGCTGGGGAACATTCTCGAACAGCCGCAGCGGGTTATACGCGTAGTAGAGCCGGAACGGAGCGTTGACTATGGGCAGGATGACCTGCAACTCCGCGCCAGTGGACATGCGTGGGACAAAGTTGGTTCCCGGCACTGCTCTCAATTGGAGCGGGGAGAAGGACGGCACAGCCTGGCCGCCATAGCAAGCGCCGTTGACGAACGTGGGGCAGCCGTATAGCGGGCTCGACAGCACGGCTGCGCCGGCAACGCTCTGTCGCAGCTGGCTTGGTTGCAGGTCGCCGGTTACGCCAAAATCAGTGAACAGGGCGAAGGTGACCTGGTTGACGATGGGGATCCGGTATTCCGCGTTGGCGGTGAACTGGGTATCTCCGCCAACGGCGACCAGACGGTAGATGGGCAGCGGAATCTGGATGTTGCCGAGACTGGGGTTGGTGGGATCGCGTGGAATCAGCGTTCCATCGGGATTGGTGAGGTTGAAGTCGACCTTGACCGGGATAAAGGTGTAAGGCGATGCGGCGCGGATATCGAAGCCGCGGATATCCGACTCGCCGCCACCGTAAATGCGGTTAGTAGGCGGTGCGACCTCGCCGCCGAATCCATTGACATGCGCGAATTGCAGGCGCATGCCGAGGACGTTGCGGCCTTCCCCGTTAATCTTGATGCCCTTCATGGGGTAGAACTGGCGGAATGCGACGACCGGGGAGACGTACTTAACATTGCCACCCGCGCCTGCGATCTGCACGGATACGTTGAAATCGCGTCCGGAGTGCGGGCCTACCGCACGGTCCAAGCCGGAGTAGCTGAAGCTGGGCGAGATGGTCGAAGTGATGATGCCGTTCAGCTGATTAGGGCCTTCGACACCAGAACGGAACGCCAGCGACTGAAATACGTTTCGGGTGTTGTCGTTGAATGTCTGGACGGTAGCGCTCGAAAGGGCATACGTGATGCCGACGCGCGAGACTCCGCGGGCGGACCACAGATGCTTCAGCGGCTCACTGGCTGACACGGTGAAGCCGGTGGTCGAGGTGTTGTAGTTGGTCAGCAGGGACGACTGCGCGGTGGAGACGTTCGAGCTTGCGCCATTCGCGAGGGAGTACGCCTTCGCCGGGTTGTAGTCGGTCTTGCGGGTAAACAATTCCACGCCAACCGAGATTGGCTTATTGCGCAGATACGGCTCGTTGAATCCAAAGCTAAGATTGCGCGATAGGTCGCCTACGTTGGCGTTCGCCGATAGCGTCTCGCCCAGACCGAGGAAGTTATTGGTCTCATAGTTGAGGCCGATGAAGGTGCCCGAAAGTCCGCTGATTCCGCCATTGACGCCAATGGAGTTCTTGCCCTTTTCCTTGACCTTCAGCAACAGGTCGACGGTGCCCTCATCGGCGTTCTGACGGGTCTCGGTGTCTTCTTCCGTCTTCAGGACATCGAAGTAGCCGAGTTGGTTGAGCCGCAGGACAGAAATATCCCAGCGCTGGCTGCTGTAAACCTCGCCCTCCTGCAGCAGGAGTTCGCGGCGGATGACCTTATCGCGGGTTACGCTGTTACCGGTGAACTCGATGCGCGAGACGTAGAACTGCTTGTCTTCGTTGATGTCGATGTCCCAGTAGACGAGCTTTTTGGCATCGTCGCGGCGAGGCACAGGGTTGGGCACCATGTTGATGTAACCCTGGCTGCCGTAGGCCTTGCGCAAGGCCTCCAGACCCTTGTGAAAGAGAGTCGCGTCGAACCACTCGCCATCTTTCTGCGCGAATTGCGCCCGCAGGGCCTTGGTGTTCGAGAACATCTTGTTGCCGCTGAAGGTGATGCCACCCAGCTTGTAGCGGTCGCCCTCTTCAATTGGCATCAGGATATCGATGCGCTTGCCTGTCGAGGGCCGCAGGGTGAAGTAGTTGAGGCCACCCGCGTCGCGAACGTGGGTTTGCGCCTCGCTGGTCTGCGCCATGAAGTATCCGCGGCTGAGATAAGCCTGGCGAACGCGTTCGGTATCTTCGTCAAGCTTGCTGGCGTCAAAGGTCCGGGCAAACAGGTTCTCAAGGACCACGGAGTGGGGTATCCCGACCGGCTTGGAGTTGACCATGGCGTTACGCAGGATGCGGTCGTTGAGGTTGTTATTGCCCTCGAAGGCGATCTTGCCCACCTTTACGGTCGGTCCTTCCTTGATCTTGAAGGTGATTCCTACCGACGACGGCGGGATGGTCTTATAGACGGGGCTGACGGTGGCGAACTGGTGTCCATGCTCGGAGAGCAGGTCCTTCAGCACAGTGACGGCGCGCATGACGCGAGTTTCATCGAACTGGCTCTCAGGGACGAGGCCAACCTTGGCCTTCTTAAAGCGCTCATCCACGTCGGATTGGGTGACCGCATTGAGGCCCTGGTATTCCACCGAGGCGATGTGCGGCTTTTCTCGGACATAAACGATAAGTTGAATACAGGATGGGGTATCGACCCGCTCGATCTGTACCTTTTCGAAGTAGCCGGTGTTCCAGATGGAGTTGAAGTCGCGCTCGACGCCGGCCGGATCATAGGGATCACCCTGGTGCGACGACATGCGGGCGAGCACGGAATCCTTGGGGATGCGCCGCTGGCCAATGACCTCGGGCTCGCACAGGCCCTGGGAGCCAAGCGGGGTCTCTGTTGCGGCGGCGGGGACCGTAGAGAGCGCCTGGGCAGAAAGTGCGGTCGCGGCCAGAAATGGGGCCGCGGCTAAGACAGACAGGATGGCAATGGCCGGAACAATGCGGGTGGCTTTGGAGCGCGTGCGCACAGACTTTGGCTTGATGCTCAGGAAATTTCCGCTCACTCGCTTTACGGTAAAGATACGCACACCCTCATTGCTGAAAAATAGCGCCACGGAAGCTTCCATGGGGAAAGCTTGATTATATGGGAGCGGTGCCGGTCGGCGCGAGTTTGCGGCGGTTACCCCGGGTGTTCTGAGCGGTAACCGCCGCTTACAGAGTCTGCGATTCAATGATTTGGCATCTCTCTGACTGGCCGGGCTTCCTCTGTGGCATGCTTATCCTCTCGATATTCATCGATGATGCGATTCACGTGCTTCATGAGGAAGTCTTCCAAGGCGTCCGAACGATCCTGGCCTGAGGATAACCGTTGGTCAGTTGACCATGCTCCTGATAGCGGCTTAGTGCCTCCCGGATCAGCTCCTTTATGGTGCAGTTCTCCTTCTTGGCCGTTCTCGCGGATTCCGCTCAGCAGGCTTTCGGGGAGTGAATCGACCTCGATTTGATGCTTGGCATGCTTGCCTCCTTGAGCTGAGATTCCTGCGGCTACTTTGGCTATGTGGCCGATGTTCTCGCTTTGCGGACCTCGACCAGGGTGGAGTAGAAGGTGGCGCCGGCGCCGATGTCAGTGAGGGTTTCGCTGGTGAGGGCATTGACGTTGGAGGCGGTGTGGCCGTTCGTGCCTGAGAGCTTGTTCCAGTCGAGGCGGGCGGCGACGACTCCAGCGGGAACCGTGTCACCGACCTGCGCGCGCAGGGAGATACTGCCGCGCGAGTTGAAGACTTCAACCTTGTCTCCGGTGGCGAGACCGCGGGCGGCGGCGTCGGTGGGATGCATCTCGAGAGTGGCGGCGGTGCGGGCTTCCATCCTCTGGTGGCGCGGGATGTTGGCGAAGGTGGAGTTCATATAGTTGTCCGC
>JANYLK010000130.1 GCA_025357875.1 Granulicella sp.
TGGTGGCGGTGGGCAGACTCGAACTGCCGACCTACGGGTTATGAGTCCGTCGCTCTAACCAGCTGAGCTACACCGCCGGGTGTAAAAAGGGGCTGCCAAGGCAGGAGTTGCGCCCGAGTCCGATCGCAGGACTCCAAAGCACAACTTAGCTATGATACGTGAAACGGCACCCCGAGTGAAGCCGCGTATCGCCTGTCATGCCGAAAGGAAATCCGCTTAAGCCATTTGTAAGCCCCTCGCCGCTACCAATCGCCCCAATGCCTCATTCTCTTCGCATCCTCGGTGTCATCCCTGCTCGCCTCGCGTCCACGCGCTTGCATCGCAAAATCCTGCGTGAAGTCGCTGGCAGGCCGCTCCTCGCCTGGGTCGTCGACGCGGCCCGCGCCTGCCATCAACTCAACCAAATCCTCGTCGCCGCCGACTCCGAAGAGGTTGCCGGCCTCTGCCGTCGCCTTAAGGTACCGTTTGAACTTACGGCACCCGATCTAGCCAGCGGTACCGACCGCCTCCACGCCGTAGCCCAACTCCATGACGCCGATATCTACATCAACATCCAAGGTGACGAGCCTCTCCTTCGCCCAGACCATATCACCGCGCTCCTCCGCCCATTCGCGCAGGCGAATGTCGAAGTATCAACCTTGAAAGTCCTTTGCACCGCCGAAAACATCCTGAACCCAAATGCCGTCAAGGTCGTCACCGCTGCAGATGGCCGCGCGCTCTACTTCTCTCGCGCCACCATTCCATTCGATCGCGATGCCATCTCACCTCAATACTGGAAACACATCGGCCTTTACGCCTATCGCAAGGCCGCACTCCTCCGCTTTCCCACACTACCCGTCAGCCAACTCGAACGCACGGAGCGCCTCGAACAACTTCGCTTCCTGGAGAATGGTATACAGATCTACGTCGAGCCCACCAACCATGACACCGTCGGCGTCGACACCGAAGCCGACCTCCGCCTCGTTGAGCAGATCCTTCTCCGCAACCAGGAGCATCGCCCAGCGTTATGACCCTGCCGCGCAATCCAGCCCCCTAGCTACCCAACTCCGGCGAAAACCGCAGTTCCAACTCATCCCCCACCACCGTCACCGCGACCTCTTCCAGCGAAGTCACGATCCACTTCGCCTCGTGCAGACCGCTTGCATCATGCGTTCCCAGCACACCCAGCACGCGGCATCCAGCCGCCACTCCCGCGCCAACACCCGAAGGTGCATCCTCCACCACAACGCATTCGCCCGGCGGGAAGCCCAGCAACTCCGCGCCGCGCATATATGGCTCAGGATCGGGTTTACCGCGCACCACCATATCGCCACTGATAAAGCGCTCCGGAATCGGTAGGCCTGCCGCCGCTAGCCGCCCCAGCAACAGCCGCCGTGTCGCCGAGGTCACAATCACCCAACACTCCGGCGGAAGCCCTTCCAGCAGCGACTTCACCCCCGGAAGCACCGTCAAATCAGCCGTGTCTTCGATCTCCATCTCCTCGATCACGCGCAGCCCTTCCGCCACCTGCGCCTCATCGAACTCCGGCTTCAGCATCCGCACAATATCTACAGCGCGCGTTCCATGTGGAACTTCAAAACTATCTGGATTCGGCACGCCATACATCTCGCACCACCTTTGCCAGCACCGCACCACCGACCCGATCGAACTGATCAGCACGCCATCCATATCGAACAGCAGCGCTTTGGTCTTCACGCAAATCTGATCTGTCTTCGTCTTCGTCTCGCTCACGCCGTGCTACCCGCCAGCACGAACGTCCGCGCCGCCTCAAGTACCGCAGTAACCGAATCCGTCGAGCAACTCTCGCAGTACACCCGTAGCAGCGGCTCAGTCCCCGAAGCCCGCAGCAGAAGCCAGGTCTCCGCAGCATTTTCCTTTCCCACGCATGCCGGATTGTCAAGAAAGAATTTGATCCCGTCCATCGCCTCCACCCGAAGCACCCTCATCTCGGCCATCGTATCGCCTGCCCCCAGAGCCTTCGCCCGCGCTATCGCCGCCTGCTTCAAATCCTCGTCAATATGCATGTCGATGCGCCCATACTGGTGCTCGCCAAACTCTGCCTGCAACGCCGCCACTAGTTCGCCCAGTGTCATCTTCTCGTCGGCCATCACGTTGGCAAGCAGCAACGCATTCAGTAAACCATCCCGCTCCGGCAGGTGCCGGCTCACGCCCACGCCGCCAGACTCTTCTCCACCGATCAGGATCTCCCTCACCAGCATCAGGTCCACCACATACTTGAAACCAATCCCATGCTCATGCAGCGTGCGCCCGTGCTTGGCCGCAATCCGGTCCACCATCTTCGTTGTATTGAACGCGCGCGTCACATCGCCCGGCCATTGCTTGCGCTCGATAAGCCACTTCGTCAGCACGGCCAGAATCTTGTGTGCGTCCACCACGTTGCCATGCTCATCCACAGCGCCAATGCGGTCCGCGTCGCCATCGGTAATCAGGCCGGCATCGCACTTCTCCGCTACTACAGCAATCTGCGCAGCCTTAATATGCGGCAAAATCGGCTCCGGATTTATTCCCGGAAACAAAGGATTCAACTCGTTCCGAATCTCCACAAACGGAATCTCCCGCCGCGAGAAGATCGACGCAATTACTCCACGCCCGCACCCATACATGCTGTCAATCAAAAACTTATAGCCCGACTCCTTGATTGCATGCAGATCGACGAACCGCGCCAGCGCCGTAATGTACTCGGGGTTAAAATTCACCTCATCGATGTGAGCCTTCTTCGCCGCATCCGGCAAAGGCTCATCCAGATAGCTCTCAATCGAAGTCATAATCTTCGGCGTGCCCGACCCACCATAACTCGCCTTGTATTTCACTCCATTCCACTCGGCCGGATTATGACTCGACGTGATCATTACCCCGCCCGCCGCCTTGCGCTCTCGCACCGCATAGCTCAGCGCAGGCGTGGGCGTAATCACCGACGCCAACGCCACAGGAATTCCCGCCTTCGCCATCACCTCCGCCACGACACGCGCAAACGACCGTGATCCAAATCGCGTGTCCCACCCAACACACACCCCAGCCTTCGCGTCCTCATGCTTCAGGACATAATGCGCAATCGCCCGCGCAGCCACCCGCACATTCGCAAAAGTGAAGTCATCGGCAATAATGCCGCGCCATCCATCCGTCCCAAACTTCACCACCGTCGTCTCGTTCATCTGCCTTCATCTTTCCCGCGACCGTCCATCGCGTCGTCCCTTGTGCGCCTGCTCCCGCCACAGCGTCCTTCTGGCGAAGCTAGAATTTCCGTATTCGTTCTCCTGCCGGAGCTTCCGGCGATCCGGCTAAATCAAGTCATCCCGGCCGCGCGCTTTCAGCTCAGCAACTACTTTGCCCACATCCTGCGAGCGCTCCCGAGTTGTAATTAGCAGCGCGTCAGCCGTCTCCACCACCACCAGATTGCTCACACCGAGCAGAACCACTGCCTTACCCGGCGCATAAACGTAGTTCCCATGCGCATCGATTTCAACCGGCAACTCGCTCGCTCCGTCGCATACATTAACCCAGGCAGCCTGTTCCGGCACTCCACCCGCGCGATGTTCATCCAACGCCGCCCACGAACCAATGTCATTCCAAGCAAAATCCGCTGGCAGGCAGTAGATCTCCGATCCCATCTCGCCCTTCGCAGACCTCGGCTCCAGCACCGCATAGTCAATCGAGATGTTCTCGCACTTCGGATACATATCTGCAAATACATGCTCAAAATCTGCCCCGCCATACGCCGCCGCAATCTTCTCGAGTAGCGAAGCCATCGCCGAACAATGTTCGCGAATCGCACTCGCCAGCGTGCGCGCACTCCACAGAAAAATTCCGCCGTTCCACGAGTAGTTTTTCGACGCAACAAATTCCTCAGCTAGCGCCTGATCCGGCTTCTCCGTAAACCGCTTTACCCGCCGCACTGGCACGCCCGCCGCGCCCTCGACCAAAGCTCCCAGCTCAATGTATCCGTATCCCGTCTCAGCCCGCGTCGGTGGCACACCCAGCACCACAATCTTATCGCCGCTCGCAGCCAGCGTCACCCCCGCTCGAATTACATCTTCGAAACGAGCCTGGTCCTTCACCACGTGGTCCGAAGGAAATATCCCTATCACCGTATTCGGCTCGGTACGTTCCAGCAAAAACGCCGCCAACGCACATGCCGGGGCAGTATTCCTCGCACACGGCTCACTCAAAATATTTTCCCGAGGAACCTCAGGTAACTGCTCCGCAATCAAATCATCCAGAAACTCATTCGTGATCACCCAAACGTCGGCAGCCGAAGCCAGTGGAAGCAGCCGATCCAGCGTCTGCTGGATCATTGTTCGCTCGCCGTCAAGGGCCAGTACCTGCTTCGCTCGAGCCCGCCGGCTCCTCGGCCAGAAACGGGTTCCACTTCCGCCAGCAAGAATTACCGGAGCGAAACGCGGCCCCGCCTTACCTCCAGCAATGTCCATAGACCTCAATGTTAGTGGAAATCTGTGCGGCCGTTGCCTCTTTGTTTGTCTGTCTCTTTGTTTGTCATTCCTGAAGGAAATCGGCCCTTGTTTTCGCCCTTGTCTGTCATTACTCTGCGACTACTGAAGCCCAGCAAAATATTCCCGCATCCGCTTCACACCTTCATCCACCACATCTGCAGAAACCGCGTACGACAGCCGAATATGTTCAGCCGTCCCAAACGCTTCGCCCGGAACCACCACTACATGCGCCTCCGTCAGCAGCTTTGACGCCAAATCCGAGGCCGATTTGACCCCACCCTTGCCAATAAATGCGCTCACATTCGGATACACATAGAAAGCGCCCTGCGGCACCGTACACGTAAGCCCGGGAATCGTCTTAAATCCCTCCAGTACGCGATCGCGCAGCTTTAAATAGTCCGCCCGCATCTCCGCAACGCATTCCTGAGAACTCGTCAGCGCCGCAATCGAAGCCTGCTGCACCATGCTGGCCGTGTTCGACGTGCTCTGCGACTGCAGCTTGCTCATCGCTGAAATAATCTGTTTCGGCCCCAGCGCAAATCCCGCGCGCCATCCCGTCATCGCATACGTCTTCGAGAGCGACCCGAGAATTACCACATGCTCCTTGCAGTCGGTAAAAGTCCCGCCACTCACCGGCGCGCCCGTAAACGTCAGGTACACGTAGCACTCATCCAGCAGCAGATAGATCCCGCGCGCATGAGCCATCCGCACAATCGCCTCAAGATCCGCCGGCGATACCACAGCGCCTGAAGGATTCGACGGCGTATTCAAAATAATTGCCTTCGTCTTCGGAGTAATTGCCGCCTCAATCATCTTCGCTGTAATGCGAAAATCCTCGCGCTCGTCACTCTCGACCAGCACCACCTTGCCGCCCGCATACTGAATGATGTCCTTGAACGACACCCAATACGGCACCGGCAAAATCACCTCGTCGCCGTGGTCCACCAGCACCTGGATCGCATTGAACAGCGCCAGTTTCCCACCGGTTGTAAACACGCACTCGTCCACCGCGTAATTAGATCCGAAGTCCGCCGCATGACGATCCACCACCGCCTTACGCACCGCAGGCACGCCAGCCACGTTCGTATACTTTGAAAAGTTCTTCTCGATAGCATCGATCGCCGCGTCCTTGATGTGTCGCGGCGTAGCGAAGTGCGGCTCGCCCGCACCAAAGTTGGACAGGCTGATACCCGACGCCTCCATCTTCAACGCCTCGGCCGTAATCGCCATCGTCGCTGAAACTTCAATCCGATTGATCCGGTCCGTCAAAATCTTAGTCGCCGTTGTGCTCATGCCTGCTGCGCTCATAGCCGTAGCTCCCTCCCCTACAGTCTGTCAGATTTCCCCCTCAAGATAAAGACTCCACTCCCCGCTTGCCCCCACCCTTTTAGGTCCATCGAAAGAGTGGATTATCCAGTAAAGCTCGACCGCCCTCACTCCACCCGCCCCAAAACCTGTCATCCTGAGCGAACTGGCTCACAGCCTCAACGTGAACCACGCAGCCGAAGGACCCCGAAGCAGCCGGCCGCAACCATACGGTTCGCCGGTCTCTCCCGACAGTCCTTGCCCGCTCACGCGAGCTTTTTCCGTACCACCCACGTCGTCATGCACCGATGCCCCTGCACCACAGTAGTCTTCAGCGGATCGATCAGTTCCCCGCCCAGCGTACGCGTCAGCCCCTTCAACATCGCCTCATCCACCAAAAACCACTCCGCACCATCCGGCAGGAGAAACAGCCTTCGCCCCACTCGCTCAAACTCCATCCCAATCGTCGACCCCAGCCGGCAGAGCAGCATCCCACCCGGCCTAAGCGCCCTCCAAAGCCCACGCACCATCGCATCAAAGTGTGCCTCATCTCGCGCAAAATGCAGCACAGAATTGCACACCACCACATCCGCAAATGCGTCCGGAAACGGCATCGCCTCAATCCCCGCCACCTGAAAATTCCCACTCGGTAGTCCCGGCGCGAGCACAGCAGCCATATCCCTTACACAAGCCACCGCCTCAGCGCTCGCATCCACCCCAAACACCTCATACCCCTCGCGCAACAGATAAACCAGATTCCGCCCACCGCCGAACCCTGCATCCAACACTCGCATCCCCGGCGCGATATTCCCACGCAAAATCTGATCGAACACGTAAATATCGATCTGCCCAAACTGCTCCTGCAAAGTCATCCCATTCACCGCTTCCGTTCAACCAAGTAGCTTGGCCCTCAAACGGGATAAAGCACGCAATCGCCCTTAGTCCAGGTTCATCCCTGCCAATCCGTGATCGTCTTATTTAGGCAGACCGCATACCTTTAGCCTTCGCCTTCATCCGTTCCATCACCAGCGGCGGCACCAACTCGGTCACATCCCCGCCCAGCTTGAACACGCCCTTGATCAGTCGGGAACTCACATACGTGTACTTCTCCGCTGGCATCATGAACAGCGTCTCCAGCGCCGGATCGAGCTTGCGATTCATCATCGCCATCTGAAACTCGTACTCATAGTCCGAGATCGCCCGAATTCCGCGCAGAACTGCCCCCGCTCCCTGCGCCCGCGCAAAATCAACCAGCAGCCCATCGAACGTCGTCACCGAAACATTCGAGTATTTTTGAATTGCCTCCGAAATCATCTCCAGTCGCTCAGCAACAGTGAACAGCGGCACTCCTTTATCCGAATTCCGCAGAATAGCCACCACCAACTCATCCACAAACGTCGCGCCGCGCGCAATCAAATCAAGATGCCCATTCGTCAGCGGATCAAACGTTCCCGGATAAATTGCCTTAGTTTGCATTAGGAGCAGCATACCTCAGCGCCACAACCAAAAGCCCGCCACGAATTATTCCTCGCTACTGTAAACTTCCTCGCGTCCACCCCCGTCTGTTCTAGTAGCCGCGCAGAATGGCCGGTTCGAACTCAAACCCTTCTGCAGCCGCAAGGAATGACAATCGTGTCGGAAGACATCCAGACCTTCCCGTCAACAAGTGCTACCCATGATGGCCTTTCCGACGCTCGCACCACCCCGCTCGACGACCTCGACACCGTGGTCGCTCTCTATCAACCCCGCATCTTCCGCTTCCTGCTCGCCAACCTGCGCGACCGCGACTCCGCCGAAACCCTCACCCAGGAGACCTTCCTCCACGCCTGGTCCGCTCGCGCCAGCTTCCGCGAAGATTGCACCGTCGGAACCTGGCTCATCCGAATCGCGCTCAACCTCGCCCGCGACCACACCAGGACCGGACGCTTCCGCTTTTGGAAGCACGTCGCCACCCTCGCAGTTGATGTCGCAGATGTAGCTGCAAGCGTGCCTCACCGCCAAGGCTCAGCCGAATCGCACCTCATCGCCCAGCAACAGGTCGCGCTCATCTGGGAGACGGTAGCCAACCTCTCCGGACGACAACGAACCATCTTCCTGCTCCGCTTCCTAGACGAGATGGATATCCCCGAGATTGCCGTCGCCACTGGCCTCCCTATCGGTACCGTCAAGAGTCACCTCTACCGCGCCCTCCACATCGTCCGCGCACAACACAATCCCACATCCCTAAAATCCACCGCGAAGGAGAAGCTATGACTCCTCAACTCACATCGCAATCCCACATCGCCTCGTCCGGCCACACGCATCTCACGGAAGACCAGTTTGGCGAGCTTCTCGCCGACGTCACACCGGCCGCAGAATCAAATTCTTCTCCCGTCGAAGCCCACTTGCTTTTGTGCGCTCAATGCGCCTCCGAACTCGCCACACTGCGTGAGTCGCTCGTCCTCTTCCGCCACGCAACCAGCGACTACGCAGACAACCAGATCCACCGCATACCCAGGATTACCCTCCCGTCGCGACGTGTTGTCTCCCCGATCCTGGAGCCTGCCTGGTTGGTCGCCGCAGCCGCAATCGTTCTCCTCGCGATTGTGCCCACGCAGATCTCGCGCCGACACCCCCTTCAGCCACTGAACCCCAGCGCAGCCGCCGTCGCGAACTACCCCTCGCAATCCGACGAAGCCCTCCTTGAAGAGGTCGACCGCGACACCTCCGCCGCGGTTCCCGCTCCTATGCAGGCACTCGCCGATCCCACCACCAACGTCTCCACCACCACACAATCGTCCGCCCAAAGGAAAGACTAACCATGACAATTCGCAACCTGAGACTCACTCCCAATCCCAGTCTCACTCTCGCCGCCATCGCCCTCTCGTGTTCCATCGCCCTCGCGCAACAAACACCGCCCGCGCCGCCAAATGCCCCCGCACCCCCGCCCGCATCCATCCAACAACAACCGCCTTCCGACCAGACCGGTGCGGGTATAGGGCAGGGGATGGGCCACGCCCCTATGCGTCCCGTCATGATGCAAGGCCGACACAATGGCCCCGTCAACTTTGATGACAGTCAAAGCTTGCGCGCACTGCGAGGAGACCCACTGGCCGCAGCCTTCCACATTGCGCCTCCGGGCATGTGGTGGAAGAATCCGATGGTCGTCCAGCGCCTTACCCTAACGCCCGAGCAGACGAAAAAAATGGACGACATCTTCCAGCAGAGCCGTCTTCAGCTCATCGACCTCAAAGCCAATGTCGAGAAGCAGCAGGTCCTCCTCGAGCCGATGCTGAGCGCTAACCCGCTCGACTCTGCGAAAGTCATGGCCCAGATCGACAAAGTCGCACAGTCCCGCGCCGACCTGGAAAAGGCACATGCCCGAATGCTCCTAGGCATTCGCACCGTCCTGACGCCGGACCAATGGACCAAACTCAACGATCGCCGTGGATTCGGTCTGCAAGGCGGTCCCGGAACGCCTGATGCGTCTGGCCCACCCTCTGACGGCGGCTCCGGCAGAACTCGCGGTCTCCGCCGTGGCGCAGGACCATCTCCCAATACCAACAATGTCGTCCAGCCCATCGACCAACCGTAACTCAGTAATACTTTCAAACGCCAAGGGTACCCGCATCTGTCGGGTACCCTTGGCGTTCCAGCGCGACTTCGGAAGATCTCCCCGCGCTGGTGTCCGCCACATACCCCGACTGCGTATGATGGGGAGCGCACTTCACCGTCAATCCAGGAGCCTCATCGATGTCCAGCCCCATCGACGCACAGACCCCGGTCCCACTCGCAGTCCTCCCAAAAGTTGCAAATCCAGGCCCCCTCGGACTCGCCGGCTTTGGCCTCACCACCGTCGTCCTCAGCGCCATCAACGCGGGTCTTCTGCCACATGCCGCTGTCCCTGTCGTCGTACCCCTGGCCTTTGCCTATGGCGGCGTAGCCCAGCTCATCGCCGGGGTCCTCGAGTTCAAAGTCGGCAACACCTTTGGCATGGTCGCGTTCACCTCCTACGGTCTCTTCTGGTGGTGGTTCGCCTTCCTGCAGTGGACCATCGGCGCCGGCTGGCTTGCCGCGCCGCCCCCATCCGCCGGTGGCACGGTCCTCCTGATGTGGGGAATCTTCACCTTCCTGCTTTGGATCGTCACTTTCCGCCTCAGCAAAGCCGTGTGGAGCATCTTCCTCCTGCTCTGGATCACATTCTTCCTGCTCGCCTGGGGAGACTTTGGCTACTCTCTCGGCTCGCTCACCTGCGGCCAGGTCGGCGGCTACTTCGGACTGCTCACCGGCCTCGATGCCCTTTTCGTAGCCTTCATCGAAGTCCTCAATGCCACCGCCAACCGCATCGTAATCCCGGTCGGCAAACCATTCATCACCGCATAGCCTAACGACGCACCAACAAACGCCACGGTCTCAGGATTTATCATCCGATGCCGTGGCGTCTTTTCTTGTCATTCCGCAGCTTTACGCCTGTCATTCCGCAGCGCAAAGTAGAAATCTGCTTCTGTTCCTACTTTTACGCACAGAGAACCCCACGCAGTGCCTACTTCCGGCCCTTCACCACTTCCTGCGCCGCCGCAGCTCCATTCACCGGAACTGCCGGAACCTCCGCCGCGGCCGCAGCAACCTTAGCCGCACCAATTCCCAACTTCTTCCGCAATTCCGTGTCGACCCGCGCAAACACATCCTTGTTCTCTTTCAGGAAGCCGCGCACATTCTCACGCCCCTGCCCAATCCGCTCGCCCTGGAAGCTATACCAAGCGCCGCTCTTATCGACGATCCCATGGACCACAGCCAAATCCAGCGCGTCACCCTCTTTCGAAATCCCCTCGCCATAAAGAATGTCGAACTCGGCGTCGCGGAACGGAGCCGCTACCTTGTTCTTCACAATCTTGACCTTGGTACGCGACCCCACAACAACATCGCCTTCCTTCACCGCGCCGATCCGACGAATATCGATCCGCATCGACGAGTAGAACTTCAGCGCCTTGCCGCCAGTCGTAGTCTCCGGATTGCCAAACATCACGCCAATCTTCTCGCGTATCTGATTAATGAAGATCAGACACGTCCGCGACTTCGAGACCGTTCCCGTCAGCTTCCGCAACGCCTGCGACATCAGCCGAGCCTGCAGACCCATGTGCGAATCGCCCATCTCGCCGTCAAGTTCCGCCTTCGGAACCAGCGCCGCTACGGAGTCAACCACCAACACATCGATCGCTCCCGAACGAACCAATGCCTCCACAATCTCCAGCGCCTGCTCACCGTAATCTGGCTGCGAGATCAGCAGATTGTCGATATCTACACCTAGCTTCTTCGCATACCCCGGATCGAGCGCATGTTCCGCGTCTACAAACGCCGCCAACCCGCCAGCCTTCTGGGCCTCGGCAATAATCTGCAGCGAAATCGTCGTCTTGCCCGATGATTCCGGCCCAAATATCTCAATCACTCGTCCGCGCGGCACACCACCCACACCCAACGCCGCGTCAAAGGAGATCGACCCGGTCGAAATCACCGCAATCGGCACCACCGCTTCCTTCGACCCGAGCCGCATGATCGAGCCTTTGCCAAACTGCTTCTCAAGTGCTGCTAGTGCGGTTTCTATTGCTTTGTTGCGGTCATCAGCCACTTATTTCTCCTCGGTGGAAAGTCACAACGGATTCTAGCACCAAATTGGAACATGGCGAAGAAAAAACGAAGTAGGCGTTAAATCACAACAAATCGCGCCACGCCGGGGCATCGTGCCGCCATTTCGCGAGCCCCTGACCTGCATTCGTTATCTCTATAGATCCTTACGGATTAGCGTGGCCAGTTCGAAACGCCGCTGCCATCTGCGCCGTCTTCGGTTCAAAGTAGCTGCGATCCCACAGTCCGCGATAGAACGCGCCGGTTAACTCCGCCGCCTTCGGTCCAAACGTTGGCCGCCCACCTTCGAGGAATATTACCGTGACAATCCGCCCCGCCGGAGTCTCCGCATACGACGCAAACCATCCAAATCGCGTCCCATTGTTCGAGCAGGTCCCCGTCTTGCCCAGCACCGGAAACTCGTGGAAAGTAGCCCGCAGCGACCGCGCCGTTCCATACTGCACAGCGCCTTCCATACCGTCGTGCATCTCCGGAATCAGCGGCGCAATATCAAGAATCCGCTTCACCTTCGGCTCGAATCCCGCAATCTCCTCCGCCGTCTGCGGATGCTGCAGATAGTAAAGCGTTCCGCCGTTCGCAATCGCCGAAACCAACGCCCCAAGCTGCAGCGGAGTCATTGAAATGCTTTCGCCAAACGAGCACATCCGCCCCACCCCACCCTTTGCCTCGGGCAGCGCCGTGTCGGGATAGACCCCAAGCTGCTCGCCCGCAATGTTGTATCCCGCAAGCTCGCCCAGCCCAAACATATTCGCGTAGTGCTTCACGCGCTCGAACCCAAGCATCCGCCCCAGCGTCTCAAAATATGGATTGATCGATAGCGCCAGAGCCTTGGTCAGCGTCATCGTGTAGTGGCCGCCCAGGTTGACCGGCGTATCGCGCTTCACCAGCCCTTCGTCCAGCGCCGCCAGTCCTACCGCCAGCTTGATCGTCGAACACGGCTCTGCGCCACTCGACAGCGCCAGTTTCTGGTTCACCATCGTCAAAATGCGTCCGCTCGATGGATCGATCGCCAGCGCCGTCCCATTCATGTTGCCCAACGCGTCGATCGCCGCCGCCCGCACAACCGGATTCTCGCCGGCCGTCGCGTCGCCCGCCGTCAAATTGTCGGCAAACGAACTAGCCGTGAACCGCTCGCTGAACGTGTGTCGTGTGCGTCGCACCGCAAGCATCGTCCGAGCACTGCCCCGAATTCGGCGATACACAACCGGCCTCACGCTAGCAGCCCTACCCCTCGTCCGCGATGCCGCAGCCAATACCTTGCTCGGACTCCGCGCCCCAGACCGCGACTTCACCGCCGCCGCCTTCGACGCAATGGCCGCGTGCGCGCCCTTCGTATGCACGCGCGCCTTCGAACTCGCCTCTGAGGGCGCCGCGCACATAAGCGCTACGCTCAAAATTGCGACCATCAGGCAGAAGAAACGTGCAGTATTCCAATTCAACTTACAAGCCATTGACCCAACTTCTCCGAGTACTAGTGCGATTCCCGATTCCTAAAGTCCGCTTCGTGCTTCGGTCCGTACGCCTTACCTTCTTTTTGACCCCGCCGATACACTAAAGGTTTGCCATGGGTTGTTTCGCATGCCCCACACACGCCTCAATTAGTATTCGACTCCATCATTTCGAGTCCGACTATAGCTCGGAGGTGTCATTCCCGCACACCACAAATTATCCCAATTTCGTAGCCATGCCAATCCAACCGCTTTCAAGCCGCTCGTCTATTGTACGAGATCTAAATGTAAACCCAACCAAATGCTTCTTTTATCCCGCACGTCGTTCCCACTTCAGGATCACCGACTCCGCCGCAGAAACGCCGGAATATCCAGTTCATCGGTCTCTGGCTGCTCCGCGTGCGATGCGCTGGCACCCGCAAACAAACGAACTTCGCGGCCAGCCTCGACACCGACCGACGGCTCCTGATAGCCGACCGCCGTCCCCGAAAAACCATCCCCACTCGCCTTTCCACCGCGAACCGACGCCCGAAAAAAATCATCATCAAACACCGATGCCGCCACCGGAACCAACTCCGGCTCGCCCTGGCGTTCGAACTCCGGCTCTGCATCTTCCGCCTCAGCCACCTCTTCCATCTCCAAAGTCCGCCCAGCTTCAGCTTCTAACTCCGCCTCGGGCGCCACGTCTTCGTCCACCGCAGCCTCGTCCGCCCAACCCGTCGCATCGTCCATCTCAGTCGGACTCACCCAGATACGCCCCGCATGCAACGAACCATCCTGCCGAATCCCCTGCTCTGCAGGAGGCGCAATTGCTTTAGCAACCACCTCACTCTTATGCACCGGCATCGAAACCGGGAGCGCCGCCTCAACCTGCACCGTCGTCTGAGCTTGCCGTCCTTCTTTCTCCTCACTCGCAAACATCGCCGGTGCATCCCCGCCACGCCCGTTCACGGTGCGTCCACTCTGCGACCGAATCGGCACCTGGTAATCCGCTCCCGGCAAGGTCGACTCCGCCAGCATCCGCGCGCGCCGCTCGGGCATCTCCTGTTTGAACCCCGTAGCAATCACCGTGATCCGAACCTCGTCGCCCATGCGCTCATCCTGAACCGCGCCAAAGATGATGTTGCAGTCCTCATGCGCAGCATTCTGGATGATCGTTGAAGCCTCATTCACCTCGGTCAGCTTTAAATTGCTCGAGCCCGTAATGTTGATCAACACACCGCGCGCACCATCGATCGCCCCCGCCTCCAGCAGAGGACTCGCCATCGCCGCAATCGCCGCATCCATCGCACGATTGTCGCCCTTACCCGTCGCCGTGCCCATCACCGCGTAACCCATCCCCGCCATGGTCGTCTTCACATCCGCGAAATCGCGATTGATTACGCCCGGAATCGTGATAATGTCCGATATCCCCTGCACCGCCTGGCGCAGAACATCGTCCGCAATCCGGAAGCTCTCAAAGAACCCCGCATCCTTGGCCACGGCCAGCAGCTTCTCATTCGGAATCACAATCAGCGTGTCCACCGAATCCAGCAGCTCCTGCATCCCGCGCTCAGCCTGCATCATCCGGCGCTTGCCCTCGAACCCAAACGGCCGCGTCACCACCGCAACCGTCAGCGCGCCCATCTCACTTGCCAAACTCGCAATCACCGGAGCAGCACCGGTACCCGTCCCGCCGCCCAGCCCA